>JACPFG010000005.1:0-1437 GCA_016183125.1 Deltaproteobacteria bacterium
TGCACGGTGCCGTCGGCATTGGCGCATACGCACTTGACCGGCATCGTCCAGGTAGCCCCAGTGGCATTGGGTGGCCTGAGTGCATGCTGCCTCGCGGAAATCGCGAAGGTCCCGCCGGCCTCAGTAGTAGCCGATCCGACGGACTCGCCTGCCATGTTATATAGTGTGCAGGTAGCATTGCCGACGGCGATATCATTTAAGATGGTTGTGCCTATGGCCTTTCCGATAATATCCGCCGCGGCGCTTGGCGCTAACGCGGTCCCCGTCACTTGAATCGTAGACTCAGTGGCAGACGGCAATTCAGATATGGCACTGCCACTTTCTCCGCCGCAACCGGTGGCAACAGCTGCCACGATCGCTGCGACTAAAAGGCCCGGCACCTTCGATGGAGACCACCGCAAACGCAACGTGCATCGCCCCCTCCCCCCTGTACTTATGATCGAAGCATAAGACATGCCACCAGGATCGTAAAATATCTTTATAAATCCAAATGGATAGGCGTCTGATGTTTAACATATGTCCTTCGCTGGTTATAATGACCCACTAGCGGAAGCAGTGGGGTGACTCGTTCAACGGCAGAACCCTCTGTTTTATTTGGAATTATATAAAACATAGGGAGGCGCAATCAGGCCGGTATCCGATAACCCGGCAAAGGCGGAAAATACCCTGGTGCCAATGACTTCTTAAAAACACTCCCTTTGCACATGCTCGGTTTTGTGATAGTGCCCGCATCACGCCGTCACGTAGTTCATTGGACTAAGGAGGGATTATGGCCATCGTTGAAGAGGGGGAATACAAGGGGAATCCGATGCTCGTGCTGAAAAACACGCCGGAGGATCGGTTCCCGTTCCAGTTCGGGGTCAAGAAGGCCAAGCTTGTCCTGGAGCATATCGAGGACATCAAACGCTTCGTCGAAAAACACGGCGCCGAAAAACCGGAGCGTGCCGGGCCACGTTAGGAAAGTATGGATTCCCTATGAGGAACTCCTTTGTCCCATGGCTAGGTCTCTTCTCGCTCATGGTGATTTGTCCACTCCATATCCATTCGGAATCACCGTCGGCGGTAGAGCCGGCTCCTCACATAGCCTCGGAGAGCCCCAACGGCGTGTTAGGATTTTTCCTGCGAGAGGGCGATGCCTGGGTTTTCTATCTCGTGGAAAAAGGGGGGTCCAAACGGCCGACAGGTCTTAGGGTGCCGGTGGATCACAATCCAAATGTCGATCATGACACACAACACACGATCTATGCCTCCATCTCTCCTGATGGCCGCAAGGTGGCCTACCGTCAATGGCCGGCCTGGCCGGGCAAAATCTTTGTCGTGAATATTGATGGGACGAAGAAGCGTCTCTTCGTTGGTCCAACGACAATAGCGCCAGCGCACGAAGATTTAGCGAAGCAGTTTTCCTGGTTTCAGGACAGCCGGCATCTAGTCTATGCC
>JACPFG010000005.1:1504-4723 GCA_016183125.1 Deltaproteobacteria bacterium
CGATCTTGGCGACAGTGACATCCCAGGAATTCAAGAAGGGACCTTTAGCACTACGGTATACAAAAAAGCGCTCGGCGCGAAGGACGCGAAAGTTCTCTACCGCATTGATCATCGGTTTGACGAGAAGAGGGATGTCCTGCCAGGGGTTTTCCTTGTCCCCATAGCCTCACAGTAGAATTTTTATTACAAAATTTCGATTCAGAACTTGTCTATCCGGAAGCGGAATTGGTTGGCGGGGGCGGGGTCTGCCATGTCATAGATCCCTCCGCCCAGGTTCTTCACGCACATATTGCCGTTGGGTTCCCCAAACTTGGAGCAGCCGCCGTTCTCTGGGTCTTCCGGATCGTACTCGGTCTGACAGAGACACGTGTACCCCTCATTATCCTTATAAACGGCCAGGAGGCGCTCCGAGATCTCTTGATTGCTCCCATCCCCGCACGTATCGGCACCTAGCACGGTGTCAACGCAACCGTTGGCATCGGCGTCGGTCCACCAGAGCGCCCCTTCCACACACGCGGTGTTGGATGCAGGATCGGCCACCTCGTTGAGTTCGGGCGTGGTCGGATCGTCCAATTTATAGCACGGCGTAAAGGTGGTGCCCAAGGGTCTTAAGATCCACGAAGAAAGAATGACCATCGGCCCCCCGAATGCATCGTGGCGCCTCAGGTCTACAATACCAGTCCCGGAAAACGAAGCCGGTTTCCCTGTGATCGAAATAGAGGTCGGTTTAGCAAGTGTCCCCGCCGTGATCACGAGGCGTATCTTTCCGGGGACCTCCAACGCACACCCCGCGGCATCGCAGAGTTTCGCGGCGACAAGATTGGGATCGCACGCCCGCGTACTGGGGGGATTGATCGTTGCCGGACAGACATCGCAGAGATCGCCCCCATCGTTTAACCCATCGCTATTGGCGTTATCGGGATTAGCAACCAACGGGCATTTATCGTGAACATCTGGAATCCCATCCGCATCGTCATCTGTATCGGCGGCGTTGCCGATACCGTCGCTGTCCGTATCTGTATCCGGTGGTGGTTCCGGTGTGGGCGTGGGACCTGGGGAAGGAGCCGGTCCGGGGGCAGGTTCGGGTTCAGGTTTTGGTTCAGGTGTCGGTTCAGGTTTTGGTTCGGGTTCCGGTCCGGGGCCAGGCCCGGGTTCGGGTTTCGGAGCCGGATTGAGGTTCGCATTATCGCCGTCATCATCACTACCGGCATTTTGTTGCTGAACCTGATTTTGATCTTCTTGTGACCCAGCGACCCCGCCATCCGTGCCACGGCACCCGATCAGGAAAACTACGAGCAATAGGACAATCATCCCCGACCAACGAATGCACCGCATGATCCCCCTCTCCCCTTATTTTCGGCACGCGTCAACCCAGAAGTTGCGTTCAAGGCTGTGCCAGGCGGATGAGGTCAACGGCGGCGGCTTCGGTGATACCGGCATTGGCATAGGCGGTAAGTAGGTCAATGATCGCCCGCCGGAGGGCGGCCTCAGTCTCGGAGTCTGTCCCCCTAGCCCGCGCAATCAATTCCAGCGCCATCGCCTTCAGATCGGGGTCGCTGAGGCCCCCTTGCTGGGCTGCCATCTCGACGGCAGCAGCAACCTCATCGAGGCTGCCGGCCTCCCCCCGAACCGGCAGTGCAAACCCAACAGCGAGCAGCATCATCGTGACGATCAATCGTCTCATATGCCTCCACATAACTCCCTCATCACATACGCGCCCTTCGACTCGCCCTTCGACAAGCTCCGAGCTCGCTCAGGGCACGCATACCTCCTCGCGTTCCATCCGCGCCACAATCGCGGCACAGTAATCGACGACATATTGTCGTCCGCTGACGGCCGTATTCCGCGCAATGCTCTGCAGTGCCTGGCACTTGGCAACGCAGGCACTGCGGGCATCCTTTGTCTCGGCATCCAAACTTACTAATTGTTGACACTGACTGAGCGCTGCCGTCTGTGCCCCGGCAGTCTTCCAAGTCACACGTTTCCTCACAATGAGCTCGCAGTCCGCCGGCTCAAGGATATCGCAGGCGTCGCCGATGCCGTCTCCGTCTAGGTCGGCCTGGCCGGGGTTGGGGAGGTTCACGCAATTGTCAACCGTGCCATCGTATCGATCGGACACCCCGTCGGCGTCCCCATCGTAGGGACCAACCAGCGCAAACTCCGACCAGCCCGCAATGCGGACGACAAAATCGTCGTCCGGATCGCTCAGGGCGGTCTTCGGCCGACAGTCATTCCCATTATTTTCGATCAGGTTCGGACAACCGCCGGACGCCGAATCGGCGGGGTAAAATTCTTGCTGACATTGACAACTGTAGACGCCGCCATTTCGCGTGATCTTGAGGAAGTTCTCGTTCACGCTGGTTCCGTCCACCACCGCGTTATTGTCACTGTCGGCCCAACGGAACGTGGCGGAACCGCACCCCGATTGGTTCATGTCCTTTGTATTGAACTTGTCGCATGGGGTGAAGACCGTGCCATCGGGCGTCAGGATCCACTTGCCTATCACGGAGGCGGAATCGCCGCCCGTGAGGACAAACTCACCCGTGCTCGATGTCGGCATCTCCGTAATCGAAAGCGCCGTCCCATCCGGCAAGGCCCCAGCGGGTACGGTAAACGATGCCATCCCGTCCGGCGTTGCAAGGACGCCGGAATAGCCCGACGACGGATCACCAACGACGACCGTCGCCGTCCCCGCCGGATCGCAGGCCCCTACCTCGGGCGGGTCCGACGTGGCCGGACAGAGATCGCATGCATCGGCCACGCGATCCGCCACGCGGATCACCGCCTTGATATTTTTTGGGTTTGGATACATTACCCGATTGGCGCCGTCTGCGCCGCGGTTCAGCGCAAGGCCATGCACGCCCTGAATGGCGACGTTGAAATAATTGCCGTACTCGCCAATCGATGTCGTGGGAACGGCTGTGCCGAGCAAGTTGAGTTGCGAATCATAGACCTGAACCAGGGCCTTCCCCTTATCCAGCGTCTTGGGGCGTGTCACCCAGAGATATTTAGTGACGGGATCGACCGCCAATCCGTATGGTTCTTCCTTGTTGTCGAGTTTCGGCGTCTTGATCTCCGCGAAGCGCACCAATCGACCCGCTGGATGGACAACGGCCAGGCGGGTATCACGCGCGCTATCGCTATAGGTGTCGCTCACGTATATTAATCCATCAGCGTCGACCGCGACACCGGTCGGTTCCTTTACTTCCGGTACTGTGA
>JACPFG010000005.1:4738-8770 GCA_016183125.1 Deltaproteobacteria bacterium
GCCGCGCCCCCGATGCCGCTGAAGACGCGGATCTGCCCGCCGCCGCGGTCACCGACGACGAGCACTTCCCCTCCGCCCCAATAGGCCGCCTTCCCGACCGCGACGTGCGCAGGTCCGGAGACTTGATAGGGATGATCGAGCTCTGCGCCGGCCGTGAAGAATCCGTTGGGGCACCGCCCCAGGCCGCCGGCCGCCTGCAGATCCTTAAATGCGGCCTCGCTCGATGCGATCGCATTGCCGCAGAGGGCGTACTTGAAAGTCAGTGTATGATCGGGATTGTGGGTGAAGACGACGATGCTGTTATTGCCCGGGTTGGCGGTATAAATATTTCCCACCGAGTCCGCGGCGATCCCCGTCACATGCTGCAACGTAGTTATTTCCCCGACCGACGCCTGGGTTTGGAGATGCTGCGCCACGAAGACCCCATTTTTATCAAACCGGAAGATGCTATTCTTGATCAGGTTGGCAAACGAGGGATGATAAAAATGGGCCGTAAAGAGGAGGTCGCCATTCCCGGGATCCACGGCCACGGATTGCAGGTAGACACTGGAAAATGCCGCATGCGCGATGTCCTTGAGCCCATAGGCCGCGAACGCCTCGTTGAGGACACCGTGAAAGGAATCGCTATTTTCCCGGCGGGGGTTGGGCGTTGTGGGACATAAATCGCCGGGGAGCAGGCTCCCCGTGCTTGTGGGACCCGCGCAGGCACCGTCCCCATCGGCATCGTTGGCCGGGTCATCGGGGCAGGGATCTACGGCATCGAATTTGCCATCGCCATCGCTATCTTCACAGACATCGCCCTTCGTCAGTTTTCCACCGTTGTCGAGCTGGTCGTCATTCGCGATCACTGGGCAATTGTCCTTGGTATCCGTCACCCCGTCATTGTCGTCGTCGATATCGGCATTATTGCCGATGCCATCCAAATCGGCATCCGCCCACTCCTTCAGATCATTGGGAAAGGCATCGGCGGAATCCCCCACGCCATCGCCATCACTATCCTTGCTGATCGTCGGATCCAATGGAGCCGCGTCGCTGTTATCCCCCACCCCGTCCAAGTCGCTATCCTTCCATTCGGCGGCATCTAGCGGGAAGGCATCGGCCGTGTCCAACACGCCGTCGTTATCATCGTCGGCGTCGCAGGCATTTCCGCTGCCATCGCCATCCGCATCGGCCTGGTCCGGATTGGCTACGCCCACGCAATTGTCACACGCGTCGCCGAGACCGTCCCCATCCACATCGGCCTGGTCCGGATTGAACACGGCCACACAGTTGTCGCAGGCATCGCCCGCCCCATCGCCCGCCGTAAAGCGGTTGATGAAGCTGCCGAGGGGACCATTGGGATCGGCCGTGTAGACAGGACCTGGATAACGGCTCCCCGGTGTCATCGCAAAGACTGTCGGCGCCACCGCAACATCCAGCGGATTGGCCAATGCGCCACTTTGAATGGAGGAGAGCCCCATTATGAACGTCCCTGCGGGCGTGAAGCGCTGCAACCGGCTTGCAACCCCGTTCGTAAAGTGAAGACTTGCGACGTGCACTACCCCATTGGCATCAACAGCCAGATCCGTAATGACATCCAGCGTGCCCGGGGCCGTGCCGCTCCCCCCAAAAGCGGCGCGGACATTCCCCTCCGGGGTAAAGCTGTGGATCCGCGGTTGTGATTGGCACGTGGGGCTCCCGCTCGGGATCGGCCACGAGAGTTCCGGCGAATCGGCAACATAGATATCGCCGTTCGGCGCGACCGCAATGCCGGCGGCGATATGAAACTGGCCATCGCCGAGTTTCAGCGGTCCCGCACCATCCGGATCGGTGCAGAAGCTCCCGTCACAGAGGCAGGCCCCGCCGAATGCAAACAGCGCGTTGCCCGCGGGGTCCAGTTTTTGACAGGTATTGAATGTGCACCAATAGATATTGCCGGTCGCATCGATGTCGACGGCCAGCGGGGAGTCGATCGTCTCGACGACCGATTCGAGGACGCACGACTTGGCCGCGTGATCAATGCCGTACACATGCAAAATCGGCGCGGAAAATCCGCGATCGATCACCGCTACTTTTGTCTCATCCGTATTCACCGCAATCTTGAACGGCCCCTCCCCCGGCATCTGCGTCGGGCACGAAAACAATATGTTGAGATCGGCATCGAGCACTGCGATCCCGGGGGCAAAGGATTGGTCGGCGACATAGACCCGCCCTGAGTCGGCAGCCACATCAATCCCCGTCGGCATAAAGCCGGGAGACATCCCATTCGCGCCCGACGGTGCGTACGCCTCGCTATCGAGTTGGCTGGGATTACCGACGTTGGGGCAGTTGTCGAATGCCCCGGTACAAGTGGGATCGGTTAATCCATCGGTGCAGATGCCATCCGAATCCTCATCTGCCGCGATCGGTACCACGGATTGCTGAGCATAAATAAGAGAGGGCGGCAAAGAGACGACAAAAAACAGGAGGCCGAATACTTTACAAAGTCGCATAAAGGCTCAATTCGGACAAGATCGTAGCGCCATTATGACGAAGCGGCACAGATGTAACAATGGGTGTTTTTTAACTCAATAAAATATTTTTCACTTATTACCGTTTACCCATTGTATTATTCGACTCTGACTGTAGAATGCAATTAACCCGTTTTTTTGGAAGGAGGTGAAAACCGAAATGCAACACCACTCGATTGTATGTTTAAGAGTCTTAACGCTCGCCTCCTTTCTTGTCATATCCAACAGATACGCCATAGCCCAAGACTCCGCTCCATCCTGCCGACCCGAACAGTGGAGCATCTTCGTAGGCTCCGGCTTCCCCGCCAACGGGGAATCGTTGCCCACGCGGATCCAGATCTTGGACCTGGCACAGGGCAGTCTCCTCTACGAGGAGTCTGTGGGGTTAGGCTATTACAAACAGGGGGTGGCCGAGATCCACGCTGGGGAAGGAAATCCAGATGGATGGAACGCGCTATGGAGCGACCCTCCGAGCACCGGGCTGATCCTATCCATATTTGCCGTGCGTGGAAACCAAGAGGTCAGGGTCTCGGAAAACGAGTTGCCGTCGCACAAATGGCCGCGCTGTGCGGTGCTGAAGGCAGAGGACCTGCCGCTGGAGGCCGTCTTGTTCGACGAAGTCGACGCGTTACTTGATCCGCTCCATGTCCACGTAGATGCCAAGATAGATGGGCTGGCTGCCCAGGTCGGCGGTCTTAATGACGAACTCGGCGCGTTTAGATCGGCGACCGATGCGAAGTTGGCCGCCCTCTCCGCTCAGGCAGCAGCGTTCGATCCGGATGCCATCCTGGCCACGGTGGACGGCAAGATCGCGCCGGTAAGCCAAAGCGTAACGACGTTGAGCAGCAACGTCGGCGCCTTGCAAGCAGCGGTCAATGGGATAGATCTGAATGCCCTTCACGAACATATCCACGGAGAGATAGCCGCGGTCAGGACGGAGCTGCTGGCGGTGATAGACGAGTTGCGCAGCTATGTCGATGCGGGGTTTGCGGCGGTGGCTGCACAAATTGAAGACGAGGCAGCGGTGCGATCGGCCTCAGATGCGGCAATGAACGAACAGATTGCGCTGGTCCATCAGAAGGTGGATGAATTCACGGCCTATTTTAACCAGCGGATCGATCAGTGGGAAGCGAATCTGGCGCAAGAACAGGCCCAGAGGGTCGGCGCGGATAATTTCAATGCCGCCAAGATCCAGGCAGTGATCGAGAGATTGCAAAGCCGTTACGGAATAAGCCTCTTCCCGTAAGCGGATCCCTCCACACACCATCCGGAATCGGCTTTTCGGGTGGTGTCCATCCATTTCGACCGGGTATGATTAGACCCTCCTCGCATGGATGAGAATGAATCCGTAGGCAAGATTCACCGCTAAATTAACTCATTGTTTCTGCGAGATAGCAACAGATGTCCCATGTGCCTCTATCAACGCGGATAAATGGCGTTCCGAATGACCCATCCCGTTAAGAACCGCTCCATACTTTAGATCCTTAACCGGTTGATATCAGGGCATCATCTCAAAAGCTAACATGGCATGTTTTATGCTCAT
>JACPFG010000005.1:8804-20419 GCA_016183125.1 Deltaproteobacteria bacterium
CATTTTAGAACTTTTGGCCCTTGCGGCTGGAGGTTTTCGTATGCGCTGTGTGGGATGGGTGGTGACGGTGCTCGTTATCGGATTGCTGGCAGGCCAGGTAGGTTGCGGCACAGGTGTAGACGGTGAGACCGCTACCGGCACCACGTTGGTAATCACCACGTTGGAGCGCCCTGCGGTAGCCACCTCAAGTATTGTCACTAAGAGTGCGTCGATTCAGAAGGCGGCGGAGGCCACGGACACGGCGGTCGGCGCCGGGTACAAGTGCCGGCTGACGACCTGGGACGGGACCGAGCTTGGCACGGCGACTTCCGATGCGAACAGCCAGTGCATATTCGCCGTAGATGGGGACCTGCTGCCGAACGCCACCCTAGTCGTGACGAGTGAGGAGTTGGGGATCGCCAAGTGCGAGGTGCTCGGCGCCTGTCCCGGTAGCTCCGTTGACGTCGGCACCACTGATCCCGACTCGACTGTAGAGGCCCAGCTCTTTCTCGACACGTGCGGCGGGAGCCTGGAAGACACTGCCGGCGCTGCGTCGTCCGCAGCCAAGGGGGGCTGTGTGCCGCAGGGGGTCCTGGCCACCGTGCGACAGATGATCGGGACAACCGGCACGGCCGGCACCGCCAATGCCGAGGGCGCCATACTGGCATTGCGGGAGGCCTTTCGTTCCGCATTGGCGGAGGGACGTTTCTCCTCAGGCAATGCTTATCGCGACTTGCACCTGATCACACACGGAGATGGAGGTGCGCTAACACAATGGTCCGCGGTGTCAGGCGTGGCGATCGATCAGGCAATCATGCAGGCCAAGGAGGGGGCAGCAGCGATCAACGAACTGCTGCGCGACACCGAGGCCTTCGCTACGTTCAAGCAGAAAGGGAGTGCTGCCTGGGGTGCGTTGGCCACTTATGTAGGGAATCTTGATGCAACCGGAAATAAAAAAGTGCGCGCCAGCCCGGCAGTTGCACTGAGCGTCTTAAAAGAAGCGATCGCCGAGCAGGGGGGAGACGCTGGGGCATTTCTCAAGAAGTCCTCAGCGGCATTGGCGCTGGCCGAGGCGACAGGAGAAGAAGATTGCAAGCAGAGCGATTCCAAGGTCCTCTATAAACTCCTTAAGAGCGCGGCCTGGGAAGGTGTCGCTGCCGACGGTGTAGCGACGCATCTGAAGGGGATCTGCAGCACGATAGCCAAGGCCAAGGACAATCCGGCACAGCTTGCTTATCTCAAGGATAAGTCATCGGAGATCGTGCAGGCGGTATTCGCGCGGCCGGAGGCCTTCGCAAGCGGAAGCGAGTCGACGATTCGCAACATCTTGAATGTCGGCGTCCTTGGCGGATCGCTCGGTAGTGCGACCGTCCTATGCACGGCAAGCACCGATTGCGCCGGCGGTTCTGTCTGTAGCCCGCAAAACCTCTGCGTCTCGATGGATGTCAGCGGTAGCGGCCGGCAATTAGGCGCCCTCTGTACGGAGAACAGCCAGTGTTCCTCTGGCCTCTGCCGACTCGACCCGGCGACCAACCATGAGTTTTGCTCAAAGGCGGAGGGAGAAGCTACGCTCACACTTAAAGCCTATGGCGAGACCTGCAAGGGAAATCTGGAATGCCTCTCGTATGTCTGCACAAATGGCTCATGTTCATCTGCCGCCCCGCCGCCGGAAGCGGCGCTAGCTGTTCTGCTCGCCGAATCGTGTCCAACCGATACAACTACGGGTGATACGGGTGCCGATGGCCGGGCGGTCACGACGGTCGACACCACGGCACCGACGGTCGTGCTTACCGGCCAGGCTGACGGGGCCAAGGGGGTCGCGGTCAACGCGGTGGTAACCGTAACGTTTAGCGAGGAGATGGATGGGACGACGATCACCGCGGATACCTTTCGTGTCACTAGCGACGGGGCGGCCATAAACGGGACGATCGCGTATAAGGATCGCGTGGCCACATTCACTCCGAATCAATCGCTTAACTACTTCACTACCTACACGGTGACGCTGACGACCGGGGTCAAGGACGCGGTGGGGAATGCCATGGCAAGCGTCGTTAGCTTCAGCTTCCGTACGGAGACCGCGCCGCCGGCAGCCATAGCTGGGGGCGGAGGTCATACAGTAGTTGCTGCCACGGATGGAACTGTGTGGACGTGGGGATTTAATTCCAATGGCCAGTTAGGGGACGGCGCTACGACCGATCGAAACACGCCTGTGAGGGTAAGCAACTTAGGGAGTGTGCAATCGGTCGGGGCAGGAAACCTCTTCTCCCTTGCCGTTCGTAGCGACGGCACTGTCTGGAGCTGGGGAGCCAACAACACGAATCAATTAGGCGACGGCACAACGACCGATCGCACAACGCCGGTGCAGGTGAGCAATCTCGCCAGCATAACAGCCGTCGCTGCGGGCCTCAATCATGCGCTGGCGCTTCTCAGCGACGGCACAATCCGGGCGTGGGGATTTAACGGCAACGGGCGGTTGGGCGACGGAACAACGACGGACCGTGCAACATCGATACAAGTAAGTAGCTTAACCAATATTACGGCAATCGAGTGCGGCGGCAGCCACTCGCTGGCACTTCGCAACGACGGGACCGTGTGGGCATGGGGACTAAATGCCAGCGGTCAGTTGGGAGACGGAAGCATAACGCAGCGGACAACGCCGGTGCAGGTGTCTAACCTTACGGGGGCTATCGCCATTGCCGCTGGGCTCAATAATTCGGTAGCGCTGAAGAGTGACGGGACCGTCTGGGCGTGGGGTACAAATACCAACAATCAGCTGGGAGACGGCACCGCCACACAGCGCACAACGCCGGTGCAAGTAAGCGGTCTCACGGGAGTGACCGCAATCGCCGTTGGCGATAACTTCGGTCTTGCCTACAAGGCCGATGGCACCGTGTGGGGCTGGGGTTATAACTCGAGCGGGCAACTGGGCGATGGGACCCGTACCAACCGCGCCATCCCTGTACGGTCGGCATCCGTCCCTGCTGTGACCAACATCATTGCCGGAGGGAGCCACGCGCTCGCCATCAAGACCGACCGATCGATCATTGCGTGGGGATACAATTTCTACGGCCAGCTGGGAGACGGAAGCGCCACGTATGCGGCATATAGGCCGAACGCCGTGCGCAACCTTTCGGCGGTGACGACCATGGCAACCGGTGGACGCCATTCGCTCGCGCGGACTAGCGACGGAAAGGTCTGGACGTGGGGCGTAAATCAGAACGGCCAACTGGGAAACGGGACAACTACCGATCACAGCGTGCCGGCGAGCGTAAGCAGTCTTACGGGGATCATCGACGTTGCGGCCGGTGGCAAATTTTCCGTGGCGCTGAAGAATGACGGGACGGTTTGGGTCTGGGGGATCAACAGCTCGCAGGAGCTGGGGATCGGTGCGGCCGGCGCAGATGTGACTACTCCGTTATCTGTTGGAGGTAATTTCACAGGGGGCACAGCGATAGCCGCGGCAGAATTTAGCGCCTATGCCATCAAGGGCGGCGCGCTCTGGGCGTGGGGATCTAATAGCAACGGGCAACTGGGCAACGGTGGGCTGACTAATCCGGGCATCCCAGCCCAGGTCAATACGGTAGCGAACGTGATTGCAGTTGCAGGCGGCAACCGGCATGCCCTGGCCCTACAGGGCGACGGAACCGTCTGGGCCTGGGGGCTTAACGGGAACGGACAACTTGGCGATAACTCCACTACGCAACGCACCGCCCCGGTACAGGTGAGCGGGCTCACCAATGTCATCGGGATCGCAGCTGGGGCGCGACACTCGATTGCGGTGAAGAACGACGGCACGGTCTGGGCGTGGGGACAGAACACGAGCGGGCAACTTGGCGACGGGACTACGACGCAGAGGACAACACCAGTGCAGGTAAGCGGCTTGACCGGCGCGATAGCAGTTGCTGCGGGCCCAAGCTGGTCCATGGCTGTAAAGGGAGACGGAACGGTCTGGGCCTGGGGGAGCAACGCACTGGCTCAACTGGGAGACGGCACCGCTGTGAGTACGGGCAAAAGGACACCTATCCAAACCAGCCCGCTCACGACCGCCACGAGACTTAGTGCAGGGCCCGCCAACAACCTCTCGCTTGCACGGACGACCGACGGCGCCGTGTGGGAATGGGGCTGGAACCAGGCCACGGCATTATCGGATGGCACCTCGCCCTACGTGCTCACCCCCGCCACCGTCCGGTGGCCGTAAGCTCTAGGGGGCTTGAGGGTTGAGCCGTTCAAGGATTGTGTCGCGCAGGGTGAGAAAAAAGGCATGAAGCTCTTCCGGTGTCACTTGGCGGATCATTTTCGGAAAGACCTTTAGCTTGGTCACGTCCGCAATGAGGGAGGCCCAAATAAAGGGCTCTAATCCCCCGTCTTTCTGTTGTCCGAGGCGTAGCAGGTCAAAGATGTCGAAGGGATTTTCTTTCAAAATAAAAAACAGGTCTACGTAATCCTTCGCATCGAACCGGCCCAAGATCGTGCAGACCTTATTCACCGCGATATTCTTGAGCGAGTCCACCATAAAATCGCCCCGCAACTCCGGCGCACCGATGCGGACCTCCACATCGCCGACGACATCAATTTTCAGATCCTCCCCGATCCGATACCGAAGGAACGTTCGGTGCGATTGCACCGATTCCGCCGGCACCTGCAGCTGTGTGCTCACCGTCTCGATTAACGCAGGAATCGGCGTCAGCTCGACACCATGGCTAAAGAAATCCAGACCTTCCGAATAACGATGGAACAGATAAAAGGCGGCCACCGCGGTCCCCCCAGTCAGATAAAAATGTTGCCGAAACCAGGCGTCGGCAAAGAGCCCACGCATGAATAACTGTTGGAGGGGCGTTAAGATCTCCGGATTAGTGCGATCGGGTCCACCGATCGATGGCATAGGTCCACCTCTCTCGGACGTTCGGGCGCAGGCGCAGATGGGGCAGGGCTCGCTGAATATCGTCCACCGTGAGATACGAAAAGACCTCCTCGAACCTAGCCTCCGCCAGAATCCTCCCGATGAGCCACCGTTTTTCGCCGGTCATTCCGGGCCTCGCCAGCAACTCTCGCACCTGGACCTCGGTCAGATCGTAATCCCAGAGAAACGATGGACGCGACCCGCGGTGCCCTCCTTTCACCGGCCGTAACTGGATATTCCCAGCCTCCCCAATGAAGGAAAGCGTTGCCACGCGGGCCAGTGAGGAAAAACTCTCAAAAATAGGGTTTTGTTGGATATACGCCTCGACAAGGGCCTTTTCCTTGGGCGCTAAACGCACAGTTTGTAGTTGAGTCTTCAGCATCGCACATATTGTATTCGAATCGAATACAATATACAACCGCAAATAATATTAGTTATTTCAATAACTTATGTATCGCGCGCTTGGTGGTTTCCCAGCCAAGCCCTGCGATGGCGTCGGTTAAGGGGATCTGTTTAGGGCAGGCGCGCACGCAATTTTGGGCATTTCCGCAGTCGGTGATTCCACCCTGCCCCATGATGGCATCGAGCCGCTCGTATTTATTTAGTGCGCCCGTAGGGTGGCTGTTAAACAGCTCTACCTGACCGAAGGCGAAGGCGCCGATGAACGGCGAGCGATCGTTGAATTGCGGGCAGGCCTCCACGCAACACCCGCAGGTCATGCAACGGGAGTATTCGTAGGCCTTTTCCTGCACGCTAGGCGCGATCTTAGGGCCGGGACCCAAATTGTGCGTCCCGTCGATCGGAATCCACGCCCTGATCTTTTTGAGCGTGGAAAACATGGCTGAGCGATCGACGATAAGATCGCGGACGCAGGGGAACTTGCTCATCGGTTCTAGCGTAATCGGCTGCTCGAGCTTGTCCACCAGCGCACTGCAGGCCTGGCGAACCTTCCCGTTGATCACCATCGTGCAGGCCCCGCACACCTCCTCCAGGCAATTCGATTCCCAGACGACAGGCTTGGTCGTCTCTCCGGCAGCATTCACTGGACTCCTCCGTATCGCCTGCAGGGCCGAAATGATATTCATGTGCTGACGATATGGGACATCGAACTCCTCCCAATAGCCGGAAGTGTCGGGTCGTTCCCGCCGTCTGATTTTTAACCGGATCGTCGTCATTTACACGTAACTCCGCAATTTCGGCTCGATATATTTGATATTTACCGGTTCGTACTCCAGTCGCGGCCCATCCGCCGTCCAGCTGGCCTTGGTGGTCTTCAGCCACTCGGCATCGTTGCGATCTGGGAAGTCCGGCTTGTAATGCGCGCCGCGACTCTCGTTGCGCGCAAGCGCCCCACGCGTGATCACGCGCGCCAGCTGCAACATATTGTAGAGTTGACGTGCGAATAGGACTTCTGCATTGGCCCATCCGCCGCGGTCCGGCAGACCGATCTTCTGCCATCGCTGCTGCAACTCGCAGAGCTGACTGTCGGTTGCCTCAAGGGACTTGTTGTGGCGCACCACCGTGACGTGTTCGATCATCATCTTACCCATGGCATCGTGCAGGATATGCGGATTTTCCGGCCCGTCCATTTTGAGCAACCGTGCCGTATATTCCCTTTCTCGCCTTGCCGCCTGCTCTAACAAAGAGGGCGGCGGAGCATAGGCTCCATTTGTCAACCCCTTGGCGTACACCACCGCCGCCGGTCCGGCTACCATGCCACCGTAGACACATGAAAGGAGCGAGTTGGCGCCCAACCTATTAGCGCCGTGGTACTGATAGTCGCACTCCCCAGCCGCGAAGAGGCCGGGGATGTTCGTCATGTGCCGATCGTCGATCCAGAGCCCACCCATAGTATAGTGAACTCCGGGGAAGACCTTCATCGGGATCTTGGCCGGGTCATCGCCGATAAATTTTTCATAGATCTCCAGGATCCCGGCAAGTTTTCGCTCGAGTCGATCGCGGGGGATGTGCGTGACGTCCAGATAGACAATAGGTTGGCCGTTAACGCCTAGTTTCAGTTCATAGACGATTTTATAAATTGCACGCGAGGCGACATCGCGCGGGACAAGATTGCCGTATTTAGGGTACCACTCCTCCAAAAAGTACCAAGGCTTCCCGTCCTTCGGGACCCAGACGCGCCCCCCTTCGCCCCGCACTCCTTCGCTTATAAGCCTAGTCTTGTCCTCGCCCGGCACAGCGGTCGGATGGACCTGGATGAACTCGCCGTTGGCATAGACGGCCCCCTGTTGATAGCAGGCCGACTGGGCCGAGCCGGTGCAATTTACCGAATTCGTGGAACGACCGTAGATCGCGCCTACCCCGCCGGTTGCCATAATGACCGCATCGGCCCGAAAGGCGCGAATCTCCATCGTATGGAGGTTTTGGGCGACGACCCCGACACACCGTGGGCCATCGGCCGACACTGGCGATAGAAATTCCCACCCCTCGAACCGCTGGACCAGTCCACCCGCCTCGTGGCGGCGGACCTGTTCATCCAGCGCATAGATCAGTTGCTGGCCGGTGGTCGATCCGGCAAACGCGGTACGATGATAGAGCGTCCCGCCGAACCGGCGAAAATCTAGGTTTCCCTCAGGCGTCCGATTGAATTGCACCCCCATCCGGTCGAACATGAAGACTATCGCCGGGGCCGCCTCGCACATCCCCTTCGGCAATTCCTGGTTGGCCAGGAAATCCCCGCCTAGGATCGTCTCGTAAAAGTGCTGCTGAGGGGAATCCCCCTCCCCCTTTGTATTGACCGATGCGTTGATACCACCCTGGGCACAGACGGAGTGGGAACGACGGCAGGGGACGGTAGAAAATATCTGCACGGGGAAACCGGCCTCGGCGATCTTGATCGTCGTCATCAGGCCCGCCAATCCGCCGCCAATTACGACAAATTGTGGTTTCGCGGCCATATTACATAAACTCCCACAAGATCTGCAGCCCCCATGCGCTCATCGCTACGAAGAAAATCCAACACGCGACACTGGCCGCCCGCTGCGATTTCGGGCTCACCGTGATCCCCCACGTAATCAGCGACGTGGCGATCCCGTTAGCAAAGTGAAAACAGACCGCTACGATTCCGATCCCGTAGACCCACTGCGCCCATGCCGGCTGAAGCTGCACCTGCATGTCTCGAAATGTGATCAGACGGTCGGCCATGGCCACCGCCACACGCGTCGTCCAGACATGATACGCCACGAAACCGAGCGCCAGGATCCCGGTGACCCGTTGGAAAAAATACATCCAGTTGCGATAGTAGCCGTACTGGATAAAATTATTGGCGGCGGTATAGGTGATTACCAATCCCAACGCCACATGGAAAAGGATCGGTAAAAAAATTAAGCCGACCTCCAGCCAGATGAGCAGAGGCATCGCCCAGAGGTCCGCCACCATCTTGTCGTAGGCGGCGGGGCCATGGAAGACATGCGAGTTCGACCAGAAATGCTCCAGCAGAAAGACGCCGATCGGCGCGAGCCCCAGCAGCGAGTGGAGGCGGCGCAGCCAAAAATAGTGAAGGTTACCACTGGACGGCATCGATCATCTCCCGCACATGACGGCATGAATTAGCGAATGCCGCCTGCTCCGCGGCATTAAGTTTGAGTTCGACGATCCTCTCGATTCCGCCGGAACCGATAATAACCGGCACACCTATGTAATAGCCCTGCGCGCCGTATTCGCCGTTGCACTGCGCGGCGCATACGCATAATCGCCGCTTGTCCTGTAAATAGGCCTGCGCCATTTCAAGCGCCGACACGGCCGGTGAAACGAAGGCCGACCCGGTCTTCAGCAGATTAACTACCTCCGCACCGGCGTTTTTCGTCCGCTCTACGATCGCGGCGATCGTCTCCGCAGGCAACAACTCCCCTACCGGCACCCCGTTCACAGTGCAGTAGCGCGTGAGCGGCACCATTGTATCCCCGTGACCGCCAAGCACCAGTGCCGTGACGTCTTCCACGCTCACACCGACGGCATCGGCGACAAATGCGCGAAACCGAGCCGAATCGAGCACACCGGCCATCCCGCATACCATCCGCGCGGCAAGGCCGGACAGCTTCTGACAGGCATATACCATAACGTCGAGCGGATTGGAGACGACGATCACGAAGGCGCCGGGGCAATATCGCTTCAGATTCCCCGCTACGGTTTTCATGATCTCCACGTTGACCTTCAGGAGATCGTCCCGGCTCATGCCGGGCTTGCGCGGAACGCCGGCGGTTATGATCGCCACATCGCACCCGGCAAGATCCTTGTAGTCGCTCGTCCCGATGGCACAACAATCGCTGCGAAGCAACGGGCTCGCGGCCCAGATGTCGAGCGTTTTGCCCTGCGGCAGCCCCTCCACGACATCGAAGAGGACGACATCGCCCAACTCCCGCTCGACTGCCAACTGCACTATCACGCCGCCTATCTGCCCTCCACCTATCACTCCGATCTTCCGTCGCTGTCCCATTTCAACACCTCTCTACAATCGCCTTGCCAAACTCCGAGCATTTGACTTCTCTTGCCCCCGGAATATTACGGGCAAAGTCGTAGGTCACGATCTTTTCCGCAAGTGTCTTTTCGACCGCGCGCGTGATAAGCGCAGCAGCTTCCCCCCAGCCTATATATTCGAGCATCATGACCCCGGAGAGGATCATCGAGCTGGGATTGACCTTGTCTTGCCCCGTGTACTTCGGGGCCGTACCGTGGGTAGCCTCGAAGATCGCGCAACCGGTCTCGTAATTAATGTTCCCCCCAGGCGCAATGCCGATGCCGCCTACTTGCGCCGCCAGGGCATCGGAGATGTAGTCGCCATTCAGATTGAGTGTTGCGATCACATCGAAATTTTGGGGGTTCGTCAAGATCTGTTGCAAAAAATTGTCGGCGATGACGTCCTGGATGAGCAATTTTCCCTTAAACTCTCGCTCTGCCAGGGCATATCCCCACTTCATGAAGGCCCCCTCGGTATACTTCATGATATTCCCCTTATGAACCAGGGTCACGCTCTTACGCCCATGATCCAGCGCATATCGGATAGCAGCCCGCACCAACCGTTCCGTCCCCTCCCTGGACACTGGCTTGATCCCAATGCCTGATGTCTCTGGAAACCTGATCTTCTTGACACCCATCTCCCGCTGCAAAAATTGGATGGCCCGTTTGGCCTCAGCAGATTCCGCCGCCCACTCGATCCCGGCATAGATATCTTCCGTATTCTCCCGGAAGATCACCATGCCGATCTTTTCCGGGGCCTTTACAGGCGATGGTACACCGGGAAAATAGCGGATTGGACGGAGGCATACATAGAGGTCGAGCTCCTGGCGCAGCGTGACATTTAGGCTGCGGATCCCCTCGCCTATAGGTGTGGTAAGCGGCCCCTTGATCGCAACGCGATACTGTTTGATGGTCTCCAGTGTTTCAGGCGGCAGCAGATTGGAAGGACAGGCATCGCCGTAGACGGCCTTTGCGCCATCGCCAGCAAAACACTCGCACCAGGCGATGCTCCGCGTCCCCCGGTAAGCCTTTGCCACGGCGGCGTCGAACACGGGTCGGGCAGCCGCCCAGATGTCGGGTCCCGTACCATCCCCGCGGATAAACGGAATAATCGGATTATCCGGAACGGCGAGCTTCCCGTTCCGCAGCGCTATCGGCGCCCCGTCCGCCGGGATCTGCACGTAACTAGCCATGATGACTTATCCCAGCAGGTCCTTCAATTCCATTACGTGATCCTGCTCGTCTATTACAGGGGCTCACGTCGCCCCCTCCAGCAGCAAAGCTGCTGGAGCCTCCCCCTCAACGCCGCACGTGCGGCTGTGAGAATCAACCCAGGAGATCTTTCAGTTCCATCACGTGGTCTTGCTCTTCCGCTAGGATATCCTCGAGGCGCTCTTCAAGGGCGTATTCCTTGGCCCCTTTGGCTTGATCGACACGCTTCGTATACCGCTCCACGGCGGCCTGTTCCATTTCTAGGGCGTCCACGAGCATCTCGCGGCTGTCGGTCGCCTTCTTGATCTCGCCGATCGTCGTCGTCGGCTGGCCGCCTAAGTAGGCCACATACCCGCCCAACAGGACCGCATGTGCCATCTCCGCCGTGGCATGGGCCAGGAAATCCTTCTTCACCGGCCCATACTCCACGCCGGTCATCATCGTGCCGTAGTAAAAATACTGGAGCGCGGCGGTCAGCTCCGCCGAGATATCTTCGTTGAGCAGATCCACCAATTTTTTCTTTTGCGCCGTCTGTCCGGCCATATAATCCCCCTTTGTGATGGGATGAAGTGAACCGCGTGTGGGTATAGACAACCCACCGGAAAAACGCAAGGGAAAGGGGAGATCTGCTAGGGCGTGTCGTCAATTGCCCCCGCCTTTCCCAATTTACCATAATAGTCCTTGTGCGACACACGACATTTACCGGTCCCTCGGGCAAAGGCTGCGCGACGGCTCTTTTCGATCGGCGGGTCCTGACACCGGTTGCTCCCCAGTCCTCGCTGCTCGCTGACTAGCACTTAGCCCATGGCACACTCCTAGCCGACGCTGCGCGGCTCCGGACCAGGGGGCCCCACCGGTGTCACCCGCCGGGCATCATCAACTGCCCGCCGTCGCTGAGCCCGCCTTTGCCCGGGGGCCGGTCTGATGCGTTGGGCACGGCGCAGATAGCACACATAGCTTTCGGAAAGCGGCGAGGCGGGGGCGGTGGGTGAGGGATATGCGCAGCGAGCCGCATCGATGGTTATGACGCTGCGGCGAGCGAGGATAAGCC
>JACPFG010000001.1:0-12261 GCA_016183125.1 Deltaproteobacteria bacterium
GTGGCGGAGGTTGCTACTGTAGGCGGGTTCGTACGCCAATATCAGGTCCAGGTCGATCCGAACAAGTTGCTCGCCTACAAAATCCCCATCCATCTGGTAGTAGAGTCCATACGACAGGGGAATAACGACGTGGGTGCGCGGCTGATGGAATTCGCCGGCGCCGAATATATGATCCGCGGCCGTGGGTATATTAAGTCTCTGGATGACGTCGGCGCCATTGTCGTCGGCCGGGAATCTGACGGCACACCGATTCAGGTCCGCCACGTGGCAACCGTGGCCTTCGGTCCCGACATCCGCCGAGGGCTGGCTGACCTAAACGGGCAAGGGGATGTCGTAAGCGGCGTTGTCGTCATCCGGTACGGCGAAAACGCACTCAAGGTCATCGATAGGGTAAAGGCAAAGTTAAGCGAGATCAAGCACTCTCTCCCCCCGGGCGTCAGGATCGTCACTACATATGACAGGTCCGATCTTATCCACCGGGCAATCCACACTCTCAAGATCCAGTTGTGGGAGGAAATTGCGATCGTCAGCCTCGTGATCCTGCTATTCCTCTGGCACTTGCCAAGCGCCCTTATCCCCATCCTTACGATCCCGGTCGCTGTGATCCTCTCATTTATCCCTATGTGGCGAATGGGAGTAACGTCGAACATCATGTCGCTGGGAGGAATCGCCGTAGCCATCGGCGCCTTGGTGGATGCGGCGATAGTGGTGGTGGAAAACGCGCACAAAAAACTGGAGAGATGGGAAGCGGGAGGCCGCAAGGGGGATTGCAAACCGATCCTAGTGGAGGCAGTGCAGGAGGTGGGGCGCGCGAGTTTCTTCTCGCTCCTGGTGATCGCCGTCTCTTTCTTGCCGGTCTTTGCGCTAGAGGCACAAGAGGGACGCCTTTTCAAACCGCTGGCCTTTACAAAAAACCTAGCCATGGCGATTGCCGCCGTATTGGCCATCACCCTTACCCCGGCCCTCATCACGATGGTGATTCGTATGCGCCCGATCGTCACCAGGTGGGCAGGGCTCACTCGCTGGCTGAATATCATCTGTGTCGGCACTATCCATTCGGAGGAGCAGCACCCGATCAGCCGCAGGCTTTTTAAGCTTTATGAACCGGCCGTGCGGTATGTGCTGGCCCATCCGAAGAGGATAATCCGGCTCGCTGTGCTGTTGGTCGTAGCGAGCATCATACCCTTCTGGCAGTTGGGGGGCGAGTTCATGCCACCGCTTAATGAGGGGACGATCCTATATATGCCTACAACCTTGCCCGGCATATCGGTCACGGAATCGGAACGATTATTACAGAGTCAAGATAAGGCGCTTGCGTCGTTCCCGGAGGTGGCAACGGTGCTCGGAAAGGCCGGGCGTGCGGAGACCGCCACAGATCCGGCCCCACTCTCGATGATGGAAACGACAGTGGTCCTCAAACCGGAGGTCCAGTGGCCGAAGGTCCGGCGTTGGTATTCGTGGATGCCGGAGCCTCTCAAATGGGTATTGCGCCGGTTTTGGCCGGAGCACCGCAGCTGGAATGAGATCGTCTATGAGCAGATGGACCCACGGATGCAATTTCCAGGAACAACGAACGCATGGACGATGCCGATCAAGAACCGGATCGATATGCTGGCTACAGGAATCCGGACGCCGATCGGGATCAAGGTCCTAGGAGCCGATCTCAAGGTGATTGAAAATATCGGACAGCAACTTGAACAACTTATTAAACCGATCCGCGGCACTAAGAGCATCTATGCAGAGCGCGTAACCGGCGGGTATTTCCTCGACATTACTCTAAAACGCGAAGAGCTGGCTCGGTACGGCCTGACGGTTGATGACGCGAACATGGCGATCACAACGGCCATAGGCGGGGAAAACATCACGCGAACGGTCGAGGGCCGCGCGCGCTATCCGGTAAGCGTGCGCTATGCTAGAGAATTGCGCGAGGATGTAGACGATCTTAGGCGAGTATTTGTTGCGATGCCGGGCGGCGAACAGGTCCCGCTGGGCGCCATTGCCGATATCACTACGACGACGGGGCCCGGGATGATCCGGGATGAAAACGGATTGCTTGCAGGCTATGTATATATGGACATGGCTGGCCGTGATGTTGCCGGATATGTCGCCGAGGCCAAGCGCGCTGTGACGCATGGGATAACAATCCCAACCGGCTATACGCTCGAGTGGAGCGGGCAATATGAGTACATGCTTCGCGTGCGGGAAAAACTAAAGACCGTAGTTCCTCTCACGCTCCTTATTATCTTTCTCCTTCTCTATCTTAATACCGGATCGGGGGTAAAAACGGCGATCGTGATGTTGGCGGTCCCCTTTTCGGCGATAGGGGCATTCTGGCTCCTGTGGCTCTTGGGTTATAATATGAGCATTGCGGTCTGGATCGGGCTGATCGCCCTCCTGGGACTTGATGCTGAAACGGGCGTCTTCATGCTCTTGTATCTAGACCTGGCGTATGCAGAGGCAAAGTCACAGGGACGGCTCCGCTCCGCGCATGATCTGAACGAGGCGATCGTTCACGGGGCCGTGCGGCGGCTTCGTCCCAAACTAATGACCGTCGCGTGTGCATTTGTCGGTCTCCTTCCGATAATGTGGTCATACGGTACGGGGGCGGACGTGATGAAACGGGTCGCCGCACCGATGGTGGGAGGACTTATCACTTCATTTCTACTCGAGCTATTTGTCTATCCCGCGATCTATTTCTTATGGAAGCGGCGAGAGCTTGCACGCGCAGGGGTCGTGACATGAGCATACTGACACACCCGACAGGCGTCGTCCGTGCAGCGTGGGAGACGCTAACAATGGCAAGTCCCTATATTTTATTTGGCCTGTTCGCAGCCGGATTGATGCGTGCCTTTGTCAAACCGGGACAGATCGCGAAGTATCTTGGCGGCAATGACTTGCGGTCTGTCGGACTTGCCGCCGTCTCAGGTGTCCCACTACCGCTCTGCTCATGCGGCGTCGTCCCTACCGCCATGGGCCTGCGCCAGCAGGGAGCCTCCAAGCCGGCAACCGTCGCCTTTCTCATCTCCACACCCGAATCGGGGATAGATTCCATCGCCGTCACATACGCCTTGCTTGGCCCCTTCATGGCGATCATCCGCCCGGTCGCGGCATTCCTCACAGCGTTTGTGGCGGGCGTGGGACAGGTTTGTTTTGGCGGGCAGAGCGATGCCCCGCTGCGGAGCCGGGTGACGGAGTCGGGCGGCAGAGACAGCGACCGGCGAGCCATTGATGATATCCGACGGGTGACGCCGGTGGGGGACCCCCAGAGCTGCCAGCAGCGTAGCGATGCCAGCGATGGGGGTAACCGGCGGCAGGACCCGTCGGTCAACGAAACAGCCGGTCGCGCTGCCGTCCCGACGGAGACAGCCCCGCGGGGGCGTGGTGGCTATGCGCTTCGTCTTGCCGCTGGCCTCCACTACGCATTCGTGGATCTCCTCCGAGATATTAGCGGCTGGTTTCTGCTCGGCATCTTGCTCGGATGTGTCATTAGCTACGCAGTCCCCGAATCGTTCATTCAAAATTACTTGGGCACAGGCTGGCGGGCAATGTTGGTCATGTTAGCTATCGGTATACCTATCTATATCTGCGCCTCAGCCTCGACACCGATAGCCGCGGCGCTAATCGCCAAGGGGATGAGTCCCGGCGCGGCGCTTGTTTTTTTGCTCGCGGGTCCGGCGACCAACATGGCCTCTCTCCCCGTTCTCGTGAAATTCCTGGGGAAACGCGCCGTGGCAATCTATCTCGGCGCCATTGCGGTCTGTTCGATTCTGATCGGCATGCTCGTCAACGCCCTCGCCGCACGCATGGAGATTGTCCCCGCGACGCTACTTACCCACGCCCACCATCCTATGCCAGCTAGCGTTCAGACCGGATGTGCGATCGGCCTGCTCCTCCTAATTGCGTACGTTCAGGTGAAACCCTGTCTTCAAAAATGGGTGATTTCTCTCTCCGGTTGACCTTCGCTGTAGAAACCGTCAAACGGATTGCACCTGAATAACGTCTCTGCCCTAAATTGATAGTGCAGTAACTAGCGCACACTGCGCCGATCGATGACGATGTAGAATTGGGCGGGGACATCTCCGGTGTTGCGGATCTGATAACCCTCCCCTTGCCCTTCCAGGAGATAGGCCTCACCAGGGCCTATGATATCTGCATGACCACAGCTGGTAATATCGATCTTGCCTGCTGTCACATGAAAAATCTCTCGAATCCCGCAGCCGCATCCCCCACAATCACCCGTGGAGCTGCCAGGCGGCAGATCGTAACGCACCAATTCAATCCCCCATTCCGGCAATTCGGTTGAAAGACTTGTACGAGTTACTCCACTTAGGGTGTCGGTCAATGGCCGCATTGCCCCTCGCCGAATCGCTCGCCCACGCCCGTCCGACGGCTCCGCAACCAACCGCGTCAATGGAACCCCAAGTGCTCCGGTGATCTTGCAGAGCAACCCGATCGTCGGGCTGGCAGCACCCCGCTCGATCTTCGAAAGCATGGCGCGACTTACTCCTGAGCGCTTTGCCAGATCGTCCAAAGAAAACCCACGAGCGTCTCTAAGGTCCTTAATTCGTTGATGAATTGGTGGAATATTTGGTTCCATGTTATTTTAGTAGAAATTTATATACTATTATACTTGACATTGTCACTTTAGTAGATATTTATCTACCATGTCAAGGAGGTAGTTATGAAGCCTGTTCTTCAGTCGAACTGCAAGGGAGAAAAGCTGGTCCATTATCCGGAGCCTTCTCGGAAGCCGGGTTGTGGATGTGGTGCACCGCCCGTGCCGTCAGCAGCCGAAAGGGAGTGCTGCTGTTGCTGCAAAATGGAGGAGCGTCGTTCTCCAATCGCCCGCGGGATCGGTGTGCGAATTTTATAAGGAATTATGAGGCACAGCAGGAGAGCGGAAAGGAGGTGAATGGCCATGGAACGCGATAAGGATACCTGTTGCGGCTGTGGGAAATAATTCACGGGGGGCAGTGCCAATAGCGGCACTGCCCCTCCTTAAAGTTAACGGCATAGTCGTACTGAATGGGCTGCGATGTTCCAGGCGGCGGGGCTCATGGACATTATGCAGAGACAAATCCGATATCCGGTTGCAATTGCCATGGAGGCATGGCAAACAATCGCTGGTTCACTAGTCACTGCCGGTAGGCACGTATGACAAAGGGGCTCATCCCTACAGTCTTGATAGCTATCGCGGTCGCCCTGCCGTTGCACGCCGGGACGCTGGTTGATCTGACGCACTCATTTGATGCGAAAACAATCTACTGGCCGACGGCGAAACCGTTCACGCTGGAGGTCGTCCACAAAGGGCCGACCCCGGGCGGCTTTTGGTATGAAGCCAACAATATATGCGCCGCGGAGCATGGTGGAACCCATGTCGATGCGCCCGTCCACTTTGCCAAGGGACAATGGACGGTTGATCAAATCCCACCCGAACGACTCATCGGCCCTGTGGCGGTGATTGACGTGAGCAAGAGGGCGCTGAAGAATCCCGATTATCTCATCTCGGCGGAAGACATCCTCGCCTGGGAGAAGGCACACGCGGCGATTGCGCCGGGGACGATGGCCTTTGTTTATACCGGCTGGTCGAAAAAATGGCCTAACAAAAAGGCGTATCTCGGGACCGACAAGCCGGGGGACGTCGCAAATCTCCACTTCCCTGGCTTTTCGCCGGAAGCCGCCAACCTCCTCGTTGAGCGCAAGATCGCGGCCGCCGGTCTCGACACACCGAGCGTAGACTATGGACAATCAAAGGACTTCAAAACGCACGTGATCTTGGCCGCCGCAAATATCCTCGGCTTTGAAAACCTAAACCAACTCGATCATCTACCCGCCACAGGGGCGAAGGTTTATGCCCTCCCGATGAAGATCGCTGGCGGAAGCGGAGCCCCCCTCAGGATCTTCGCTGAACTCCCATAACACAGCATCCCCCACACGGCCACTTAACGAACTTGACGCCCTAGCCCCACCGACGCAGTGTTCGATACGCTTGGCAAGTGTTACCCAGGACATTGAAAGCGAGTGATTTCAATGTATTACAAATGATCTCTACGGCAATACGTCCATAAAGGAACTGACGGAGAAGACGGCGTGGCCGAGACCGGCCTCGCCGTAACCGGGCGGGATCGGGAGCTTGTGCCGACGAAATGTTGCGCGATAGGTTTGCAAGAGGCGGGCGTAATATTCGAGGGGGGCGGGTTCGCTCTCGGCGAGGCCGGTATTCGGCTCGACACACCAGACGGTAAACCGGGGGCAGATCCCTTTTGCCATGTAGAAATCGAGGCCCTCCGCAGTGGACGAAATTGCGTCGTCCACGTTTGTAAATCCATGCGGCTTCGCCATCTCGATTCCGGCGACGAAGTTTGGGATGACATGCGTCGGCCCGAAGACCTCGGCGGCATCGAGGATCCGGCGATGCCATTCGTCCCGACCGATGTAGCGATCCTTCCCCGGACACAACCATGTGAAGATCCGTTTGTCCCACACCTCGTAGTTCGGATGATAAATCTGATAGCCGGCCTTTTTGAGTTGTTTCACTTGCGCGCTCGGCAACGCCTGAACGACCGCCTTCCCGATCCAGCGTCCGGGAAATTTTTCCTCGATCACCTCGGCATATCGGGCGTAGAACCCAGCCTCATCTAGTCCATCCATCTGATCGAGGACGCTTCCCCCTGTCACCGTATAGGCCTGCGCCGCACCGTCATTTTCCGCGATGATTCCGAGCGCCGCGACGACATCCTCCGGCGCCTTCATCCCCGTATAGGGCCGGCCCTCTTTCCTCTGCTGCCGATAGTTCGCGTTGATATCGCAGAACCGGCATTCTTCTTTGTCCCCCCAATACTGACAGAGCCGAAAGGCGGTGATGTAGATGAGGTATCCCCACTCGATCGTCGGCGCGAGGTCGATCACGGGTTTGCCGTTGGCGAGCGTCTTGCCGTAATACGCTGGCGGCGGTTCGGTGTGGACTTCACAGAGGCGTTCATTACCGAGACATAGCCATAGCGGGGGCGGGTCCTGCCGCCCGCCACCCCCGTGGACCGGCATCGCTGCGCTGCTTCCGCCGAAGGCGGATCCGCCTTTGGCGGAGGCGGCATAGAGGGCCCCCCGTCGGGCGTCACCCGCCTCACCTATGTGCCGATCAGTTACAACTCGATACGGCGACGCCGGATTATGCCGGACCGATACGATCACGCGCTGGAACTCCCACGGTCCGCCGATGAGTGCGATCTCCTCCGGGAGGACCTGTTTGATCGCTTCCTCCATCTCGGCGCGCGGAATCCGATCGAACGAAAAGATAAAATACGATTTCTGTTTCGCGGCCGCCAGCACGGGAACCGTCTCCGGCGCAAACGCAATGCCTAAGCGCAACAGATCCGCCTTTACCAATGCCTCGCGCGGAAGGTCGGGATAGGTCTCACAGCAGCGGATCAGCTCTTGGCGTGCCCCGGCGGAATTCGGCATAGTGCTACCCCTACCGGATTCGGGCGGGCATGGCAAGCCGCACGTCACACAAGGGGCTTTTTTTATGGACAGCTGAAGTGGTGTACGATAGCGCTCCCTCATGGACCTGGTCGCAGGCGCCACTAGGATAGTTATAAAGGTCGGCGCAAGTGTGTTGGTCGGCAATCGTGGCATCCTGTCCAATGTAGCGCTCCGCCGGATCGTCAATCAGATTGCCCCTCTCTATGGGCAAGGTAAGGAGATAGTGCTGGTCACCTCCGGAGCTATTGCCTGCGGCATGGAGGTTCTCAATCTCTCCACGCGACCCAGACGTCTGCCAAAACTGCAGGCGGCCGCAGCCATCGGGCAGAGCAAACTGATGCATGCCTACGAGGAATTTTTTCACCGCCGGCGAATCCGCACGGCGCAGGTCCTCCTTACCCGCGAGGGGCTGGAGGAGCGTTCCAAGCGTTATCGCAATGCGCGCAACACGCTGCTGGAACTCCTTGCCGAACGTGTGATACCGATCGTGAATGAAAACGACACTATCTCGACCGAGGAGATCTCATTCGGAGATAATGACGGCCTCTCCGCCTTCGTCGCACGGATCGTCCGAGCAGATCTCCTTATCCTCCTCACCGATGTCCCAGGGTTTTTCATCACTCACGGCACGCGCCGCCGTTTGCTGCGCGCGGTGCCGCGCATAACTCCCTATCTTTATCAACACTGTTACGGCCATAACGGACATACCACCGTCGGCGGGATGCCCAGCAAACTCAATGCCGCCCGCCTTGCCACCAGGGCGGGGATCCCCATGATCCTGGCCGACGGGAGCCATGCGAAAAGCCTCAAGCGGCTCTTCGCTGGAGAGTGCGAAGGGACCGCGTTTTTGAGCCCGCGACAGCGGGCCTTACTGCGCGAGCGCGTGGCAGGCAAGGAGGGAGCAATCCGATGGGACGATCGGCCATAGCAGAGGCAACCAAGGTTGCAATGGCCGCCCGGCGAGCGGCACCTGATCTTATGGCCGCTGCCACGGCCGCCAAGGACGCCGTTTTGGCAAAATCTGCCGCCTTGCTCGTTGACCGAAGGAAAGCGGTCTTATCCGCCAACGCACGCGACCTGAAGATCGGTGAGCGGCAGAGCCTCTCCCCGGCCCTTCTAGATCGTCTTCGCCTGACACCGGAGCGGCTAGACGAGATGCGCGCCATGATAGATGCGGTTCGTGTCTTGCCGGATCCGGTGGACCGTTCGCTTGGAGAATGGACCCGGCCCAATGGACTTGCCATCGCTAAGGTCGCGGTTCCGTTAGGGGTCCTGCTCATTATTTACGAGGCGCGACCGAACGTAACGGTGGAATGCGCAAGCCTCGCGATCAAAAGCGGCAATGCCATACTGCTACGAGGGGGCAGCGAGGCAGCTCATTCCAATCAGGCGCTTGCCGTCTGTTTCCAAGAAGCGCTTCGTGCCTCTGGCCTTCCGGCCACGGCGGTTGGGACAATCCCGCCCGCCGACAGACGTGCAATTTACGCGTTGTTAAAACGGGACGACCTAATTCACCTGGTAATCCCTCGCGGGGGACCGTCGCTCATACGAGCTGTCACAGCCAAGTCGCGCATCCCCGTCATCAAACATTATCAAGGGATCTGCCATGTCTATGTGGATGCCGCTGCTGATCTGGCCATGGCCGAGCAAATTGTGGTGAATGCAAAATGCCAACGTCCGGGCGTTTGCAATGCGATGGAATGTCTCCTTGTGAACGCCGTGGTTGCCCCCTCCTTCCTGCCGAGAATAGGCGATGCCCTCGCAAGCCGCGGAGGACAACTGTATGCCTGTCCCCGCAGCCGGGCCATACTCGGCAAACGCCCATATGTACGGCCGGCGACTCCGGCGCACTACCGCACGGAGTATCTGGACCTCCGTTGTTCCGTGCGAGTAGTAGAAGACGTCCACGCAGCCGTGGCTCATATTATGACCTACGGTTCCCAGCATACCGACGCGATCGTCAGCCAGGACCCCGCGGCAATCGCCATCTTCGTAAAGGATGTCGATTCCGCCTCGGTGATGGTCAATACAACCACCCGATTTTCGGACGGATTTCAATACGGCCTTGGGGCTGAAATCGGAATCTCGACCGACAAGATCCATGCGCGCGGTCCTATGGGGCTCGATTCGCTCACATCGTACAAGTATGTGGTGACGGGACAGGGACAGCTGCGGACGTAGCCGTTTAGATAGTCAAAAATTTCATCATGTTGGTGGCCCCGCGAAGGCGATGCGTACCCGCCACGACGACGACTCTATCTCCACGCCTGAGACGACCTTCCTTCACAAGCGTTCGTTCCCCCAGCTCTATCATCTGATCGGTTGTATGGCCGGTTCGAGTGACAAATGGCTCCACACCCCAATAGATCGTCATCTGATGTGCCACCTGCGGATCCGCAGTGAGGGCCAAGATCGGTTTGCCAGGACGCATCTTCGACATGAGGCGCGCGGTCGTCCCGGTCATGGTAAACAGGACGATTGCCTTGACGTGCTCCTCTTGCGCGGCCTGGGCAGCTGCACGCACCACCGCCTCCGCCACCGAATGGTGCGGACGGGGCCGCCACTCCTGCAGCGGCCTATGATAAGGCGAGCGCTCCGCAACCGTTACGATGTCCGCCATTGCCTTCACCGCCTCTACAGGATACTTCCCCATCGCGGTCTCGCCCGAGAGCATGACGGCATCTGTTTGATCGAATATGGCGTTGGCGATGTCGCTCGCCTCCGCCCGTGTCGGTTGCGCCTCGTCGATCATCGTCTCCAGCATCTGTGTGGCGGTGATCACTACCAGCCCCGCGCTGTTGGCCTGCTTGATGATCGCCTTCTGCAGGATTGGCACCTCAGCCAGTGAAAACTCCACCCCCAAATCCCCGCGGGCGACCATTACCCCGTCGGCTTCCGCCAAGATCTCCTTTAGGTTTTCGATCGCCTCGCGCCGCTCGATCTTGGCGATGACTGGAATCGGCGAGCGCCGTCGACGCAAGACCGTCTTAAGTTGGGCCACGTCCCGACCGGACCGAACGAAGGAGAGGGCCAAAAAATCGACCCCTTCTTCAATCGCTAAGGCAAGATCGTCATAGTCCTTTTCGGCGAGCGCCGGGGCAGTCAGTGCCACCCTTGGCACATTGATCCCCTTGTGTTCTCCAAGCCATCCCCCGCGTTCCACCCGGCACCGGACCCTGCGACCCACAACACGTTCAACTGTGAGGGCCATCCGGCCGTCGTCAAGCAGGATAGGATCGCCCCGCCCGACATCCTGCGGCAAGTGGGTATACGTAGTGGAGAAAGTCTGGGCATCGCCGAGAAGTGGTCGCGTGTGGATCCACACCTGCGTTCCCTTTCGTAGCAAGACCGGCCGGTGATTTTTTAGCTCGCCGATCCGCATCTTAGGGCCTTGCAGATCGAAGAGGATGCCGACCGTTCGCTCGCGCACTCGCGCTATTGTCCGAACCAGATGAATGCGGGCCCTGTGTTCGTCCCGCGTCCCATGGGATAGATTGATCCGCGCTATATCCATTCCGGCGCCGATCAAACGAGTAAGAGTTTTAGGATTATCGGAGGCAGGACCGATCGTTGCAACGATTTTGGTGCGATGTGCCCTCATGCGTGTCGGGTACTCAATACAGCCTTCGCCGCCGATTGTCCTGGGCCATGGTGTAACCGTCGGCAGCCGCCGGACTGCTGATCCCGGGGTCAGGCTCACGGTTGCTGTGATCTCTTTGGTGACCTGGACGTGCCGCATGACGGCGCCCCGTGCCGTCGGTAGATACCGCTGCAACGCGTCGATGGCCTCTTTAACGATCCGTTCGCGTGGCCAGACAACCAGTTCCCGCGCCGCGCTGGTCACCAATGCCACTCGGCGGCCCCCATCCTGACCGAAGGCCCAGTGGAAAGGGCCGTCCAGAAGGCCGACCATCCGCTCCGTCATAATAGGTCGATCGGCCCAAAGATGGACCGAACAGATCGGCACCTCCTCCCATTCGTTCAACCGCTCCCAACCGGCTGGAACGGTCCCGACGCCTGCCGTGAGCAACCGATGGAGCGACCGCGGCGGCATGGCACTGATATAGGCATCGGCGGTTAGTCGCTCTCCAGACCTAAGACCGATGCCGGTAATGCCCGCGTCGGACCGGTCAAGGGCCGTCACCTGTGCAGCCTCGCAAAGCCGGCTCCCCCGCGCACGCAGATATGTAAGGGCAGGCGCTACCAACAGGCTGCTTAGGTCCCTCACGGGAAAACTTAGGCCCTGCGGACCGTTGCGCCTACCAAACGCCTCCCGTATAACGGCGATCAACGGCGCGGCAGAGACCCGTTCGGGCGTTTCATTGCATACTGCAAGGACCAACGGGGTCCAAAAAAGAGAGCGAGAGCGCGCGGATTGACCGAGTCGGTCAAGCAACTGCGCGGCGCTTATCCTGTCGGCCCCTAGAGTCGCCCCCTTACGAGCGAGAGCAATCAGTCCCGCCATGAGACGCGCGATATCACGTTTAGGAAATCCGCGCAGGCGCCAGAGGCCCGCCAGCAGATGCCATGGGGGGCGCCAGTCCGGGCATGAAAGCAGATTGCGGCGGCCGTCGGCTGTCATCATCGGCACGGTGAATCGCCGTTCGGTTATTATCCCTTCTCCCGCACCGATCTTTTCAAGGTAGGCGAAAGTCGACCGATAGCATCCCATGAAGAGATGCTGGCCGTTATCGATACAATCGCCCGTGACCGGCTCCCGAAAGGCGTAGGCGCGCCCACCGCAAAATGAGCGCTGCTCACATAATGTTACATGCCAAC
>JACPFG010000001.1:12280-24836 GCA_016183125.1 Deltaproteobacteria bacterium
CGGCGCAATCGACGGCCGCCGACAGACCGGCGACCCCGCCACCGATGATGCATACTGAAGGCATAATTTGATCTTGCGCCACCATGGGACGCTTACCCGTCCGCGCAATATGCGCGTAGGATCGCGGCGAATCCGCCTAAGCAATTCATAATAGTATGCCGCCATGATCCGTGCCGGGCGAAGCCGTCGGTCCCGCGCGATGTGCGGCCAGGCCTGGGCAAAAAACCCCTCCGCGCGCTCCCCCTCAAACGCTATCAAGGCCTCCAGCCCGGATGCCGTCTCTGCCATTGAGAGTTGCGCTGCCGTCACGCCGAACCGCCGGAGATCTTCCTGCGGGAGGTACACCCTCCCTGCGCGGGCATCGGTCACGAGGTCGCGCAAGATATTAGTCAATTGTAACGCGTTGCCCAGCGCAATTGCCGCGCCGCGCGCGTCCGGTGTCTCTTCCACTCCGAAAATTCGCAGGCAGATAAGCCCGACCGTACCGGCCACGCCATAGCAATAGGTCAACAGGGCCTGCATGGTCTGAAACGGTTCCGGTGCAATGTCGCGGGCCACCCCCTCCAGCAGCTCCTCAAAATAACGTGGCAGGATCCCAAATTGCCGCATTGCCCAATGGAGTTCGCGCGTGACCGGATGCAAGGCGGTCCCACCGTTAGGGTGGGCCACCTGGCCTTGCCAGAAGGCCAACTGCTCCCGCTTGTCGCCCTCGGCCAACCCACCATCGGCCAAATCATCCACCTGGCGGGAAAAGGCATAGACCGCTGCCAACGCACGGCGCTGATCGGGCGCCAGAAACCGGAAGGCCGCGCGAAAATTAGAACGCGACCTGCGTACGATCCGGGCACAATATACAGATGCCTCTTCTAGTGCCATCTCACGCCCCTCCAAACCAGCAAAGGCCACTCCCACAACTTAAGCGTGGGGCGCCGGAAGACGTCATATCCGTTAGCAGCGATTTTGTCGAGGATCGCGCTCCCTCCCAGCCAAGTGCACCTAAGCTCCCAACGGAGCCGGGAATGCGGCACAAGATCGCACAGGGCACGCCCATCGGCAAACAACGCCCGTGTCCGGTCCACTTGGAATTGCATGAGCCGACGCAGAGAGTCGGTCAAGCGGTGCGACATCAGCTCCGCCTCCGTCACCCCATGGGCAGACATCTCGTCTTGAGGCAGATAGATCCGGTCCTTGGTCAAGTCGATCGCGACATCCTGCCAGAAATTCGCCAGCTGGAGCGCCGAGCAGACATGGTCGGACCGAGTCATCCAGGTCTCGTTCACATAGCCGAAGAGGTGGAGAACGAGCCGGCCTATCGGATTGGCCGAGTGGCGACAATAATGCATGACCTCGGCGAAATTCTTATACCGGCGCTTCTCGCAATCCATCGCAAATGCAGCAATGAGATCGTTCAAGAGCTCCACCGGCAGCGCAAATTCCCTGATCGTCTCGCGCAGGGCCACGAAAATCGGATGCGAGATGTCCGCCCCCTGCGCGCACTGAAGCAACATTGCGCGCCATTTCCGAAGACAGTCCAGCCGCTGGCCTTCATATCGGGGCTCATCGGCAAAATCATCCGCCGTGCGGGCAAAGGCGTAAATATTGCAAACATGCGGGCGCAGCCGTTTGGGGATCAAAAGGGAGGCGACAGGGAAATTCTCATAATGTCGCGTTGCTACCTTTCGACAGTAGGCAAAGGCCTCGTCAATACTAGGCATCCGTTCCGGCATAGGGAAGGCTTAACGTCGAATAAGCGCGATGTAAAGCATTCCGGCAGACACCCGATCTTTTCGCTTGATTCCCTCCCTCCTGGGGTCGTAGGGTTGCTCAACCTTAAAAGGAGGTTCCCAATGGCCCACACATTACCAGATCTCCCCTATGATTTCGGCGCGCTGGAGCCGCATATCGACGCCAAAACGATGGAGATCCATCACGACAAACATCACGCAGCCTATGTCGCCAAGATGGCGGTGCGCAACCATGGGGGGGGACACGCCAACCATACGCTCTTCTGGCAACTGATGGCAAAAAATGGCGGCGTGGAGCCGACCGGGACGCTGGGCACAGCTCTTCAGAAGGCCTTCGGCAATTTTGGCGGATTCAAAGAGAAATTTACGACCGCCGCGGCGAATCACTTCGGCAGCGGTTGGGCCTGGCTCGTTGTGAATCAGGAAAAGTTAGAGATTTACTCCACGACGAATCAGGACAGCCCGCTTATGCAGGGGCATACGCCGATTCTGGGGCTGGATGTATGGGAACATGCCTACTATCTAAAGCATCAGAATCGGCGTCCGGAATATATTACGGCGTGGTGGAACGTTGTAAATTGGGCCAAGGTGGCCGAGCTCCACACCCAGGCAACTAAACGATAGCGGATTTACCCAATCGTCTGCCAGGCGGCTGTTTCGATGCCCTGTGCCACCAACGCAGCAAGATTCATCTCTTGTTCTATGACGGAGAGTTCGTCGGCTGAACTGTGCGTCGCCGGATTTCTCGGTTCCAGGTACTGACAGCAATCCGAATGAGGTTCGATCGAGACGGCATAGGTCCCGATCCTCTTGGCCTCGTCAACGATCTCTTGCTTATCCTTCCCGATGAGGGGTCTTAGCACGGGACAGGTCGCCACGGCGTCGATTGCAGCCAGATTGGAGAGGGTCTGGGAGGCCACCTGCCCCATCGACTCCCCGGTCACCAGGGCCTCGCAGCCGGCAGCCCTGGCCAAGGACTCTGCAATCCTGAGCATGAGCCGGCGATACAACACGATTCTATACGCGCTAGGAGCATTGGTCGCGATCTCCTCTTGGATCCTGCCGAAGGGAACCATTGCTAGCCGACCGATCCCCTGCCATCTGGCCAGCAGACGAACAAGCTCTGCAACCTTCTCCTGTGATGCCGCGGAGGTAAACGGGGCGCTGTGAAAATGGATAAAATCGACGCGGCACCCGCGTCGCATCATCCGCCATGCCGCCACCGGCGAGTCGATCCCGCCGGAGAGGAGGCACGCCACACGCCCGCTTATTCCGACGGGAAAACCTCCTGGGCCCTCCTCCCTATTGCAACCTACGAAGGCGTCTTGGCCGACGAGCGTGACCCAAAGGGTCCAGGCCGGGGCATCGAGATTTACACGCGCCCCTGTGGCCAGTTCAATCGCCCGCCCGACACGGATACAGACCTCTTGTGATGTTAGTGCTCCCTGTTTCTCCACACGCCGGCAACGAACGGCAAACGAGTCAAAATTGTCTGCGCGCGCGCATGCCATCGCCTGTGCCTCGATAGCTGCCAACGTCGGGAGCGTTTGCCACATTCCATGGGCATTGGCGATTCCGAAGGTATTGCGCGCTATGGCTGACAACGTGTCCCACGATACGGCATCGGCAAATGCACACCAGATACGGTTTTGCAGCATGCGAATCCTGCAAGTGCCTAGCGGACGGCACTTTGCACGCAGCTCTTCTATCAAACGCTGGATAAATCGATGCCGATTCCTCCCCTTCAGCGCTAGTTCTCCGTAGTGGACAAGCAGATGAGGATAGTTGTGCACAACCGGTGGAACGACCTGTGGGAACGCAGTGGAAATTGCCAGTGTCATAATCGATCGATTCAAAAAACCGGAGCTATTTTGCAAACCTATCCAACTAGACTGAAAAAGACAAGTAGCCGATCTTGTTACTGTGGATATCCACAACCACCCCCCTTACGAATAAGGCTCAGACCCATTTTTTGCCTAATCGGGAGCCCTGCCCATTGACACCACAAGATATAGCGGTTAGAATTCTGAAGGACCATATATATAGTGTGGTTTGTTGTTTGGACATAATGTCAAATTTTTGACATAGGGGGGGGTTAATGACAAGGTCAAATGGCTTGAAGGTGGCTCGTCGGCATACCGTTTCCGGAGCGAATCCCCTCGAACAGGTAGAATACACTAAGCGGCGGTCGGTCATCACTAATCCTGATGGTTCCGTAGTATTTCAAATGGACGATGTCGAGGTGCCTGCCTCCTGGTCTCAATTGGCGACGGATATCGTCGTCTCGAAATATTTTCGCAAGCGCGGCGTACCTGGCACCGGTCACGAGGTGAGTGTGCGGCAGGTGGTGCATCGGATTGCCCGCACGATCCGGACGGCAGGGGAGACCTTAGGTGGATACTTTGCCACTGCGGCGGACGCCGATGCCTTCGAGGCAGAGCTTTCGTTTTATCTTATTCATCAATATGGCGCCTTCAATTCGCCAGTCTGGTTTAATTGCGGACTCTACCATGAGTATGGCATCAACGGTAGCGCTGGAAATTGGTTTTGGAATCCGCAAACCGACCAGATCGAGTGCGCGACCGATGCCTACAGACATCCGCAGTGCTCTGCGTGTTTCATCCAGCGCGTCGACGACGACTTGATGAGCATCTTCGAACTGGCCAAGAACGAGGCGCGACTCTTTAAGTACGGATCGGGCACCGGCACCAACTTCTCCCGCCTGCGCGGCAAACAGGAGCGCCTCTCCGGCGGCGGCACCAGTTCGGGCCTGATGAGTTTCCTGGAGGTCCTCGACCGCGGCGCGGGTGCGACGAAATCTGGCGGCACGACACGGAGGGCGGCCAAAATGGTCTGCCTCGACATTGACCATCCGGAGGTACTCGACTTTATCGGCTGGAAGGTCAACGAAGAGAAGAAGGTGCGGGCATTGATCGCTGAAGGATTTCCGGCCGATTACAACGGCGAGGCCTACCGCACCGTCTCCGGCCAAAACTCCAACAACTCGGTTCGAATTCCGGATGCCTTCATGGAGGCATATCTCCAAGACGGGCCCTGGTCCACGCGATGCCGGACGACTGATGCGGTGTGCGACACCGTCCGAGCCCGCGAGTTAATGTGCCAGATTGCCCAAGCGGCGTGGGTGTGCGCCGATCCGGGGGTTCAATTCGATTCGACGATCAACAAATGGCACACGTGCAAAAACACGGACCGAATTTACGCAAGCAATCCGTGCAGCGAATTTATGTTCCTGGACGACACCGCCTGCAATCTGGCGAGCCTTAATCTGATGAAATTTTACGATCATACCGCTAACAGTTTCGACTTAGAGGGGTATCGCCATGCCATCCGCGTCTTCTTCATTGCGCAGGAGATCTTGGTCGACTTCTCCAGCTATCCCACGAAGTCGATCGCTAAAAACAGCCACGACTACCGGCCGTTGGGGCTAGGCTACGCCAATCTGGGCACTATGCTCATGGTGCAGGGGATTCCATATGATTCCCCACAGGCCCGCGCCCAATGTGCGGCGCTTACAGCCATCTTGACTGGTCATGCCTACACGGTATCGGCGGAGATGGCAGACACACGCGGCCCATTCTCCGGCTATGCTGCGAACCGCGATGCGGTGCTGGATGTCATCAAGATGCATCGCCAGGCAGCTTGCGCAATCGACGAGACAGCCTGCCCGGCCGCCTTCGTCGCGGCCGCCAAGGCCGATTGGGACGCGGCCCTGGCTGCAGGGGAGCGACATGGATACCGCAATGCCCAGGCAACGGTCCTGGCCCCCACCGGAACGATCGGGCTACTGATGGACTGCGACACCACAGGCATCGAGCCCGATTATGCTCTCGTCAAATTCAAGAAATTGGCGGGCGGCGGGTATTTCAAGATCATCAATCAGTCTATTCCGGCAGCGCTCAAACGGCTCGGTTACGCAGACGCAGCGATCGATGCCATTGTAACCTATGTGAAGGGGACCTCCACCTTGGTTGGGGCTCCACATATCAATACGGAGAGTCTGCGAACCAAGGGATTGACCGATGACGAGTTGGCGACCATCGAGGCTGCTCTGCCGGGTGTATTCGATTTAGGCTTTGCCGTAAACGCCGGGGCCTTGGGGGAGGATTGTCTCAAGCGACTGGGGATTTCCGCTAAACAATCTAGGGTCAAGGGATTTCACCTGCTAAAGGCCCTTGGGTTTACCGCCGAGCAGATTGAACAGTCCAATCGCCACATATGCGGGATGATGACGATCGAGGGGGCGCCGGGACTAAAGCCGGAGCACCTGCCTATTTTTGATTGCGCAAATCCGTGTGGAAAATATGGGAAGCGATTTATTCAGCCGATGGCTCACATCACAATTATGTCGGCGGCCCAAAAGTTTATTTCCGGCGCCATTTCTAAGACGATCAACGTCCCGCATGAAACCACGGCAGAGGCCATTGAACAGCTCTATATAGAATCGTGGCGACTGGGACTGAAGGCTGTCGCAATCTATCGGGACGGCTCGAAGATGGCGCAGCCGCTGGCCACAACGACCGACGACGATAAGAAGCAGCCCTCGGCTTCGCAGGAGGCAGGCCTCCACCCCCCGCAGCCCACGCCGCCTGCTTTGGCGGCTGCGATGACCTCGACTTCATCCCCCCCGATCTTGCAGCGGCGGAGGCTGCCGAAGAAACGGCGGGGCTTCACCCAGGAGGCGCGCGTCGGCGGCCATAAGGTCTATCTTCGCACGGGGGAATATGCCGACGGCGCCTTGGGCGAGATCTTCATCGATATGCACAAGGAAGGGGCAGCGCTGCGCAGTATGATGAACTGCTTTGCAATAGCAGTGAGCTTGGGGCTGCAATATGGGGTGCCGCTGGAGGAGTTCGTTAATGTCTTTACCTTCACGAGGTTCGAGCCGTCGGGCATCACTGATCATCCAAACGTTCGGATGAGCACCTCGGTGATCGATTTTATATTCCGCGTGCTCGGCATGGAGTACTTAGGGCGGACCGATTTCGTTCAGGTCAAGCCGGAGGCACAGCAGCCTGCGATTACATCTCCTACACCGGCGGTGGAAGAATCGATTGCGCGGCAGATCGATCGTTTGTCGGGAAGCCTTCAGGCAGCATCCGCCAACGGTTATCCTAAAGGACCTGCCAATGGGGATGCCCCGTCCTTAGGTAATGATGAGGGAGAGGATCTTGCGGCATCGCCCCCCACGGCATTTGTCCCGGCTGCTGCAGCACCGTCTACATCGGCCGATGGTCTACAGCTCGCTGCAGCTGCGGTTGGCGCAATGGTAAGCGAACACCTTGCCGGGCTGATGGGAGACGCCCCCTTCTGCGACCAGTGCGGTCACGTGACGGTGCGGAGCGCGAGTTGTTACAAGTGCGTGAATTGCGGCAACTCGATGGGCTGCTCGTAGATGGTAATTTATGATAACGTCATCCTAGTTACCGGTGCCGCGCTGCGGGTCGGTCGCGCGATTGCCTTGGCGCTTGCGCGTGACGGCGCACGGATCGTTGTTCACTATAATCGTTCACGGAAAGATGCCTTCCGGACCGTTCGGGAACTTGAATCCATCGGCACCGAGGCCTATCTGGTGCAGGCCGACCAGACGCGTCCGGCAGATGTTCGCCGCGCCGTGGCAATGGCGGTAAAACGCTTCGGTCGGATCGATGTCCTGGTGAACAGCGCCGCGATCTTCGAATCGACGCCGTTCCAGCGCGTAACGGCAACGGATTGGGACAGACACCTTAACGCAAACCTGAAAGGACCCTTCTTTTTTTCCCAGGCTGTCGCTCCTGGCATGCGACGGCGCCGTCGCGGGAAGATCATCAATGTTTCCGACGTGGCCGGACTCAAACCTTATTCCGGTTATATCCCATACTGTGCGGCCAAGGCGGGGCTGCTTAATTGCACGCAAGCCTTGGCGAAGGTTCTTGCCCCGCACGTGCAGGTCAACGCCATCTGCCCCGGTTCGGTGTTATGGTCAGAGCACGGCTCAGCAACGCAACGGCGACTGGTTACACAAAAGACCTTGCTTAAGCGACTCGGCACACCGGAAGACGTTGCTGCCGCTGTCCGTTTCCTGATCGAAAACGATTACATTACCGGCACAACGATTGTCGTGGATGGCGGACGGCTGCTCTATTAAATCGCCTTGGTTGCCTCAACACACATCATTCCCCAGATTACGTTGACCGTGAATCGGTTGGACCTCGTCGGCGTGAGACCGGAGGACCGCATCAGAGCCTCAAGTTCCGAAACGGTATGGACATAGTGGTGCCATGGCGAGAAGACCCGGTGGAACCAGTTATAGACCTTTCCTCGGAGGAAGTCCCTACACCATCCTACGATGATACAACGCCCACCCGGCACTAGAACCCGCGCCGCCTCCGCCAAGAATCGGTTTGGCTCCCGCATATAATGAAGCGCGCCACAACTGATCACGATATCGAAGTCTGAATCGGCGAGAGGGAGAGCCCCGCCATCGGCATAGCGAAATTCGACATTTGGGGCGTGCGCCAATTTTGTACGAGCCTGTTTTAGCATCCCTTCCGTTATATCGACGCCGATGATAGATTGAGCTGGAAATCGCTCCACTATCTGGCGTTCCAGTTCGCCTGTGCCGCACGCGACATCTAGGATCCGCTCCTTGCCAGTGAGATGGAGGGTCTCCAGTGCTGCCTTAAGGCAATCGAGATAACCGGAACAGAGCCAATCGTAAATCGGGGCAACCCGCTCATATAGCTTGACAAGACGCCCGTAGGGAGTTTTTTCAGGCATGAAGGGCAATATAATAGCGTAACGTTGTGGCCGGACAAAGCAAAATATGCGGATCCTGATTACAGGTGCTCGGGGATTCATCGGGTCTCATATCGTGAAGGCACTTCTTCAACCACCAGGCCGGCACGAGCTACATGGGCTCTCGCGTATTCCAGGACCAACTAAGCTAGGGACGCTGCTCACAACGCATGTCGGGGACGTCACCGACCCGCCCACGTTGCCTGCAGCTTGCAGCGGCATCGAGGTCATCATTCACTGTGTCCAGTTCCCAAATCATCCTATCGAAAATCCGCGGAAGGGTTGGACGTATCTGCGCGTGGATGGCGAGGGGACGCGCAACCTCGTGAACGCGGCAAAGGCCGCCGGCGTCCGGCGCTTTATCTATCTCAGTGGGTTGGGCGTCGGACCGGATCGGGCCGAACCATGGTTCCGAGCCAAATGGATGGCAGAGTCGGCGATCCGACAGAGCGGGATGGAATATGTAATCTTTCGTCCGTCGCTCGTGTATGGTCCTGAGGATCGCAGCGCAAATCGGTTCCTCCAGATGATTGCGCGATTACCCGTAATCCCGGTCATCGGAAATGGTCGTCAGCGGATTCAACCCGTCTTCGTGGATGAATTGGCCGAGCTCGTCGCGAAGGCCGTGGACCTCCCGGCGGCGACGAATCAGGTCTTCGACGTGGGCGGCACGGAAACGTATACCTTTGATGACTTTCTCCGCACACTTGCCCGCTCTCAAGACAAGCGTTGCCGCCTGATCCACATCCCGAAGGCAATCGCCAAGGCCGCGGCGTTTCCGCTCCAATGGTTGCCGACCCCGCCGCTCACCCCTGGCGCCGTCGACTTCCTCACGATGGACGCCGTTGCCGATACGCGCGCCACCCAGGAGGTGTTTGGTTGGACCCAGCGTCCATTGGTCGAAAACTTACCGCGGCACATACAGGTAAAAGCCCCCCATTGACACATCTGACCAGATATAGTCTAATGAGGTCATGTCTGAGGTAAAGATTGCTGAACTCAAAGCCCATCTCAGTGCGTACCTGCGCCGCGTGCGCGCGGGGGCGGAGGTGGTGGTCACCGACCGGGACACCCCCATTGCGCGCCTGGTTCCCTATGCGCGGAATCTGAAACCTCGACGGTTGATCATTCGACCGGCGCGTGGTTCGCTGAAAGAGTTGTTAAAGACATGGAAGAAACAGCCAGCACCTCCCGGGACGAATTCCCTGGAGGCGCTTTTGGAAACGCGAAAGGATGATTTGGAGAGCTGGTGATTCCCATCGCCTATCTGGACACGTCGGTTGTCCTTCGGCAGGTACTGGATGAACCAGGGGCATTTGTCGGCCTAAGGACAATCGAGGTCGCCTACGCGAACGAACTGGTGCGCGTCGAGGCCTTGCGATCTATTGACCGCCTTCGTATTCTGAACGCCTGGCCCAATGCAGAGGTGGTGGCGAGGATTCGCGCCCTCATCGCCATCCTGGCGCCGGTTCGAGAGATTCCGATCCAACCCCCCATCCTTCGTCGAGCGGCGGATCCCTTTCCGACCATCGTCGGCACACTCGACGCCATCCACATCGCAACCGCTCTCCTCACGCAAGAGGAGGTGGGAAAACCGTTGCTTTTCCTCACGCACGACCGCACCCAAGGCATCGCTGCCGAGGCAGCCGGGATGACTGCGGAGGGGTTTCCCCGACAGCAAAAATAACCTTGCGTTCAAATCTTAAGACGCGCCAGTTCCCGTTCGGAGATGCCGAGCAGATATAGGATAGAATCGAGGCCGTGTCCCTTAGATAGACCGTGCGCGGTTTGTTTGCGGACGCGCTCATGGGCGTGAAAGGCGATCCCTAAGCCGGCCTTCGAAAGCATGGGCAAGTCATTGGCACCGTCCCCCACCGCCACCGTTTGATCGAGCTCGATCCCCTCTCCTTGGGCAATCGTCTCGAGGATCAGGCCTTTGCGGTGGCCGTCCACAATATCGCCGATAAGCTGGCCCGTAAGTTTCTCATTGACGATCTCGAGGATATTGGCAAAGGCATAGTCGAACCCAAGCCGCTGGCGGAGTTTGTCGGTAAAATAGGTAAACCCACCGCTGATCAGCGCCGTGCGGTAGCCCAAGTGTTTGAGGACGCGTATCAATCGCTGCGCACCGGGGGTGAGCCGGATTTTTCGACAGACCCGCTCAAGCGCACTGACCGGTAACGTACGTAACAGTTTTACCCGCTCGCGCAACGCTTCTCCAAAATGGCGGCGGCCCTGCAGGGCGCTCTTCGTTATCGCCTGCATCTTGCGTTCGACGCCAGCCAGTCTTCCTAGCTCATCGATCACTTCGGTTTGGATCAGTGTGGAATCCATGTCGAGGGCAATGAGTCGCTTGGCTCGCCGCTGGAGGTCGGCCGACTGAACGGCAATATCCACATCCAGTTCGGTGGCCAGCCCCAGTAGTTCTTGCGTCAGTCGCTTCGGATCGAGTGCTCGCGCAGCGTGCACCAATAGTTCTATGCAGCTCAGGCTGTGCGCCGTGAGCTTGCCGATCTTGTCGATATTGACGCCACGCGCGGCCAGGGCCTTAGCGATACATGACAAAGGATATGCCCCCACTTCGCTGCCGAGACAGGTAACGACATATTGATGATCCGGTCCGCCTGTGGCAAACAACTTCGAATCAAAGACCTCAAATTCGAGATTGACCCCCAATTGCTTAGCGGCAAAGAGGAGGTCTTTCATTACCGGCGCCTGGCCTGCACCATTCTTATCAAACGCTACGAGGACCGAGAGGAGGAGCTTTCGGTGCACCACCGTCTGCTCGATATCGAGGAGACGCACGCTTTTAGCCTGGGCGAGGATTCCAGTCAGCTTGGCCGTGATCCCTGGCCCATCTGGACCGCGGATCGTAATCAAGACAATCTCCGATTTTTTATAACCCCTTGATTTCACTGCTCAACAACCCCCTTGCCAATGCATGGTCTGCCTTACTGCAGGCCAGGAGAAAATGCAAACGGGACATGCGCCTTGACGGAGACAACCATATAGGTGTATATATGGATATACGGCGATGGGGACATTAACGCACAAAACGACGATATTGCTTGGCCCTGCGGAGTATCGGGTGTTGCAGCAGGAGGCAAGACAACGCCGGACGACCATGGGGGAGCTCATCCGCCAGGCGATCCGCAGGATCTATCTGCGGGCCGCGCGCAGTGGCCATGTGAAGGCTTGGGACCGGCTCTTCAACCTCGGCGCCCCCGTGGCGGATTGGGACGCGATGGAGGAGGAAATCCTGAAAGGCCGTCTCGATTCCTAATGGCGATCACATTCATCGACACCAATATCTTCATGTACGCCATCGGGGCATCGCACCCGCATAAAGCGCCCTCCACACACCTCGTTCAAAAGATCCTGGCGCAGCAGGTCGAGGCGGCGATCAATACGGAGGTGCTCCAGGAGGTGTTGTACCGCTATACTGCGATCGGGAAACCCGGTATTGGCTATCAACTCTTCGACACCCTCATCGCCACGTTTGGGGAAATTTGGCCGGTTGACAAAGAGGATGCCATCGCGGCGCGAAAACTTCAGGAGCGGTATGCCATCAAACCGCGCGATGCCATCCACGCCGCGACCATGCGGCACAATGGCGTTACGACGCTCTACAGTTACGACACGGACTTCGACAAGATCCCCGGATTCAAGCGGATTGTTCCGTAGATTTTTTCACTAGGGAATGTTTCGTTCATGTCAAGTGCCCGAGTGCGCATGGGCACAGTGGAAGCGGGAGGCCATGCGGGTCAATGCCGTATCGCTGCTCCATATCCGCGCATTGGCGATGATTGCAGAGTATAGTAATTGCACGTCAATGAAGGAAAGTCCTGAGCCAAAGAGTCGTTGACGGTCAACGAACGCCCGCAATTCGTCTAGCATATACATATCTAACTGTTCCAATGCGGCCAGGTCTGCCAGGACATGGCTGCGCTGAAGCCCCAGATCGCCAACCAGCAGCTCCCCAATAATCCAGGGGTGACACACCACCGCATCTTCCG
>JACPFG010000001.1:24869-55544 GCA_016183125.1 Deltaproteobacteria bacterium
GGCGGCGTCGCGGCGGAACCCAGGCGCGAGGAATCGCCCCGCTCAACCGCATCAGGCGCCGCCTGGCCGCGTCCCGAATCAGGGCCTCAAACCCCAAATGGACCAGCTTCGTCTTTTCACTGACCCCCGTTGCCTTCGTCGCCTCTTTATATAGGTCATCCCGGATATTGAGCGTTGTTCTCATATGCATGAATATGTACTAATGGTATGCATGCGTCAAGGGAACAATCCGGCCTGCCCGCTCGCACGGAGCACGGTATTTACCGCACAATCCCTTCCTCCAGCCAGGCCATGTCGCCGTCCAAAAAGCGGCTGGCGGCCTTGACGGCGCGGCGGTCAGTGGCGCTGAAGAACTGGCGGAAGTTGGCGCGGATGCGCCGACGGGCCTCGCGGCAGAAGTGGTCCGCCAACATCTGTGGGGTCGAATCGCCCGGATGTCTCGAAAGCATTCGGGCGGAGCGTGATACCGCCGCGCTCATTGCAAAGAGATCGGTGCCGATGTCAACCGCGCGCCACAAGACCATTTGCCGTCGCTCTAACCCGGGGCCATAGCGCCCCATTGCGTGGACAATCGCTCGCGCCAGCCGATGAGAGGCACGGCGCACAAATCGCAGATGCCCCCGCAAGGCCCAAGGAACGCCAGGTGTCCGTGCTCGCGGATTGTAGAACCATTGCCGCGGATACCATCGCGCGTAAAACTTCAACATCCGCCAGGCGGATTGCAATCGCACTGCAAGCGGGGCCTTGGGATTGAAGAGTTCGCCCGCAACTTTGAGGTGCGGATCGAGCGCCTCGCGCGCGATGAAGAGCCGCATGATCTCGCTCGAACCCTCGAAGATCGTGTTGATTCGTGAATCGCGCATGATCCGCTCGATAGGATCCGGCGACTCGCCACGGGCCTTGAGTGACTGCGCGGTCTCGTAGCCACGCCCCCCCTTGATCTGCATTGCGTCGTTAACCAGCTCCCAGAGCGCCTCCGAGCTAAACATCTTGGCCATCGCCGCTTCCAGCCGGATATCCGCCCCGCCGCGATCGACGAGCGCGCAGGCGTACCAGGTGACCGCCTCCATGGCGAACGTGTTCGCCGCCATCCGTGCAAGACGGACACCGATTGCCTCGTGCCGGCCGATCGGCTGGCCCCACTGGACCCGCTCGTTCGCCCACCGGCGGCAGATTTCTAGGCAGCGCTTCGCCCCGCCGATGCAGGAGGCGGGTAGTGTGAGACGACCGGTGTTGAGCGTTGTGAGGGCAAGTTTCAACCCTAATCCTGGCCCCCACAAAACATTCTCTTTCGGGACGCGCACGTTCGTTAACCTGATCAAGGCATTTTGTATCCCGCGGATCCCCATAAAGTCGCAGCGTCGTACGATTTCAAATCCCGGCATTGTCTTCTCGACGATAAATGCCGTGAGCTGTTTTTTCTCCCGCCCATGTTCAACGATCGACGGCGTGCGTGCCACTACCACGAGGTAATCGGCCACTGGTCCGTTCGTGCACCAGAGCTTTTCGCCGTTGAGAAGATATGCTGCGCCGTTATCCACCGGCGTCGCCATCGTCGTCATCTTGGCAGGATCGGAACCGACGTCCGGTTCGGTCAGTGCAAAAGCCGAGATCGCCCCGGCGGCTAGTTTAGGCAGATACTTCTGTTTTTGCTCCGGCGTTCCGAAAAGCTTGAGCGGTTGTGGGACACCTATGCTCTGGTGCGCCGATAGCCAGACCGCCGTACTAGCGCAGTGGCTCGCAATCAGCGCGATTGCTCTATCGTAATTGGTCTGCGAGAACCCCAATCCACCGTATTCCTTCGGGATCTTCATCCCGAAGCAGCCAAGCTGGACCAGGCCATCGATCACCGATTTAGGCAAGTCGCCCGTACGATCCACTTCGTCGGCATCAAGATTTGCCTTCAGGAAGGCGGCGACCTTGGCGCAGAATGCATCGCCAATGCAACGGTCTTCTGGATCCTGTTCGGGATATGGAAAGAGAAGCGCTGATCGAAACTGGCCGAGGAAGAGGTCGGCAACAAAGCTCGGAGCAGCCCACACGGTCTCGCGGGCAGATTCAACAACCTCGAGGGCTTCGGTCTTCCCCTTCGTTTCCGTCTTGCGCAACAAAACAGCCATCGCGCGTAGAGGGTGCCATTATCACGGTCGGAATGCAAGGACGGTGAGAGGCAATAAATCCGGGGCGCAACCAGAAGATTAGACTGGAGAGTGTCAGTGTTGCACCGAGGCCCCAATGCCAATCGAGCGACTCGCCCAACACGAGCGCGCCGAAGCCGCCCCCCAGTATCGGCTGCAACAATAGCGACAAGGCGAGCCTGCTGACGGGAATCCGCCTTGCTAGGTAAGTCCAGGCGGCATAGCCGAAGGCCGAACAGCAGAGGCCCAAGTAAGCCACCAGCAACCATCCGCTCCAAGGGACAGCGGTCAGTTGAGACCATGTCAGATTCGGCCAGTGGACGGCCAAGTTGCCCGCCATGCCGGCAGCGATCATCCAGGTAATCAGTCGGAGGGGATCGTACCTCTGCGTCAGACGGCCGGAGGCGACCGAATATGCGGCCTCGCTCAATAGGGCGGTCGCAAAGAGCCCGTTGCCGATCCATCGTGTGGTCCCGAAGGCCGCAGTCCCATCGAATCGCACGCCGGAGAGGATGGCGATGCCGACGGTACCGATCAAAAATGTAAGGACTGTTCTCCGATCCAGCCTCTCGTGCAAAACGCACGCAGCCAGAATGGCCGTCACAACAGGTTCCAGTGCCACTATCACCGCTGCATCAGCGGCTAATGTCATCTGCAGGCTGACGATCTGAAGATAAGGACCGAGCGCGAAATTTAGAAGGCCGATGGCGGCGATGCATGCCGCGTCGCGGCCACGCCACGGGACAGGCGCCGGCATTGCCGAATTGCCCCGCATCCACCGGCGGCATCCGACGACAGAGCAGAGCGCCAGCAACGCAATGCCGTACCGGACCACTAAGACCATTCCGACCGGCATCAAGGAAGAAGACATCTTCCAAACCACATAGGTGCTGGCCCAGAGTGTTTGGAGGAACAGCAAGAGCAGAAGAAATGCCATATTTTAATGCCGCATCCGGGGACGCAGGCGACCGAAGCGCTTAGGCGGGGTCTCGACAAAGGCGGGAATCCCCTCGATCGTACAGCGCGGAAGAGTTTGCCCCACCAGCTTTTCAATCGCCTTGATCGACGTCAGGTCCATCCAGGTCCCGATCACCGAGGCAACACCTGTGGCCTGATACCTGGCCGTCCGCCCCGACCGATGCACGTAATCCTCCGCGTTCTGCGGGACATCGTAATGGATGACATGGGCGATGGCCGGGATGTCCAGCCCTCGCGCAGCTATGTCGGTGGCGACTAGAATTCGCGGATGCCCTGTGCGAAAGGCCGACAGCGCCTCCGTCCGTTCCCGCTGCGAGCGATCCCCGTGCAGGATGCCGATGTCAAAACCCTCCGAGAGCAGAAAACGTGCCAACCGATCCGCCTCATGTTTCATCCGGACAAATACCAAAGTAGGTCCCCGTTCGTCTTTAAGAAGCCGAAGTAGCGCAGTGCGTTTTTGCCCCTGGTCTACGAGATAGAGCCGATGCACGATCCCTTCTTTAAGCGTCCCCGGAGGGGCCACGTCGATGCGCATCGGGTCGCGCAAGTATTGCCTTGCCAACCCCTCGACTGCAAACGGCATCGTTGCGGAGAGCATCATCGTATGCCGATGAAAACCCATGTCGAGCATCCGATCCGCCTCGTCGAGCACCACCTCGCTAACTTTTTGGAGGTTGAGATGTCGACGTTCCAGGTGATCGAGCAATCGGCCGGGCGTCGCGACCACGATATCCGGATGATTGCGTAGCGCACTCGTCTGTGGTCCCATTGCAACGCCGCCGATCAGGACGGCCGCTCGAAGATGATGCCCTTGACCGAAGACATCGAGAAACTCTTTGGTCTGAAGTGCGATCTCTCTGGTTGGCGAGAGGATCACGCACCTGATACCTTTGCCGTGGGTCAGCCGATCGGCTATCGGTAGGACAAAGGCCGCCGTCTTTCCGGTGCCGGTCTGCGCGCATCCGATAACATCGTGCCCTTGCAAGCCGACTGGGATGACCTTGGCCTGGATCGGCGTCGGATGAACAAAACCGTGCTTTGCCACTCCGCGCAGTGTGGCCTCGGAAAGTCCCAACTCGGCGAACGTTTGTGCGGTTGTCTTCACTGCGTTGTGGGGAGCCCAATCAGTCGGGCCATCTGATCGAAGATAAACTGCATGAAGCGCTTTTTGTCCTCGTCTTCCATATGTTGGATCACGACCCCGGTCTCGTAGCTCGTCGGCGACAGCTTGTGTTGCCAGACCACCTCGCCCGCGGCGTGCAGGGGGTCAACCCGCTCGCCCAGAATGAGATCTAGGTCGATCCGGCTACCGTTGGGCAGCGGCGTCGGCGTCATCAGCCGCAGGCCCCCCGCGCTCACGTCTGTGCTGACGGCCTCCGCCATCGGCGACGGGTTTCCACGCGCGTCGCGCACGGCGTAACTTACCGTGAGGGCCATGTCCAACCGCGCAAATTTGCGTTTCTCCGGTGATGTCATAGGGCTCGACTAGCAAGGATGTCTGGTAGAGGCAAGCAGATTAGCAGACTGTTGACAAACCACCGGTTGTCGGGCCCGGCACCATAAGGTGCCGGGCGGGACCATCCGCCGCAGGCGGAGGGCGTTGTGCGGAGGCCCGATTCATTCGGGCCGGAGCGATGACAGTTTGTCAACAGCCTCTTAGTTCAGCGCGGCAGCAGAGCACGGTCGCGGCGGACGTAACTGGTGGGACGCCAGGGATACCTAAGGAAGATCGCTCCGAAGCTGATTGCGCTGGCGCCGAGCTGGCGTAATTTCTCGATGTCGGCAAATTCCCAGACACTCGGTCCGATTACAGGGATCGTCGTGGCGGCTGCCAGTTCCTGGACCATCTTCCAGGTCTGAGGTTGGGCCGCCTGACCGGAGACCCCGCCGCCGCCAAGCCGTGCCAGTGGGCTTGCCCTGTTGCCATAGACCATCGCCCACGGGACACTGTTGATTGCAAGCGCCTCGACCAGGCCCTCGCAGCTTTTAGCAATCCGCACGTATTCCTGCTGGAAAGAGAGCTTAAGGATGATAGGGTGGCGTGTGGCGGACTTAACGGCACTAACGGAGGCAACGACGAACTCGGCGTTTCGCATCATCTCTGCCTGCGTATTGGGGCAGGAGGCATTAATCTCGATTGCGTTGAGGGGAAATGGATCTAGCATGGCCGCCATTGCCCCAACTGTTTCCGGGTCGTCGTCCGTTATAGAACCGACGAGAGCCAATCCAGATGCGCCGATCTGTGGCCCAACCTGCCGACACCACCAATCAATGCCGGGATTAGTCAGCCCCACGGCATTCACGGTTCCGCCGCTGACAAATCGCACGCACCCGAATGGATTCCACCAACGAAGGGTTCCCTTCCGAGGATGACGGGTGAGCGTCTTCGTGACAATTGTGAAGCAGAGAGGATCTAGCAGACCGATCCAGCGAAGCGGCCACTCCCACGGCCATCCCCGCCCGTCGAAGGCGAGCGCCCCGCTGGCAGCAATATAGGAAAACTGATGGCCATTGGAGAGACGGATCATGCGTTGCCGCCGCTACCTGATATGGAGTAACACCTGCTCCCCATCGGCGATAGGGCTCCAATCTCCCTGAATGTCTGGCATCGGTTCCGAGCAGATTATATGTTCGGCTCCCTGCCGCCAATGATAGAGGGTGTAATAATCGGCAAAGTCCTTCGCATTGTATGTGGCATCAAAAGGACGGCCCACGCGGCGCACAGCGACAAATTGTTTCCCGTCGGCAAGTAGAGATGTAAGAGATGTATACGAACACCGCTGCTCCACAGTGCGCAGCCAGTCGACAAAGTGAGAGACCCCGCTCACGCGACCGCCGTCCGCCCGCTCGGCCCTGCGCCATCGCATAAACAGCTCTTCGGAATCAGTATCGCCTACAGAGGGCGCCCCTGGTCCGAGGGGAGCCAAATCGCCGATCGTCCCATTATGACAAAAGATCCATGGGGGATCGATAAAAGGGTGGACATTCTCCTTCTGCGCGGCCCCACGCGAGGCCTTGCGAAAGTGTGCTACGACGATAGGGCTCCCCCATTCGATTACTGACTCTATTGCCTCCCGGTAGGAGCCCTTCTCTACCTCGACACTCCCCGCGGAGCGTACCGCATAGGCCGGTCCCTCCTCGGCATATGCAGCGATTCCCCAGCCATCTAAGTGGCCCGGCGATAGACCGGAGAGGCCCTTCCCACACAGCCCCAATCGATGGAAGGCCCGCAATGCCGCACGCTGGATCTTATCGTTTCCGATTACGGCAATCATCCGGCACATGCGCTCAGTGTAGCGAATTTCCCTCCGAAGACAAGGAGCATTCTTGATCGTTTTAACTCGTTTAAATCATTCGAAATGTTATGCGGCACGGCGACTGGCGAGGGGTTGACATGTGCCAAACCCCCCATTATGGAGATCCACGATTCCGAACTACCTGCCGGGGATAGCCCATGAGCAAACAGGCAGCGGTTTTTTACGATGTGGACGGAACGTTAGTGGCTGGAACGGTGGTCCATCCATGCCTTTGGTACGCCGCGCACCAGGCCCTGCCGAGTCGTAGCCTGCTCAAATCTGTGGGACTCCTCTCGCGTGTCCCATGGTATTGGGCTCTAGATCAGGTCAGCCGACCCATGTTTAATCGCCTCTTCTATCGCGAATATCGCGGGATGACGCGCAACCGGCTGCTCACTCTCGCCGAGGAGATGTTTGTCGCAATGATCCGCTCTCGGATATACCCCGGTGTGGCCGATCTCGTGGCTCGCTCTAAGGCCCAGGGATTGGTCCAGGTCTTTGTAACCGGTGCGCTAGACTTTACAGTGGACCCGTTGGCCAGACATCTGGGCATCGAGCATGTTATCGCCAACAGACTGGAGTTTGAGGGGGGCGTTGCAACAGGCCGCCTCCTCTCGCCGGTTATAGCGGCGGAGTCGAAGGTAGATTGCATTAGGAGCTTTGCAAAACGCCATGGGATCGATCTGGCAGATTCGTATGCCTATGCCGACTCATTTTCGGACCTGCCGATGCTGACGGTGGTAGGCAAACCGGCGGCGGTAGAGCCCGACAGGCGGCTCAAAGCAACGGCGCATGCGCGTCGTTGGCCGGTGATCGAGTGGCGCGGGCACGCATAGCCATGGCTGTTCTTCCGTCACTGAAAAAGGTCTCTTCCGCCACCCCGGCACCACCGGCCGACACGGAAGTGACTTATATAGATTCAGATTCGGCGCCCAGGCTTATCTTTTCCGGCGAGGATCTCCTTTCTGAGCGGCTCCCGGTAGGTACGCGCGTGATCTATCCGAAACCACCGATTGCCCCGCTGCAGGATCCCGACGGGGCAATTGCATACGCGCTCGATCATCCCGAGCAGTCTGCATCCTTTCGCGAACACCTTCGCCCCGGCATGAAGGTAACCATAGCCATCGACGACATCAGCTTGCCGCTACCACCGATGGCGCTCCCCGATATCAGGCAGCGCGTGCTTACGGCAATGCTGACCCAGCTTGCCGCAGCCGGGGTCGATGATATTCACCTGGTTGTAGCAACAAGTCTCCACCGCCGGATGACGGCTGCCGAGATTAAGCGTATGGTGGGAGCCAAGATCTTCCGCGCCTTTTGGCCGGATCGGCTCTATAACTTCGATGGCGAAGATAAAGAGGCGCTTGTGATGGTCGGGGCCACCGAACAGGGGGAGGAGTCCTGGCTCCCCCGCCGCGTGGTCGAGTCGGACCTTGTCTGTTACGTAAACATCAACCTGGTCCCGATGGACGGGGGTCACAAATCGATCGGCGTTGGGCTCGCCCCGTACGCCAGCCTAAAATATCACCACAATCCGGCCACGATCCGTCAGTGCGACTCATATTTCGATCCGGGGCGATCCGCCCTGTCGGCGGCCTGCAACCGTATCGGAAGGGTGGCGGAGACGGCCCTTAAGGACGTTTTTCATGTCGAGACGGCGCTAAACAACCGGATGTTCGCCCCGGCCATGGACTTTTTGGCGCGCAACGAGGATCGCTTTTCGGCCCTCGACCGGCTGAAGGCGGCAGGACTTAGGGCCGCGCTGGCCCGACTGCCGCGAGCGGCTAAGCGAGCGCTTTTTGCCCGCGTGCCTAGTCCTTACGGGTTGATCGCCGTGCACGCCGGGGCGGTGGAACCGGTCCACCAAAAGATTCTCGAAAAAAACTTTGCGCAATATTGCGTCCCCGTGCAGGGACAGGCCGATATACTTATTGCAGGGATCCCGTATGCCTCCCCCTACAGTGTCAACTCGATCCTCAACCCTCTGCTCGTGCATGTGATGGGCCTCGGTTACATCTTTAATATGTATCGCGGCCGCCCGTTGGTGAGAAAGGGAGGGGTGCTGATCCTTACTCATCACTTGGCCGACGAGTTCCATCCGCAACACCACCCATCCTACATCGATTTTTTCCACCGCGTCCTGCCGGAGACGCGCGATTCGCACACGATCCAATGCCGATACGAGGCCGCGTACGCTACCGATCCCTCCTATTGCCAGATGTATCGCCGTGGTCACGCCTATCATGGCGTGCATCCGTTCTATATGTGGTATTGGGGGGAAAATGGCAGGGCGCACGTGGGCAAGGTAATCGTGGTCGGTGCCGAAAACCCCCATGTCCCGGAGATACTCGGCTGGGAGAGGGCAGCCAGCCTTACCGAGGCTATCGAGCGGGCCCGCGATGCGACCAGTCGGGCTGCCCAGATTACGCTGTTCCATCTCTCGCCCATCTTGATGGCGGAGGTACAATGACGGCATTGTCGGTAGGCGACACGCTGCGCGGCAAAGAGCTGCTCCTGATCGGGGCCACCGGTTTTTTGGGGAAGGTGCTGTTAGCCACACTGCTGCGCCAAGCGCCGGAGATCGGTCGGGTTACCTGTCTAATCCGTAGGGGACGCGATGGACGATCCGCTGCCGATCGATTTCAGCAGGAGTGCCTGAGCTCTCCGGTCTTCGCTTCGCTGCGTGCCGAAGGTAAAGGTGAAAATGCCGCGGGATGGACCGATCGAATCCGCGTGGTGGAGGGCGACATAACAGAGCCGACCTTGGGACTATCAACGGCAACTACAGAGGAGATTGCTCAACGAATCGATCTGGTTTGCAATGTCTCTGGCCTGGTCAACTTCAATCCTCCACTTCCGGACGCATTCGCCACCAATGTTAACGGCGCGCGGCAGGTCGCTAAGTTTGCGGCAAATTGCCGCAATGCCGCTCTGCTCCACGTTTCCACCTGCTTTGTGGTAGGACGGCGCTCCGGCGAATTTGCGGAGAAAGGTTCGCTTAGTAATTGGTGTCCCGCCGGCACGCGTTTTGACCATGCGAAGGAGATAGCCACGATTGCCGCCCTGTGCCGACGCGACGCTTCGGCGCAGGCCACGGAGGTGGGGCTTAATAGGGCGCAGATCATGGGCTGGCCCAACATCTACACTTACACAAAGGCCCTTGGCGAACAAGCCGTTGCGGCGACAGGGGAGTTGGCTTTCGCTATTGTGCGCCCTGCAATAGTGGAGAGCGCCATCTCCTTTCCCGAGCCGGGATGGAACGAGGGGATCAACACCTCGGCGCCACTCGCCTATCTGGGGCTGCTAGGCCAGGCGCGTTATCCGTGCGGCGACGGTGTGGTGCTCGACGTGATCCCTGTCGATTACGTGGCCAATGCACTAGCCATGATAGGTGCTGCACTTCTGCGGGGCGAGGCAAAACCGTGTTACCAGTTAGGATCGAGCGACACCAAGCCGCTTTTGATGACCGAGGCGATCGAGCTTACCGGCCTCTTCAAACGTCGCTTTCTCTCTACCGGTCACAGCGCCGGCATGACGGAAGGATTAGGGATGCCTAAATGGCTCCGGGCGCTGATGGCCCAGTGGGAGGCCGTCCCCGTCAGCGCCGACCATTTCCGGCGCTTCTCCGCCCCCCGTATCCGCGAGCGGCTCGATGCGATCGATCCATGGCTACAAAAAGCGATCACGCGCGGCCCGCTGCCACTGCGAGCTCTTGCCCGTCCGCTGCGTGAGGCGGGACGGGCATTACAGAAACTAGCGCGCCGGTCAGAGACCGTGTTTACTCAATACCTCCCCTTCATCCACGATCATGTGTACAGGTTTAGATGCGACGGGATCCGGCAGTTGCGCGACCGGCTCTCTTCCGCCGAACGGTCCCGCTGGCCCTGGTCGCCGGAGACGATCGATTGGCGGCACTACTGGATCGATATTCATCTTGCCGGGCTCGCCCGTCACGTATTTCCCCAGATGACAGCGCGGCTGCAGGGAAAGAGCGGCCGGCAGTTGCTCCCCAATCTCTCTTTCCTGGTCCCAATGCCGATCCCAGAGGGTCTAAAGTTGCGGGACCTGCGGGTGCCGGCACCGGTGCGGGCGGTGCTTAAGCGGGGATTCGGCGAGGCACAGGAATGGCTCTACGCCCATTTCTTTCAGACGACTGTTACAGGGAGGGGGCACATCCCGGCTAATCGCAACATCCTGGTGGTTGCAAATCACTGCAGCCATCTCGACATGGGGTTGATAAAATACGCCCTCGGGCCGTACGGAAGACGCCTGCGGGCCCTGGCGGCCAAGGATTATTTCTTTAGGGACGGGATCCGGCGGATCTTCTTCGGCAACTTTACAAATCTCATTCCGATCGATCGCTCCGCCGACCTTAAGGAGAGCCTGAAACCGGCGATAGTTGCATTACAACAAGGCGAAGTCGTCTTGATGTTCCCCGAGGGGACGCGCACTGTTACCGGGGAGATGGGGCGGTTCCGGCGCGGGGTCGGATACCTCGCCCTGGCTGCCGGTGTAGACGTATTGCCGATTCACGTGACAGGCACATTTACTGCCATACCGAAGGGCCGCCTTCTTATTCCGCGGCATCGCCGGATCGGCGCACGGATCGGTCCTGTCATCCCTCATGCGGAGCTCCGGCAGGCAGTCGCCGGACTGCCCCCGGACGAGGCCTACCGCGCCGCTGCCACCTTGATCGAAACGGCGGTGCGACAGCTGTTGGCACAACGATCTGGCGCTAGGGTCGAAAATGTGTTATCGGCTAAACCGGCACGGGGCGCTAAGACATGATCCGCTGCACCACGTATCTCAATGGCACAATCCGCGATGACCTGCCGCTTGCGGAGATCAGCGACGTTATTCCGAAAGCGGAGAATCAGGTCTGGCTGGATCTGGAGGGCGAGCCTCCCGAAAGGATGCAGTTACTCAAGGAGGAATTCGGCTTTCACGATCTCTCACTGGAAGACTGCGTGAAGGCCGGTCAGCGCGCCAAGGTCGACGAGTACCCCGGCTACTACTTCCTCGTCTTCTATTCCCCCTACTGGGATGCCGCGCATCATCGGATTCGGGCGCGTGAACTGCACTGTTTCGTCGGCCCCAATTACCTAGTCACCGCCCACCGCGAGCCGATCCATGCCATCCAGACCGCGCGCCAGCGCTGGGGACAGCACGCCGCTATGATCCCGCAGGGGATCGGGTTTCTGGTCTACACGATCATGGATAGCGTGATCGACGAATACTTCCCCCTCCTGCAACAGCTAGACGCCTCTATTGAGGCGCTGGAGGAGCGCCTGTTTCAACCGCAAAACGAGCAGAAACCGGACGATCTCTTCCGACTTAAGAAGAACCTGCTCTATCTGCGCAAGATCCTGGCTCCCAAGCGGGACATATTTAACGCGCTGGCCCGGCGCGATCAGCCGCTCTTCTCTGCTCAGACACAGTTTTATCTGCGCGACGTGTACGACCACGTGATAAGGCTGATCGAACAAGTAGATGCCCTCCGCGAGATGGCCACCAGCCTTCTCGACACCTATCTCTCCGCGGTCTCTAACAAGACCAACACGATAATGAAATCGCTCACCGGCGTAGCCACAGTGCTGATGATGCTGGGTCTTATCGCCGCGGTCTACGGGATGAACTTTCGCCATATGCCGGAGCTGGACTGGCCATATGGCTATCCGGCGGCGGTGACGCTAATGGGACTCTGCGGATTTATCATGGCCTTGTATTTCCGCCGAAAGCGCTGGTTTTAGCCCCGGCAAATCTCCTTTACAGTACGCTGCCCTTTGCCATATCACCTCTCTCCATGTGCCCGTAGCTCAGCGGATAGAGCGCCAGCCTCCGGAGCTGGAAGTCGCAGGTTCAAATCCTGTCGGGCACGCCACCAACATTGCTGAAGAGGTGATCTGGCCCATTCGGTTTGCGGAGAGGGTCCCCGGGCGGCTCCGGGCTTCTCATCCTACCCTATGGTACCGGACCGTCCACCGGACGGTCCTCGTTATTACACACCGCAGAGCCAGGCTTCAGTTGAAGCCTGGCTCTGCGGAGAGGGTGGGATTCGAACCCACGATACCTTTCGGTATATCGGTTTTCGAGACCGACGCACTCGGCCACTATGCGACCTCTCCCGGTTCTGAAAAAAACCTTTCTAATTTTTCCGCGTGCTTTTGGTTCTGTGTACCAATTGTCTTGTAGTAACGATAGACGTTTTTTCTTTTCCTGATTTTGATGTTGTTTCGATACATACTCGATTGAATCTTAAATGATAATAATAGTCTGTGGACCGAGCCCAGAAGGGGTTTTGAGTAACTTGTGAACGCTAGGCAAATGTTTCGGTACACCTTATTACCATGCCTATGCCTATCAATATACACGCACCCATCGGTGTCTATCAAACCGCGCACGCACGCCCTTGCATACGATGAATGTGTCTTGATCCATGATGGCATATCGACCTGCTTTTGAATCTTATTGCCTCTTCGAAGCCCATATCTGAGTAAGATTTCTACCAAATTTATGCCTGTTGCGACAAGTGTTGCGGTCTTGCCAATTTGCCTCACGAAGACATCGATGCCAAATAATCGTTTCATAAGTTGCATCACACACTGTACATATTTGGAGTCGGTGTCCCGATTAAGCGTAATCGAAACTTGATGGTAAGAGACATTGCCGTCACCGAGAATAATTCCGCACATCTCCGCCAGTTCTGCGCTCCTCCCCGGATTCTGAACGGCCTTTCGTTGTTTGAAACTGCTCTGTGTTTCCCGGTGTGTAATAAGCGATCGTATTCCTCCCAACCTGCGTCCTTCGGGCGTGCCTGGATTGCCATATTGTTGTATATGGGCGTGTCCGCCTAATATTCCGGCTTTTTTTGTGTACCAAAAATCGTCTTTCACTACGACGTTCGGTGGAATAGGGACATCTGCTAATATCGAAAGTTTGAGTGCTATGTCTTGGGGAAGGCTTGTCTCCTCGTGCAACCAATCACTGTAGCTTCTCTGATGTCCACCACAGCGTTTGGCTAACAGCTTAAACGAAAGGCCTGTCCTCTCTTTTGCCCGCTCGATAAACATTTTCTGCTGCCCCTCATTAAAAAAAATCCGGGCCATGCAATGGACGTATCATTCGACAAGCAATCAGTCAACCGCTCTCACAACCCTCTCATCCTCAACCCCTTCCGGATACAACCGCGGAAAATAGAAGCTCGGTTGAGTCCACCGCCGGTTCCGCCTATACTGGCGCCATGCATCTGGGAGGATCCTATTAATAATGGAACGTCCCCTCTCCATAGCCACGGCGGTCCTCAGCGGATTCTTCGTGGCTGCGATAATGAGGATCAACGCCTCGCTTGGCGAGGCGATCGGCTTGCTTGAGGCAACGTTTGTCGTCCATCTGGTAGGCTCCATATTTGCGCTCTTCCTCATGGCGCGCCGCCTGAATCGTCCGCTTCTTCGCTCTGTAGTCGCCACTCCACTGCCGCTCTTTGCCGGCGGTGCGATCGGTGTCTGTATCGTCTGGGTCGGCAACTGGGTCATCCCCAAACTCGGCATGGCCTTTTCTACCGGAATCGTCGTAGTGACCACCCTATTTTTTTCCGCGCTGGCGGACCACTATCAGTGGTTGGGTATGCCCCGATTCCCGATGACTAGACGGCGTTGGGTCGGTCTGGCCTGCGCGGTGGCAGGCACCTGGCTGATATATGGGAGGATCGCATGATTGTCTTAGTGCTGGTCACCGCGGTCAATGGCGTGCTGCTAAGCTGGTCCCGCCTCATCAACGCGGCTCTCGGCTTGCGCGTCGGCGCATTGCCAAGTTCGCTCATTAATCATCTGGTCGGCACAGTCGTTGCCGGGTTGCTCTTACTGGTCATTCGCACCGGTACCGTTCGCTTCGACCTTCCGCTCTACTATTTTTGCGGCGGCCTGCTCGGTGTGCTCGTGGTCTGCGGGTGGAATTATGCCCTTCCGCGAATCGGCAATACCTTCTTGGCCATCTTGGTTATCGGCACGCAGATCGGGGGATCTGCCGTTATAGACCACTTTGGGCTGCTTGGCGGCGCCGCATTCCCGATCAGCACCTCCTCCATCACGGGCCTAGCACTGCTCTTGATCGGCGCTATCCTTGCGCAGGCAAGACCTCAAGTAACCCCATGATATTTGGCTTGGCAAACAGCCTGGCCTGCATTATACGGCATGCATGGCCTCCTATCCCAATTATTATGCCCTCTTAGGCGTTGAACCTGGCGCGGTGGCGGCCGCTATCCGCCGGGCATATCGGGAGCGGATGCTTAAATGCAGGAAACACCCCGACCTGGGGGGATCGAACGAAGAGGCAATATTATTAAACGAGGCCTATGAGGTCTTGAAGGATCCTGCCCGCCGTGCCGCCTACGATCGGCTATTCTTAGGAGAGATTGCAACGACTCCTCCACGAGAAGACAGCCCCCCGCCGGGCTCCGAGCGGCGTCGCTCGGTGCGTCTTCAATACATGGGGCGCGTCTACCTCTCTCCACTTAAGGCAAAGACACAGCACCTTGGCCAATGCCGCGATATCTCAAGTGGGGGGCTTTCGCTGCGCACATTGGCTATCCTCCGTTCTGGAGAACGGTTTACCATTGCCTTCGACGACGATCCCGGCTTGGCAGTAGAGGGCTCTGTGCGCTGGCAACGGATGGTTCCGCAGCGCTTCGGCCCGCCCATATATGAGGGCGGCGTGGAATTCACCGACATGAACCTCCCCCGCTTTCAGGCCTTCTGCTCCCGGCTCGGCCTTGCCCTATGACGGACACCGCCGCGCCCGGTCCTCAACTGTTGGAAAAAGACGCTTAGTAGATCTCCGCATTTGTCTGTCAACACGCCGGCGGTGACGGCGATCCGGTGATTGAGCCGTGGATCGTTGGTCACGTCATAGAGCGATCCGCAGGCCCCCGCCTTCGGATCTTTGCAGCCGTACACAAGACGAGGGACGCGCGCCTGCAGGAGGGCTCCGGCGCACATCAGGCACGGCTCGCAGGTGACATAGACAGTTATCTCCGTGAGCCGCCAATTACGACTCCCCCTCTTCGTTAATTTCCGCAAGAGCATCAATTCGGCGTGGCCCAGCGGGTCGCCCGTCGATTCGCGTAAGTTGTGCGCACGAGCGACGATCTGTTGCTGTGCTACTGCGACCGCGCCGATGGGGACCTCGTCAATTGCAGCGGCCTTTGCCGCCTCGGCGATCGCTTCTTTCATAAATTGTTCGTCGGTCGACATCGTCACGCGTTTTTTACCACTATTTTCTTGAATCGCGACCGATTTTTTGGCATATGGCGCTCCCCATGCTCCTTCAATGTTGGCGCACCGGCAGATCCCGGAATCGGCATTGCAAGCCCTGGCATAACCGATTATAGGAATCGCATGCGCGCCGTCTACATTAACGGTCACTTCGTGCGCCCGAAGGAAGCCAGCATCAGCATTTTCGACCGCGGCTATCTCTACGGCGAGGGGGCCTTCGAGACTTTGCGCGCCTACGCCGGTCGTCCGGCATTCTGTAACCTCCATTATCATCGCCTGGCGCAAAACTGCGTTCAACTACGCATCGATCTGCCGCTCAGCGAATACGCCTTTGAGCGGGCGCTTATGCGCTCTTTGCAGGTGAACAAGGTGCGCAACGCGTATCTTCGCGTCACGGTAAGCCCAGTGGGGGCCTCATTCGGCATCGCCCGGCCGGTCACAATGCCTACCAACGTGGTGATCTTCTGCCGCGATTTTCACGGACGGCCCCGCCAGCATTACGCGCGTGGGACGTCGGTTGTGCTGATCCGGTCCGTGCATGGAGATCTTCCTGAGATCGCCACGATCAAATCGACCAGCTACCTCACCCGCATGCTTGCCCGAATGGAGATCCAGGAAGCTGGGGCAGATGAGGGGTTGCTGGCCACACCGTCGGGCCGGCTGCTGGAGGGTTCCGCAACTAATCTTTTCATTGTTCAAGGCGGGCGGTTGGTCACTCCGCCTCTTGGCGACGGCGTGCTTCCCGGTGTCACCCGGTTTGTCGTGATGGGTTGTGCCGATAGTCTGGGGATTCCGTGGCGCGAGGCGCATCTCGCCACTGCTCACCTAAAACGGGCCGACGAGATCTTCCTGACCGGATCGACCGCCGAGGTCCTGCCGGTCCGTGAGGTGCGGGGGATCACGGCGAAATCGCGGACCCCCGGCCCATTCACCCGACAGTTGATGGCGGCGTATCAGAAGTTGCTCCCCCACTGATCTCTATAGTGTACGTTGATACAACCGATATCCCTTCTGTTGCTGGCCACCTAAGTATTGGGCCAGTTCGTTCATCCCCTTGTTGGAGCCCAGGACCCAGGTGATCTCACCGTAGGTGTATCCTGCGGCCATTCCGCGGGTGTGCGCCTCGCGGATCAGCAGACACCCGACGCCGTGCCCCTGGTAATCCGGCAGGATCCCCATGGCGTATCCGCGCAGGCCCCGGATCCGGTGGCGGCAGCGCCACAACCGGTAGAGCCCCTTCGGAAAGAGCCGGCCGTTACAATCGGCGAGGATGTCGTTGTAATTCGGGAGATTGATAACGGCGCCAATAGGTCGGTTTTCCACCTCGGCTATCAGCACGATTCGGGGATCGGCGAGCATCTTGAGATCCCGCGCCATCTGGCGGGCCTGTGCCGCGGAAAACGGCACGAAGCCCCAGTTATTTTTGAGCGCCCCGTTGAAGATCCCGCGCAAGAGCTCTGCCTCGTCGAAGAGGCGCTCCATCTGAAGCTGCCGAATGCGCAGTCCGGGTATCGCCGCGGCCTGGTCAGCGCGGTCAAGGAGGCCCTGTGGAAGCGGATGCTCCTTATCGACACAGTACGAATGGAGATCCATCACTGTCGTAAATCCGGCTCGTTCCAGTTGCGACGGATAGTGGGGTTTGGAGTAGGCCATCATAAAGGCCGGCGGCAGATCAAACCCTCGCGTGAGGAACCCCGGCGCCGGATCCTCCAACCGGAAATTACAGGGACCCATGACTTTTCCGACCCCACGACGACGCAGCCACTCGGAGGCGGCGCCGAGCAACGTATCGGCAACCGTCTGATCGTCGACTGCCTCGTAAAAACCAAACGCGCCCTCGGAGGCCGCCCGCTCAACCTGCGCCGAAATCCGTCCGACGACCTCCCGCCCCGCACGGGCGAGAAATAACGCTGCCTCACCGTGACGAAAATAGGGGTTTTTCCGCGGATCGATCCGGCGGGCAAGTTCGATCCGCAGCGGCGCCACCCAGGCCGGGTCGTGGCGATACAGGCGCCACGGGAGACGAAGAAAGAGCCGCCGTGCCCGCCAATTCCGTACCTCGACAATCTCAGGGGACGTTCCACCCATAGTTAACCCGGCGCAATCATTCGACTTCTCAGCCTATATTCCAATTCCCCCTCGCCATGCAAAAATGGGAATCGGCGCAGATACTGAGTTATTTCAATGAGATAAGACATGGTGGAACGTCCCCTAAAACAGGTCGTCGAAGTTGTAGCCGGCGGCGGCCGGGATCTGAGCAGGTTCATCGGGAAGTTGGTGGCGCAAGATCCCGTAGTCCGGGGCCAACCGCTTGAGCAGATCGAGCACGCGGGTCAAATCGGCCTGGGTGTGTGTCGCCATGTAGGAGGTCCTAATCAGCGCCTTGCCGTATGGGACCGCGGGAAAGATCACCGGTGTAGCGAAGACGCCCTCATCGCGCATCGCCTTGACCAGTTTGAACGCCCGGCCTTCTGGACCGACGTAGATCGCAATGATCGGAGTTGGCGACGGAATGTACGCCAGGCCGATCGTGTCGAAACCCTTTCGAATAAACGACACATTCTCCCATAACCGTTCGCGCACTAAAGGATCTCCCTCGATTACGTCGAGTGCCGCCAACACGGTCGCTGCGCTGGCAGGCGGAATCGCCGCGCTGAAGATCAGCGCGCGGGCCTGGTGTCTGATATACTCGATTACGTCGGGCACGCCGGCCACGAACCCACCGATCGACGCAAACGATTTGGAAAACGTCCCCATGATGAGATCGACCTCGGACGTGCAGCCGAAATGCTCCGCCGTCCCACGTCCTCCTTCCCCCAGGACGCCGAGTCCATGGGCATCGTCCAGATAGACTCGTGTTCCTGGATGGTTTTTCTTAAGCGCCACGATAGCCGGCAACGGGGCGACGTCCCCAGTCATGGAGAAGACCCCGTCGGTAACGATCCCCGTGCCGCCGGCGGTCGGCACTGCCACAAATTTTGCCCTTAGATCCACCATGTCCGCATGTTCGTATCTGACTATGGTGGCTGGAGAGCTCCGACAGCCGGCAATAATCGAGGCGTGATTCTCTGCATCGCTAAAGACCACATCACCTTCCTCGAAGAGGCAACTGATCGCACCCAAATTTGTGAGAAATCCGGTGGAGAAGACCAGGGCAGCCTCTTTTTTTACAAACCTGGCCAGTCGTGTTTCAAGCTCATCGTGAAGCGCTATGTTACCGTTGAGAAATCGGGAGCCTGTGCATCCGCTCCCGTAACGCCTCAGGGCCTGAACGGCCGCCTCGATTACCTTCGGGTGGTGGGTGAGACCGAGGTAATTGTTCGAGCCGACCATCACCACGGACTTGCCGTCGCATGTGACGCGAGGCCCTTCGGAGGCCTCAATAGGGCAAAAATAGGGATAGACACCCAAGGCCTTGACTAACTTAGGCTCCTGATAATCAAAGCATTTTTGAAAGACGTCGTTGGAGAGAGGCATAGTATCGGATGGGCTTAGTATTTGACCATGATCCCTGTCAATGCAATAACCGTCGAGCCATGACGCAAGAAGTAATGCAGGCGTTGCAATATGAACTCTCGATCCCCCGTTATCTCGTGGCCAGAGGACTGACCAAACTTCAACCTCATCGCTTTCACGCCTGGATAAGTCCACTCCACTTGCGCGCGGTGCCGATTCCGGATCTCCCAGGTCCGGAATGGGTCCGAATCCGCACGGAGGCCTGCGGGATATGTGGCAGCGACCTTAATGCCTTGCGGGGAGCAGAGAGCTTTTCGATGGAGCCATACGCCAGCTTCCCCTGCGTGATGGGGCATGAGATTATTGGCCGGGTTGTCGCATGCGGGAAACAGGCCAATGGTATTGCCGAGGGGACGCGGGTGGCGGTAGAAAATGTCCTACCCTGCGCGCCGCGCGGGATCACTCCACCATGTGCAGCCTGCGCGGCAGGGAATTATTCGCTCTGCGCGAATTTTGCCAATGGCCATCTGGCGCCTGGTGTCCTGATCGGATTTACGAAGGGACTTGGCGGCGGATGGGGAGAATTCTGCGTCGCGCACAAGAGCCAGCTCTTTCCGGTGCCGGGCGACATCCCGACGCGGGACGCCGTCTTAATCGATAGCCTCGCCTCGGCGCTGCAACCCGTGGCGGATCATTTCCCACCGGATGACGCAACGGTGCTCGTCTATGGCGCCGGGATCATCGGGCTGAACGTCATCCAATGCCTTCGCGCTGCCGGAAGCCGGGCGCGAATTATCGCTATTGGCCGCCACGCATTTCAGGCCGACTGGGCCACACGCCTGGGCGCCAGCGAAGTGATCACGCGAAACCTGTTTCCAACAATCGCCGACCTGACCAGCGCAACGATCCGCAAGCCAACGCTGGGACCGCCGGTGTTGGATGGCGGCGTCGATCATGTCTTCGATTGCGTCGGGACACCGCAGACGATCGACTATTCCATGCGGTTCGTTCGAAAACGCGGGACGGTAGTGGTCGTCGGGACTGCCGGGTTGCTCTCGAAGGTCGATGCGTCTCCCCTCTGGTTCAAAGAGGTCCGACTCACCGGAAGCGCCATGTTCTCCCACAGCACAATCGGTGGCATCAGAAAACGGACGTATCAACACGTGATCGATCTAATGGCTGGCGGCAAGCTCCGCGCCGATGGCCTCGTCACGCACCAATTCCCGATTGCCGAGTACGCCAAGGCCCTCACGACCGCCCTCGACAAAAAACGCCACCAGGGCATCAAGGTGGCGTTTGAATTTTAATAGCACTGATAACGGCCTCTGCTTGGGGAAGAAAGTCCCTTGCGACGGCAAAGTATTCCTCCGACCCCAGCCCGAAGTAATCATGGACGCCGCTATTTCTGGCCTCCAGAAAGCCCGCCCACTGGTCGGCATCGGCGAGCCACCCATGAGCGTGTGCCGCCTGAATCGCATCCCGCGGGCCATAGACCTCTTCCCCCTTCCATCGCGCGGCGGCCTGCAATGCCTTCCAGCCGTACTCGAAGGCGACCTCGAAGCGTTTGGCCACGGCATCAATCCGGCGGCTTCGCTCCGTTAAGTCGGTACACTCCTCGACCCATGCGACGACATCGCGCAATGCCTTGAGCGCGTCTTTTGCTGCATCGATTGTTTGGTACAGCCGCTCTTTTTCCATACGCCTTTTTATACGGGAACTGCATGCCGCAGCGCCAGATTGCGAAACTGGGGCGTTGCGCGCGTCAAATCGACCAGATCGATCCGGTTCGGCCACGCCAGCGCACGCGCGTGCGCCTTCAATCGCAGGCTTTCTTGCAGGGGGAGCCTCTGCGCGGACGTAAAGCCGAAGTCCCAATCGCTATTGCCTCGAGCGGTCCCTTCCGCCCGTGATCCAAATAGAACCATGGAACTCCCTTTCGGGAGTTGCGTTCGAAAGAGATCGATGGCCTTGATAATCGCGGGGGGTAATTGCAATGCAGGAGACATCGCCTCCTGCTCCCTTTGAAGGAGCTGACGGAGCTCCCTATATAATGGATATGCGGGGTTCACCTGATAGACTCGGCGATTGCCAACCGTGGTAATTCCCAACACCTGAGCCTCGGCTAAGCGGGTGAGTTCTCGGTGCACCGGCATGTATGAGAGCCCCAATATTTTTGCCAGTCCTCGCGGATAGTCATTTTCCGGGCTCGGCTGTAGATACAACCGGCGCAACAGCGCCAGCCTAACCGCTGATGTAATAAGCGGTTCTAGCATAGATTAAATAGTAGATCATGCGATCTATTAAATCAATACTAATTATGATGAGATCTTGAGGGCGTCCGGACGAAGGAATGTCAGCATGCCAGGCGCGCGTTTGCCGGGGGAGTGAACCGACTGGAAATACAAGAGCAGGCCGTCTTCAGGCGCCATTTTTGGCTTGAACTATGGTGCCATATATGGCACCATTTCCCCAATGGCCAAGGCGCTGGGGCGATTGTGGGAGCAGGTGGAGCGGCAACCCCACAATGTGCATTTTAGTGATTTTTGCCGGCTGATCGCGTGGTTTGGGTTTGTCCGGAAGGGGGGCAAGGGATCGCATCAGACCTACTTTCATCCGGGCGTGCGGGAGATCCTCGATGTGCAACCGCTGGGAGGCGAAGCCAAACCGTATCAGATACGGCAGTTAATTCGGCTGGTTCGGCAGTATGGGCTCACAGGGAGGAATGAGGAGACATGAAAAAAAATCCCTATATGATCCGAGTGTTTTTGAGTGAAGAAGACGACTGCTATGTGGCCGAGGTGCCGGAATTAAAGGGCTGCTCCGGGTTGGGGAAAACACCCGAGCAGGCGCTGAGGGAGGCGGAAAAATCACTCCAGGGGTGGTTGCGCGTGGCGAAAAAAGAGAAACTGCCCATCCCTCAGCCGATTGCCACTCGCCATGGCGCCCGACTCAACCTGCGCCTGCCCCAAGAGATTGTCGCCCGGCTGAAGCGCGATGCCAAGGAACACGCGATGTCCGTGAACCAATACTTGTTGTGGCGCCTCGCGTGGTAATCGCACGTACTGCGTGGCGGCCATCTTTGTCGCGCCTTAGACCATCCCCGCGACCATCCGGGCGATCGCCGGGGCAGCGGTGAGACCGGGGGATTCGATCCCGATGAGATGGATATGCGCGCCCTCCCGAAAGATCTGAAAATCCCCTAACGGCTTGCCGTCTTCGTACACCTTCGGGCGATTGCCAGCATAGGCCTGCTCGAAGGCCTCGGCGTCGTCCACCGGCGCATACTGGGCGGCCTGGCGGACAAACTCTTCCCGCGGCGTGACGAACGAATAATCGGTCTTTCGGTCCCAATCAAGCTCGACCTGAGTCGGCCCGACAAAGAGCTGCCCGCCGGTGTCGCGATGCAGGTGGATCCCCATGCTGCTCACCAGGCGTTTGTCTTGCCCGCCGCCAGGCAAGTAGCGGCGAGGGACGGGATAGATCATGGAACGGATCTGGCCCTTCTTCCACACATAGTACTCCCCCTTGAATGGCTTGATCCGAAACGCGCGTGTCCCGCCGCACATCCTATAGACGTCATCGGCAAAGAGCCCCGCGGCATTGACGAGCGTTGCATATTCCATCTCTCCGCGCGTTGTCGTAATCCTCTGCTTGACCGGATCGATCGCCGCCACCTCGCACGGATAGAGGAGGTAACAATTCTCCTGCGCGAGGAAATAGCGCTCGAGTGCCCGAATATATTCGGCGGCGTCCATCATCCCGGACGTCGCGGAGAAGACCGCCCCGGCAAACCGGTGGGCCGATGGTTCGGCCTTCGCGACCTCATCGCCTCGCGTCTCACGCATCCCCGGCACATCACACGCAGCGCCTATCTCCAGGACCTTTTGCAAGGCAGGCACTTCTTCGGGAGTAAAAGCAATAATCCACTTTCCGCACACCATATGGGGAACATTCAATTTTTTCAGCCACTCATAGCTTAAGGCGTTCCCTTCGAGGCAGAGCCGGGCTTTCAGCGACCCCACCGGATACGCAAAGCCCGCATGAATCACCTGGCTATTTCGCCCACTGGTATGATCGCCCAGGAACTGCTCTTTTTCGACAATGAAGATCTCGGGGTGATTCGGCTGCGCGGCCAGCGCTATTCCCACGTGCAACCCCACCACCCCTCCGCCGACGATAAAGATCATAACATGCGGACTCCTTGCACTTCCCGGACAACAGCGCAATACTTCAGTTAATGTTTCCATTAGAACGAATGGACGGACTAGAGCGCTGCATCTGCGACTACGTGAAGGCTCGGTATTTCCCTCGGAGGGCGGCGACGGTCGCGTTTACCGAGGCGGATGTGCGCTTTTTTGCCCCGGCGGTGGCGGAGGTCTCGGCGGCGTTTACGAGCGAGAGGGCCGGCCGCGCAAAAAACTATTTCAACCGAAGGGAGTTTCGCTCTGCTTATCTTCTCTATTTCGTCTTGAGCAATTTCCCGAAGGCATGGCAGTGCCTCGCGCAACTCGATGTCACTGGTCGGTTCGCAGGGCGCAATCCCGTTCGCGTGCTGGACCTCGGCTGCGGACCAGGGACCGGGATGCTGGCGGCGATGGAATATTGGAAGGCCCATGCCCAGGAACAGCGATTGGAATGTCTCGGCGTGGATCAAAACGGAGAGATCTTGGCGGATGCGAGGGCATTGTTTGGGATGCGCAAGACGGCCTTCTCCCGGTGTGAAACGCGCACCGTTGCCATCGGCTGGAAGAATCTTGCCCAGATCCTACGGCGGGAACGGTTCGACATAATTATGGCAATGAACCTGCTCAACGAATTCAGCGATATGGGCGCCCGCGAACGACTCGTTCGATCTCTTCTCGCTTACCATTTGACGCCGGATGGCGCTCTGATAGCGATTGAACCCGGGTTGCAGCGAACTACGCGGGAGCTTATGGCGCTGCGAGACACCCTCCTTATGGAGAGGGACGTCCGTATTGTTGCCCCCTGTTTGCATCAGGATCGTTGTCCAATGCTCAGCCATAATAAGCGCGACTGGTGCCACTTTTATCTCGATTGGGAACGCCCGAAGATCATTGCCGATCTTGATCGGCTGATCGGGAACAAAAAAGAGCACCTGAAATTCAGCTATCTCGTCTTGACAGCATCGGAATCTCGGAACCCTTCGCCACAGTTCAGGGCAGGCATCGGAACCTCGGAACATCTGTTCCGTGTGGTCAGCGCCCCGCTCCGGTCGAAGGGAAAGATCGAATTATTGCTATGTCCTGCTGAGGGAAACGATACCGGCAGGTTGCATCGAGTCACCAGGCTCGACAAGGAGAGAGGGCCTGCTAATGCCGATCTCGATCGCGTCTGGAGAGGGGAGATCGTGGAGTGCCACGCGAAGGGGCAGATTGCCCGCGAGGACCATTTCAGGATCGTTAGATCAAAGTGTGCTCTCTAGCCGACACGCAGTCGATCGACCAGTTGTTCCAGATCCCTGGACAAGGGGCTTCTAATTTCCAGGCGCTCCCCGCTCATCGGATGACGCAGGGAGAGGCTGGCGGCATGAAGTGCAACGCGGTCCCGTGGCAACTTCACTGGAGAGACAAACCCCCTCCCATATACAGTGTCTCCCAGGAGCGGATGGCCGATCGAGGCCAGGTGCACGCGAATCTGATGAGTGCGTCCCGTCTCGACGCGCACGGTGAGCAGCGTGGCCTGTTGGTATCGCTCTTCAACAAAATAGTGTGTAATTGCCGCGCGACCCGTATTTGCAACAGCGGCCTTCTTGCCGTGCCCGAACAGACCCTTGAGCAAAGGCGCAGTAATCGTCCCGCGCTGGCGCGCCACGGCGCCATGCACGATGGCCCAGTACTCCCGCCCGATCTCGCGGCGCTTAAATTGCTGAATCACCGCCTCCCCTCCCTTGGTCTTGGCCAGCAAGACCACACCGGATGTGCCGCGATCTAAGCGATGCAACGCCCGGACATAGGTCCCCCGGGCGGTGGGATGCGTACGGCGCAGATAGGCGCGCACGGTATCCACCACGGTCGGCTCGCGCGTGCCGGCCTCTGGTATAACCAGCATTCCCGGCGGCTTCTCCACTGCGATCAGCGTGGCATCCTCGTAGAGGGGACGGACCGGGCGACGTGCAGACGCGCGCTCGCGCGTTGCCTCGCTTACCGGTTCGTCGTCCACGGTTATCCGATCGCCTGCTTTGACCTTCCACTTAGCGATCGCCACCTGTCGTCCGTTAACTCTTACAACTCCGGAATCGAGCCAGCGCTTGATCTGCTTGCGCGATCGGCCGGCATGATCAGCCAGGACCATGTCGAGCCTTTTCCCGGAGCCTGCCTGGGTAACGATCCACTCCTTCACAACGGGGCCCCTTCCTAAAATACTTGCTTTTCGTCTTGCTCCCTTGCTACGTTGGCGGCATGCCTATGATCGAGTTGCCGGGTCTTGCCGCTGAAATACCCGACAACTGGGGTTGTCAGGGGATGCTCACATTAACGCTCCCCTCTCCCGACAAAAACGTCAAACCGAACGTGATCCTGACGAAGGAGTTGCTACCGCGCCCGATCGAACTTAACGAATACTTTAATCGGATCAAGGAGTCGATCCAAAAGCGCGGGATCAAAGATCTCAAGATCTCCGACGAGCGGGAGGTGGTGATCTCCGGGGTGCGCGGCAAGATGATGGTCTGCGCCTGGGATGTCTCCGCGATGGCCGCCATGCTGCAAAAGGACCGACCAGATGCGCCCCCGCCCAGCGTCCCTCCAGGGCAGATCGTCAAGCAGATTCAAGTAACGCTGCTTAAAGACCAGTTGGCAATCAACATGACGGCCAGTTTCCCGGCCGACAAGTTCGAGATCTATTACCGGCCTTTCCAGCAATTCCTCAAGAGCCTCAAGATCGCTTAGCGCCTTCTAGATGTCCAGGTTTCGCACATAGAGCGCGTTCTCTTCGATAAATTGCCGCCGAGGCTCTACCTGATCGCCCATAAGGATCGTGAAGATCTGATCGGCTTCCACGGCGTCTTCTATCTTGACCTGGAGGAGTGTCCGAACCTCCGGATTCATCGTCGTTACCCAGAGTTGTTGCGGATTCATCTCCCCCAGCCCTTTGTAGCGCTGGATTACCACCCCCTCGCGTCCCCGCTGCAAGATAAAATCGCGCACCGGCCGCAGAAACGGCAGTGTCTGCTTGCTCTCGTCGGCCTCCACCTGAAAGGGAGGCGCGCCTATTTCACGGAACGACTCACGTAGTTTGCGCAGCTCTTTTATTTCCGCCGAGATAAGCAGGTCCGCGTCGATCTGCGTCTGCCGCCTGAACCCTTGCCAGGTGGTCGTGTAGACTACCTTGTGACTGGCATGCTCCAGGTCCTTCTGCACGTCTACCTCGAAGTCCCCCATTTCGGGAAAAACCTGCTGCAGGTGCGCCGCAATTTTATCCAGTTCCGGATCGATCTTCTTTTCTTTGGCGAGGACCTCGGTGGTCAACTCGCTGGCCGTTACCAGTACGTCGATAACTCGCGGATCATGTCGTCGTTGGATTAGATCGAGAATCTTGTCGTACCGGATAAGCTGCGTGACCAATCTGGCCAGCGGCTGGCCGGTCAGCTCCTTCTGTTTCGATTTTACGCGCACCCCCTCAACACCGAAGGCCAGCAGGTAGTTTTCCAGCGCGGCCTCGTCCTTAAGATACTTCTCCACCTTCCCCTTCTTTACGCGAAAGAGCGGCGGCTGTGCTATGTACAGATAGCCGTTCTCTATTATTTGCGGCATCTGTCGATAGAAGAAGGTGAGCAGGAGCGTGCGGATGTGCGAGCCGTCAACATCAGCATCTGTCATGCAAATTACGCGATGATACCGAAGCTTGGAGAGATCGCGCTCGGTCTCCGCCGTCCCATCTGGGACCGCCTCACCGACGCCTACGCCTAAGGCCGTGATCAGCGTGCGGATCTCTTCAGACGAGAGAATCTTATCAAACCGTGCCTTCTCGACGTTTAGGATCTTCCCGCGAAGCGGCAAGATTGCCTGAAACCGCCGATCGCGCCCCTGTTTGGCTGATCCGCCTGCGCTATCGCCCTCGACGATATAAAGTTCGCTCTGGGCCGGATCGCGTTCTTGACAATCCGCCAGCTTGCCCGGCAGCGCGCCCCCCTCCAGCGCCGATTTACGCCGCACCAAATTGCGCGCGGCACGCGCCGCCTCGCGAGCGTGCGCGGCCTCGATCGCCTTGGCCACGATCTTGCGCGCTACGGGACCGTTCCGCTCGAGGTAATCCACTAGCCGCTCGTTCACGAGCTGTTTGACCAACCCCTCCATCTCGCTATTTCCGAGCTTTGCCTTAGTCTGCCCCTCGAATTGCGGCTCCGGCAGATAGACGGAGAGAACGGCCGTCAGTCCCTCGCGAATATCCTCCCCCTCCGGGACCTCTTTCAGCTTCTTGAGCAGTTCGTTCTTCTGCGCATAGAAGTTGATCGTGCGAGTGAGCGCGGATTTGAATCCTGAGAGGTGCGTTCCCCCCTCAATCGTATTGATGTTGTTCGCAAAGGAAAAAATGTTTTCTTGGTAGCCGTCGTTCCATTGCATCGCTAACTGGACAATAACGCCATCCCGCTTGGCCTCAATATAGACCGGTTTGTGAAGAGGCGTCTTCCGTTGATTTAAGTACTCTACGAAACTGACGATGCCCCCTTCATAGACGAACTCGTGTTGCTTGTCGGTCCGTTCGTCATGAATCCCTATCGTAAGGCCCTTGTTTAAGAAGGCCATCTCGCGCAACCTCTGTGAAAGCGTATCGAAGCTATATTCCGTTGTCTCGAAGATCTTCGGGTCGGGCTTGAATGTCACCTTGGTTCCCGTGCGATCGCTCTTGCCGCTCGCTTTCAACGGCGCCTTCGGCGTGCCGCGAACGTAATCCTGTTCGTAGAGCTTCCCATCCCGCCGAATCTCCAGGTGGAGCCACTCGGCCAGCGCGTTCACGCAGGAGGCGCCGACGCCGTGGAGACCCCCGGATACCTTGTAGGCGCTATGTTCGAACTTGCCGCCGGCGTGGAGCTTGGTCATCACAACCTCGGCGGCCGAGACCTTTTCGGTCTTATGCATATCCACCGGGATCCCGCGCCCACGCTGTTATCGAGGTGGATTGCCGCGTCCACGCGCGTGCAAAACCCGGCCAGTGCCTCGTCAACGCTATTATCCACAAGCTCGTAGACGAGGTGGTGCAGGCCAGCCGGACCGGTGGACCCGATATACATCGCCGGGCGCTTGCGCACGGCCTCCAACCCTTCCAGGACCTGGATGGTTGAGGCGTCGTAGGTATGGCCTTTGCGGATGGGGGGCTCGGCGCCCACCGGCGCAACCACGGGCGGTTTCGACTTCCCGGACAGTTTGGTCTTTGAGGATTCCACGTGGTTGGCCATAAGAAACCGCGCATTTACATCACGAACCCGGCGAAAAGTAAATGAAAAGTCAAGGGGCCATTAGTTGACGAACGTCGCAAAAGGGCTTGATTTTTACTTAGCGCTAAGCAACAATATCCCCATGAATGTGCGGCAGTCGGCACGAGCTTTGGGGCGGCGCGGGGGATTGTCTCGCGCGCGTCGTCTCCCTGGCGAGAGGCGAAGGATCATTGCCTCCATGGGGGGCCGCGCAAGGGCCCTCGCACATCATGCGGAGCGTCGTGTGCGGAGAAACTTTTCTGGTTGGCGCGCCATAAAAATTTTAAGACGCCCTCCGGCAATCCGATCGGTCTCCGCGGCAGCGGACCGCCTCCCAGGAATTTATGCCCAAGGAAACAAACCATCTTGAATCTGTTGTCGCCCTTACGACGGCCCTCGAACAACTGGGGCTTTCCCCCGTCCTGGTCGGTGGCATGGCGCTGGTCATCTTGGGGTCTCAGCGCATTACCAACGATTTTGACTTCCTCATTTCTTTGCGGGAACCGTTGCTAGCTGAAGTCGTGAGCATCTTTTATGACCACGGATTCGAACTAGTTTCCAAGCTCAACCCGCAAGGCGAAGCGATCCGAACCATCGACAATCGAAATGTGGCAGCCGCCCGACTTAAACTTGATTCCCCCTCCAGCGCCTATTTTTTTGATCGAAAAAAAGGGTTACGAATTGACCTTCTATTTGACTTTCCCCTGTCAACCTACGAAGTCGCGTCCAGGGCCACGAGATTCAAGATTCCCTCAGGATCGCTCCGGATCGCCTCCACCGAGGACCTTCTGCGACTAAAGGAATTGGCCTTTGCGGATCGCCGCGCCGCGGCCGATGCACAAGATGTAGAGTTTTTGCGTCGCCTGCTCGGAAAGGGTGAGATTTTATGAAAAAAATTCTGAAAACGCGTCGTCTCGTGCTTCGTCCGATCCGTTTAAGCGATGCAGCGAAGATCTTCAACAGTTATGCCCAGGATCCGAAGGTCACACGATATGTGACCTGGCCATGCCATCGATCAATCAATGAAACCCGGAACTTTATTAAGGCCTGTATTACGGTGTGGCGGGTTGGAACTGGGTTTCCTTGGGCGATCACCCTTACAAAAGACAAAAAGCTCATTGGCATGATAGATCTGCGTTTTAGCGACACGAGGCCCTTCTCTTACAAGCGACACATGATGGATGTGGGATATGTTGTCATGCGCCCCGAATGGAACAAGGGGTATGTCACAGAGGCGCTCAAGGAGGTCTTGGCCTTTGCTTTTTCCATTCCCGGTGTATACCGAGTCTGGGCAATCTGTGATGTGAAGAACCGGGCCTCGGCCAGGGTGATGGAAAAGGCGGGGATGACGCGTGAAGGCCGGCTTAGTAAATACACGTTTCATCCGAATATCGACGACCGGCCTTGTGATGTTTATCTCTATGCCAAGACGCAAAAATAAACTTGAATTATTACGTCACCGGCTCGGAAAGATTTGTAGACCGGACTCACACCCTCATCGGCATGATGACGGCTAGGAACCCTTTGTCGAACTCCGAGCGGATAACGCAGGGACTCACCTCGTTTTTGAGCTCGAGAATGACCTGTTCATCCTGCACGGTTGCCAGCACATCGGACAAGTATCTTCCGTTTACTGCCCATTTTAAGGCCTCTCCCTTATAGCCGATCGACAGCTCTTCCTCCACCTCGCCAATATCGGGATTGTTGACCGTAAGCTTTAGGTGCCCGGAGGAGACGGCAAAGGTGACACCACGTGAGCGATCAGTTGTGACTATCTGTGCCCGTCGCAGGGCATGGGATAGCTCTTCCCGGTTAACCGCTACCAGTCTCGGCTGGTCCTTAGGGACGACCTGCTGGTAGGGAGGAAACTGGCCGTCGATCAGGCGGATCATGAGGGTCACCTGCTCTCTGCGCGCAAAGAGCTGTTTTTCAGTGAATATAAGCTGAACCTCCCCCTCTGCCTCGTCTAACAATCGTCGCAACTCCAAGACCCCCTTCCGCGGGATTATTACCCCCTTCTCTAACCTCCATGAACCTTTCAACGGGATCTCTGCGTATGAGAGCCGGTGCGAGTCGGTCGCAACAAACCGTAACCGAGCACCTCCCTC
>JACPFG010000098.1:0-4655 GCA_016183125.1 Deltaproteobacteria bacterium
CGCCGAGATCCCCAGGTTCACCCTTGTTGGACTGGTCGGGACCGATTGGCTTACGCACACGCTGGGCGTCTGGCATCCGCGTGTTAAGGCAAATTTGAGGCAATTCGACGAATTTCTTAAGGACTTTTTGGCCCTTCTGAAACAAAGTGGGATCATGGAGAAGACATATATAGTCGTTACTGGAGACCATGGGGCCCACGATATAGACGGCCTTTTCGATCTGAAACGATACCTGCGCTCCAATGGCTTGCGTTTGATTGGCCGCTTGCGCAGAAGGCAGCCCGATGCGATCTATGTGGGGGCGCGGGGCGTGGGAAGCTCTATCGTGAGCGTGCCGGGCGAGGGGGGATGGGATACCGATCCTACTATAGAACGGCTTCGCCGATTTCCGGCTACTAATGGTCGAGGTGTCGATCTGATCGCGCTGCTCCTTAATGCCCCCGAGGTGATGCTCGTGGCCGTGCGAGAGGACGCCGGACATATTAGGCTCTTCCAACGCGACGGCGAGGCGGTGATTACCGTGCGAAATGAAACGCTGCCCCGTTATGGGTATACTGTGCTTAATAATGGCTGGGACCCCTTGGGTTTTAGGGACGATCCTAGCCTCCGATCGTTCACAGATGGCCGGCTGCTTAACGCCTGGCAGTGGGCCCGCCTTACGAACAGCTCCGATTTTCCGGATGCGGTCGTGCAATTAGGTCAGGTCTTTGCCGATAGGCGAGCAGGGGACCTTGTGGTGATCAGTGCCCCCAGATGGGGATTTTATCATGAAAAGGAGGCCACACACGGCAGCATCATCCTGGTCGACCTGCGCGTGCCGCTGCTGATACGCGGCCCGACGATACGATCCGGCAGATACGATTGGGCCCGTTTGGTTGATTTATATCCGACGATGCGGCACTGGTTCGGGTTGGGCGAGACTGATATGCCGATCGATGGGCGGCTGTTGCAATTACGGTAATATTCTATGCTCAAACTGTTTTTCAACAAAGAGAGCCCCATCGTTTATGCCTTGGAGTGCCTTGGGGTCGGTTTTGTCCTGTTGTGGGGTTTTCAGGGGTCATGGCTGGCATGGTCCCTTGTTCATAAAGCGGCTGCGGTGCTGGTCGCCATCCCTTACCTCTTCCTCCGGACGTGTGCCTGGCATCGCTGGTACCCACGCCGACAAGAGTTTAGCGGGCGGTATTTAGGGATAGAGCTCCAGTTTAAGAAGGCTATGGTCCCTACGGCCTATATCATGACGATCACCGGCGGTTGGCTGATGTCCGGCGGATCGCCATGGCTCCTCTACCTGGCAGGTCTCCTGCTGATCGTCATTGCGCACGTTAACATCATCCTCTTATACTTCCACCGGCGCGATGGCGACCGGACACCGGTTAACGAATATAGCCGGCGTTTTTTGACGCACCCTTGACGCGCAGGCGCGACTTGATTATAGCAACCACATGCCCTCCTGGCACGAGTTTATAACGCGGCTGGGATTGTCGGAGTGGCTGATCTTATCGGTTATTATTGCGATTATTATCTTGGTGCACGAAGGGCGGCGGATAAGTCGATGGCAGAAAAAACCTCCAACCCCTCTTTCCCGATAGGGGAAATCTTTCGGTCCTCGGCGGTGCGGGGCCACCTGCAACGCGCGGGGTTGGAGTTGCTGCTTGCGGCGCGGGCGGGGCTGACGACGATGACGGCCCATGTGGTCGCTACTGGCTTAGACCGTCCCTATCCATACCTTCGATCGGCGCTTAAGAACCTGGTTGCCGCAGTGGAACGGCTCGCTGCCGGCGGAAAAGGGAAGACCAGGGATGCGGGACATAAACGGAGGGGAGGATAATGACAATGTCGGGCACACGGGTTATTAAGCGCTATCAGAATCGGAAGCTCTACGACACGGCCGAGAGCTGCTATGTGACGCTCGAAGAGATCGCAGAGTTGATCAAACAGGGGGAAGATGTGCAGGTGATCGACAACACCTCCAAGGAGGATCTGACCAGCATGACATTGGCGCAGATCATCTTCGAGGAGGAGAAGAAGCGGAAGAACGTCCTGCCGTTGACGACGTTTAAGAATATCATCCGGAGCGGCGGCGAGGCGATCAAGGGGTTTGTCCAGCGCTCCGTGGAGAGCGGGGTGCGCGAGTTCTCCAGTGTTCGCGACGAGGTGACAGACGTAGTCGATCGGTTGGTGAGGCGCGCGTCGCTCAGCCACGACGAGCGAGCCAACCTGCTTCAACTTATCCGCAACTTTGTAGACGCCAAGATCCGTCCGGCGGTGGAGAGCGTGCAGAACATCCCCGCTGTGCAATCCGAAATGAAGGGACTCATGGCCCGGATCGAGGAGCTCGAACGACGGCTCAAGGAATACGAGAAAAAATAATTTTCGTCTCCGGCAAGGGTGGTGTCGGTAAGACGACAGTCGCGGCTGGACTGACGCTTGCGATGGGCCGCCGCGGTCGGCGCGTGGCGGTGATCGAGTTGGGAAACGACTTCATCCCGACACGGCTAGGCCACTCTCCGGCGGGGTACGCCGGCGCTGCCATTGCGCCAGGGGTCACCGCATTCAACATCACGCCGCGCCGGGCGTTCGAAGAATATGCCTCTAGGGAACTCCATTCCCACCGGCTCTATCAAACGTTTCTCAACAACCGCTTCGTCCACTATTTCATAGATGCGACGCCAGGTGTTAACGCGTTGCTGTCGCTCGGCAAGATCTGGTGGATGGCTACGCACGAGTCGTGGGACCACTGTGTGGTCGACCTTCCTGCGACCGGGCACGGGCTCGGCTATCTTGAGGTCCCACGAGTCGTTACCGATGCCGTCCACTTGGGTCCCTTGCGAGAGGTGGGAGAGCGATTGACATCGATGCTGACCGATGCGGCCTTTACGCGGGTCTGTCTGGTGACCCATCTGGAGGAGCTTCCGGTGACAGAGGCATCGATAATGGCCGCGCGACTTAGCGATCCGCTGGGGATCGCGTGCGGACCGGTGATTGCCAATGCTGTATGGCCGATCCCTATTCCTAAGGATCTGGCGCCGCTCTATCAGACCTGGCGCGCCGGGCGGTCGGCCGGCAAGGATCCGGTTGTCGCCGTGACGGAATTTGTCCGCAGGCGTGTGGCGCTGGAAGATGCCCAACGGGAGCGGCTGATGAAGGAGCTGACGTCCTACTTGCTGGAGGTCCCCCGTTTTCCGGAGGCGGAGCCGGCTTCCTTACTGGCCGCGGTTGCTGGGAGGTTCGAGCCGTGGCTCTGACCGGTCTTGCCAGACGTCTGGCCGATAGTCGGGTAGTACTCACGTGCGGTACCGGCGGGGTGGGGAAGACGACCACTGCGGCGGCATTGGCCCTGGGGGAGGCGGCTAGGCGGCGTGTTCTCGTCTTGACGATCGATCCGGCCAAGCGGCTGGCCGACGCATTAGGTGTCGATCTATCGCGCGCTGAACCGGTGCGGGTATGGTCGGCCGAATCGGCATCAGGTAGCGCCGGCGGTTATCTCGACGCGCTTATGCTCGACGTGAAGGGGACATTTGACCGGGTGATCGAACGGTACGCACCGGACGCCGCCACGGCGCGGACCATTCTGACCAATCCCCTATATAAATCGCTTTCTGCAATGATTACCGGCTCGCAGGAGTATATGGCGATGGAGAAGCTCTACGAGGTGGCCGGCAGCGGTAACTACGACCTTATAGTAGTCGACACGCCGCCGGCGGCCCATGCCGTCGATTTCCTGCAGGGGCCGCAAAGGTTGGTCCGAGCGCTTACCGACAGCATGCTTCAGCTATTCGTGCGCCCATCCCTGGCGGCCGGCCGGATTGGGGCGAAGCTCCTAAACAAGGGGGCCGACTGGGTGATGCATCTATTTGGCCGGTTGACCGGTGTGGAGATTTTGCAAGAGATGGCGGATCTGGTCATGAGCACGGTAAGCCTATTTGGCGGATTTAGTGAACGGGCCGCAGCGGTCAAACGGCTCCTGCGCGAACCCACAACCTGCTTTTGCGTGGTTACCACGCCGCAGGTAACGGTCATCGCGGATACCATCGATTTCTTTCGGGAGGTTGAGGCCGAAGGATTGCAACTCGGCGGTGCAATCGTCAATCGGATGCTCCCAGTGCTGCCCGGGTGCGATGCGGGAGATCCGGAGATCTATCCCCAGGCATTGCGGGAGTCGTTACAAGCGATCATGGAGTGGTATACGACGCAACTGTCGGCGGAGAGATCTTGCGTGGAGCAACTGCGTAAAGCGCTGCCGTTTGAAACGCCGGTAGTCACGTTGCCATGGCAATTGACCGATCTGCACAGAATCGATGGCCTGCAGGAATTGGCCAGGCTCTTATTCGCAGGCCCACTGTTGGATCGCTGACACCGTTTCAGGTGGGATCTCAACGAAGCGGACACCTAGCCCTTTCAGATGATGCCCGTGCCCTGTCCGCTCCAATCTAACGATCTCGCCGACCACGCGGATCGGAGTTGCCTGTGAGGGGAGCTTAAACGAGAGGAGGACCTTGGCCCCCTGGCGGATAGGGACATCGCCGGCCAGATAAAGTCCGCCGACACTTAGGTTTGTCATCGGGAGTTCCAGCAGCGGGTCCCCGCTCTCATCCTCAAAAATTACCTTATTTTCAAATAACTTACGATCAAAGAGGCGGCGATTGCCCCCC
>JACPFG010000098.1:4675-32593 GCA_016183125.1 Deltaproteobacteria bacterium
CCCCCGAGGCAAGTTGATCGAGCAGGGCCGGACGTTTGCGGGGGCGTCCCATTGTCAATGCCTCCCCTTGCAGCACTGTTTTACTGCCTTTTCGAATGCCTCGGGCGAAAACGGGCGCGTAAGGACAACTACCCGCGCAAGTCCCTCCCATGGGGATTGCGGCCCGCTTGGCTGCGGCAGGGTGACGATCATCTTTGGTATCCGCTCCCAATCCGCTACGTCGGTCAACAGTGCACGCAGTTTTCGCCCGGGCTCGTCGAAGGCGCGGCTGCCGATGATCAGAAGGTCATAGGGACGATCGGCTAGCGCCCGGTGGTCGATCTCCTCCAGAGCGGCCACCTCGTCGATCTTGCATTCGCCCATCCGACGCAGGATTAATCGGTAGACATTGCGCGCCAAGGGGGATGGTTCGATCATCAGCACCTGCATATGGTAGTTGTTCCATGAAAGGTCTTGACTTTCAACTCTCTTTTCCCTTAAGGTGCGCCCCGTCATTGGGGTAATTTAACAAAGAGTTCAACTTGGACAAGGAGGCGGGGAACATGAAAGCCGCACGGATCTTGACAGCAGTAGCAGTGGTAGCGGTGGCAGGGGCGGGATTGATTGCCTGCGGTCAACAGAAGGCGGCGCCAGGGCCGGTAGGTCTCAAACGGATCAACTTCGATTTCGACAAGTACAACATTAAATCGGAGTTCGTCCAGACGTTGAAAGACAACGCCGGCTGGATCCAGAAGAACGCCGGACGCAAGGTCACGGTCGAGGGCCACTGCGACGAGCGGGGGACCACCGAGTACAACATCGGGTTGGGCGATCGGCGGGCCAAGAGCGCCAAGAGCTATCTGGTGAATTTGGGCGTTGCGGGTGACCGTCTCTCCACGATCAGCTACGGCGAGGAGCGGCCGCTCTGCACGCAGCACAACGAATCCTGCTGGTGGCAGAATCGCCGGGCCGAGTTTCAGGCCAAGTAAGGTTGCGGCGGTTAAAAGTGAGCTTGATTTTCCTATGGGGAGGCCTTAGCCTCCCCATAGTTTTTTTGGAGTCATAAATGCGTTATCGGATCTGGACATATTTGCTGATTGCTTGCGCGGTAAGTATATGGAAACCGGCAATTGCCGACCAGGTGGCCGACCTAAAGGAGCGGATTAAACTGCTCGAACAGTCGATCCAAGAGCTACAGGGCGCCGTGCGGGAGAGGGGGACGTCGGTGGCCGATGCGGCCGCCAAGGCCGATCAGGCACGCGCGGAGTTCCAGGCGGCGCAGGGCGCTGCCGATGGGGTTCAGCAACAGCTGAATCGCTTCATGGAAGAGACGAGCCGGTTTCGGCAAGATATCGACGAGAGATTGCGCGCGATTGAAGAGCAGCTCCAGCTGGGCGGTCGCCCGGCCACAGGGGCGGCGCTTCCGTCCCCAGGTGGTGTTGCGCCGGCGGTGCCGGGAACCGCTACCGGCGCGGTCGCGGCCTCAGCGGGGACGAGCGAAGCGGGACTCTACCAACAGGCGCTCAATCTGGTACACGGCGGCGACTATCTGAACGCGGCAAAGGGATTTCAGCAATTTCTCCAGAACTATCCGAAGAGCACGCTTGCGCCGAACGCGCAATACTGGACCGGTGAGTGTTACTATGCCATGCGGGATTACCAGCGCGCCATCAAGGAGTATCAACTGGTGATCGAGCGGTATCCCAGGCACGAAAAGGCCAACGCCGCGCTGCTAAAGCAAGGTTTTGCCTTCGAGGCCCTCGGAATGGCCAATGAGGCCAAACTCTTCCTGCAGAAACTGGTGGCACGCGCCCCCGATAGCCCAGAGGCCAAAAAAGCTGCCGACCGCCTGAAGGTCCTGGATGCCCAGAAAGAAAAATATGGCCCGGCCCCCACCGGCGCCAAACCGCGGTAAATTCGATGCGTATCCTTGCGATTGAAACCTCGTGTGACGAGACCGCGGTTGCCCTCCTTGATGACGGCAAAGTTCTAGCGGATTTGATAGCGACACAGGGGGAACTTCATTCCCCTTACGGCGGTATCGTTCCGGAGCTGGCCTCCCGCCGGCAGATGGAGTTGCTTCCGTCTATGGTTGCCGACGCACTGGCGCAGTGTGGCTGGTCTATGGCCGACATCGAGGGGATCGCAGTTACGCGCGCGCCAGGACTAATCGGCGCATTGCTGGTCGGCCTCTCGTTTGCCAAGGCATTGGCCTTTGCCAACGGTACGCCCCTGGTAGGGGTCAATCACCTGGAGGGGCATCTCCACGCGGTTAGGGTAGAGCACCCGGAATTTGCCTATCCATATCTGGGTCTGGTCGTTTCAGGGGGACATACGAGCCTCTATCATGTGCGTGCCTTCGGCGACTACCGGCTGCTCGGGGCCACAAGGGATGACGCGGCCGGCGAGGCATTCGACAAGGTGGCAAAGCTGCTGGGCTTAGGATATCCGGGCGGCCCACTGATCGATCGGCTGGCGACACAGGGTGAACCGACCGCCTTTCGGTTCGGACCGCCCAAGCTCGATCCAGACGCGGTATTCCAGGTAGGCGAATATGATTTCAGTTTCAGCGGTGTGAAGACAGCAGTGGCAAGGATCGTGCAAGGATGGAACAAAAATGCAAACACTTCCCGCCACTCCGACCTAGCGGCAAGTTTCCAGGCGGCGGTCGTAGACCAACTCTGTCGGCGGCTTCATCAAGCGGCGCGGGCCTATAACTGTTCACGCCTAGTCGTCTCCGGCGGTGTAGCTGCCAATCAGGGTCTGCGTCAGCGTTTAGGCGACCTTGCTCAGAAAGAGGGCTACCAGATCGCAATGCCGCCTATTCGCTACTGCACCGACAACGCCGTGATGATCGGAATCGTCGGTGCTGAATACCTGGCGCGCGGCGTGCGGCATGGACCGGAGCTAAACGCGGCAGCAGTGGAGGAGCTGGGCCGCTGACAACTCGGCCGGGTGTTAGGGGATGGACTCGGCGGTCGTCTCGGTGGCCTTCGCATATAACTTGATGTGCCGCGGTACTGATCTTCTCCTCTCCTCCTCTTCGGATGAAGAGGAGGATGGAGTGGACACTGGGAACTATTCCAGCGAAATTGCCTTGAACGGATGGATGTCCAGCAGGTTGGGATAGTATCCCTTCACATGCGGCTTGACGAGCGTCCAGCGGACATACGTGTAGATCGGGATCGCGGGGACCTCCCGCAATAGGACCTCCTCTGCCTGCTTAAGGATGGCCATCCGTTTGACATTGTTTGGTTCCTGCTTGGCGGCGGAAAGGAGCCGGTCGAATGCCTGATTGGCCCATCCGGTCATATTCTCTCCCGCATAAGATAGGAAGATCTCCAGAAAAGTGGTCGGATCCGGATAGTCGGCGATCCAACCGTACCGGGCGATGTCGTAATTTAGTTGCCTCATCTCCTTTAGGTACGACTTCCACTCCTGGTTTTGCAGCTTTACCTCTATCCCTAAATGTTGCCGCCACATCTGCTGGATCACTTGGGCGATCAACCGGTGGCCCTCGTCGGTATTGTAGAGAATCGTGACGGGTGGAAACGCACTCGGATCGGCAAATCCAGCCTCGGAAAGGAGGCGCCTTGCCTCCTCCGGATTGAAGTCCGGCCCTGTTGCCGGCGTGTAACCCGACAACCCCGCCGGGACCATGCTCGCCCACGGGATCTTGGCCCTCTGCAGATAGCTCTCGCACAACGTGACTCGGTCGATCGCCATGGCCAGCGCCCTGCGGACGCGGGCGTCGTTTAGCGGGGGGCGAGTCGTGTTAAGTCTGTAGAGATATGTGGCCAGGAAGGCGGACTTGACCAGGTCCGGCCGGCCCATGAGTGCCGGCAGTTGCGCAGGCGGCGGCTCCTCGGTGATGTCTACCTGGCCGCCCTCGTACATCTTGAGCGCGGTTGCGTCGTCATCCACCGGAAGGAACCGGATACCTGGGAGTTTGACGGCGGCCGCGTCCCAGTAATCTGGATTTTTAACTACCAGGATCTCCTTCTGCGGGATCCAGTGGGTCAACCGGAAGGGACCATTGGTCACGATATTCTCCGGTCTTGTCCAGTTATTCCCATGTCGCTCGATCGCCCAGCGCGGCAGAGGCATATAGGGATAGTAGGAGGTAAGATTGAGAAAATATGGTGTCGGATTCTCCAGGGTAACCTGCAACGTATGATCGTTAATTGCCTTCATGCCAAGAATGGCAGGATCTGTTAGTTTGCCGGTATTGTAGGCCTCGGCATTTTTTATGTAGTAGAGGGCGAAGGAGTACTTGGCTCCGGTCTTCGGATTAAGGATCCGCTCCCAGGCATAGACGAAATCGTGCGCGGTGACCGAATGGCCGTCGGACCATTTGGCGTCCTTTCGGAGAAAGAAGGTGTAGACCCGGCCATCGCGTGAGACCTCCCATCTCTCGGCCGTGCCCGGTATCGGATGGAGGTCCTTCGGATCGTATAGGGTGAGCCCCTCGAAGAGGGCCAGGGAGAGGCGAAGCTCCACATTTCCCGACATCATCCCCGGATCGAGATACTCAGGTTCGGCCTGGTTGTTATAAAGGAGATACCGAGGTTCGCCCGAGGGCTGCGCCCCGCGTCGGCAGCCGACCGTGCCGACCGGCATCAGTGCGAGGAGGAATAGGACGCACAGGTAGCGGACAGGCCGAGCGCTCACCTTGATTCCTCGATGAAGATCCACTTGGCCGGATGGACATCCTGCAGGTTATGATAAAACCCGCGCACGTTGGGTTTGACTAACATCTCCTTCTGGCTGGTCCAGAGTGGGATTACAGGCAGTTCGTCTAATAGTAGGGCCTCTGCCTGGCGGAGCGACTCCAGCCGTTTGTGCGATTCGACCTCCGCGGCTGCTGCTTGAAGGAGGCCGTCAAACTTAGGATTGGCCCAGCCCGAGCTGTTCGTAGGAGAAGCGCTCGTAAGGATCTCCAGGAAGGTGTTGGGATCCGGATAGTCTCCAACCCACATCATCCGGCCGATCTGATAGTTTTTCTGTTGCAACTCCTTAATATACGACTTCCATTCGGCGCTGAGCAGGTTGACCGTTATCCCGAGGTGAGACTGCCACATCTGCTGGACCACCTCGGCGGCAATCTTGTTCCGCTCGTCCGTATTATAACTAAACGTGATCGGTGGGAACGCGCTCGGATCGGCAAACCCCGCCTCGGCAAGCAAACGCTTGGCCTCGGTCGGGTTAAAATCAGGTCCGGGGGCGGGCATATAGCCGGGAAGTCCTGTAGGGACCATGCTCGACCATGGGAGGACCTGCCCTTGCAGATAATTTTCGGACAAAACCTTCCGATCGATCGCCAGGGCCAGCGCGCGGCGCACACGGGAGTCGTTTAGCGGCGGCTTGGTGGTGTTTACCCAGAGAAAGTAGGTGGCAAGCTGAGGGCCCTTGACCAGGTCGGGCCGTCCCATAAGCATCTGGATCTTGGTGGTAGGCACCTCCCAGGCCAGATCTAACTGACCCGATTCGTACATCTTGAGCGCGGTCTCCCGGTCATCGATCGGTATGAAGCGGATGCCGGGCGACTTCACGTTGGCCGCGTCCCAGTAGGTCGGATTTTTTATAGCGAGCAGTTCCTTGTGTGGGACCCAGGAGGCAAGCCGGAACGGTCCGTTCGTCACGATATGTTCCGGCCGTGTCCAGTTAGTGCCGTGCTGCTCTACAGCCCAGCGCGGTACCGGGCGGTATGAATGGAGGGAGGAGAGATGCAAGAAATATGGAGTCGGATTTTTAAGTGTTACCTGCACGGTGAGATCGCTCGTCGCCTTGAAGCCTAGTTTGTCCGGGTCGGTCAGCTTGCCCGTATTGTACTCCTCCGCATTGAGGATCGGAAAGAGGGCAAAGGCGTATTGAGATGCCGTTTTCGGATTGAGGACCCGTTCCCACGAATAGACAAAATCGTTTGCCGTGACCGGATGGCCGTCCGACCATTTGGCGTTGTTTCGCAGGAAGAAGGTATATGTCCTTCCGTCGGGTGTGACCTCCCAACGCTCTGCCACTGCCGGGATCGGCGAGCCGTCTTTCGGGTCGTGCTCCACGAGGCCCTCGAAAAGGGCCATGACGATCTGATGCTCCCGAATCCCCGTGGCGAGGCCGGGATCGATATATTCCGGCTCGGCGCTCATGTGAAAGTTTACGTACCGTTCGCCGGCAACGCTCTTTGTGACAGCTTGCCCGGCCGGTCGTCGCTTGCAGGCGGGCTGGCCGATGGCCGCACAGAGCGCTACCAGCAGTCCGCAACATACGCCGCTCCATCTCCACGCACTGTGCTTCGTCATGGCGATCCCTCCCGATTTCGGACCGACTGCACTATCGGTACTGCACTATCGGTACTTGACAAATGCCGCATCTCTTACGATGGAGATGCGTAGCATGCTAGTTTTTCTTGTGCAACGTCTCTTTGGCGTTGTTGCGACTATATGGGTCATCACCACCTGCGCGTTCTTTCTGATGCGGCTGGCCCCCGGCGGTCCGTTCGATCTGGAGCGATCGCTGCCGCCCGACATCCTTCGCAATATCGAGCGTAAATATCATCTGGATGAGCCCCTCATTGCCCAATACATCCGGTATGTCACCGATATCGTCGTGCGCGGCGACCTCGGCCCATCGTATAAATATTCCGACCGGAGTGTTAACGACTTCATCCGGGATGGCCTGCCGGTCACCCTGCAGCTGGGGTTTTTTGCGCTTTGCGTGGCGGTAGCCATCGGACTGACAATGGGGCTGACCGCATCGCTCTGCCACAATACGCGCTGGGATTATGCGGCAATGGGTGCTGCGATCCTGGGGGTCTCCATCCCCGATTTCGTCCTGGGACCGCTCTGCCAGTTATTCTTCGGGCTTAAAATGCGCTGGCTGCCGGTAGCAGGCTGGGAGGGGTTCTCCTCGTATCTGCTCCCGTCGATCACGCTCGGTTCGATGTACGCCGCGTCGATCGCGCGGCTGACCAGGGGCGGTATGCTCGAGGTGATGCATCAGGACTATATCCGCACCGCCCGCGCAAAGGGTTTGACGGAGCGCCTGGTGGTTTTGCGCCACATGATCCGCGGAGGACTCCTGCCGGTGGTGACATATCTGGGACCTGCGACCGCCTTTCTCCTCTCCGGCTCTATGGTGATCGAAAAGATCTTCAATATCCCCGGGCTCGGACGCCACTTCGTGCAGAGTGCGCTTAACCGTGACTATACGGTCTGCCTCGGGATGGTGATCTTTTATAGCGCCTTGATCCTTGTCTGTAACCTGCTGGTCGATCTGGCCTATCTGGTGATCGACCCGAGGATGCGCAAACAATGACCGACCTGTTGGAAAAGGGGACCAGCCTCTGGATAGATGCATGGCATCGGCTGCGGCGTAACTGGATGGCGGTGGCCAGCGGTATCCTGGTGCTTTTCCTCGCCGTCGCCCCGTATGGATTCGATGCGATCGATCCGGCCCGTATCGGTCAGATGCCCAGCTGGCGCCACTGGTTCGGCACCGACATCCTCGGGCGGGATCTGCTTACCCGCGTATTGTTTGGGTTACGGATCTCGCTGGCAGTAGGTGTCACCGCCACGGCGGTCAGTCTCGTTATCGGAGTTGGCTGGGGCGGGATCGCGGGATTGCTGGGCGGGAAGGTCGACTATATAATGATGCGCTTTGTCGATATCCTCTACAGCCTCCCCTATATGTTTTTCGTCATCATCCTGATGACAATCTTCGGACGCAACATCGTGCTCCTCTTTTTCGCGCTTGGCGCGGTGCAGTGGCTTACCATGTCGCGCATCGTGCGTGGACAGGTGCTTTCGCTTAAACACAAGGAGTTCGTCGAGGCGGCCCGCGCGGTAGGTCTGCGTCGCCGTACGATCCTCGTGCGACACCTGCTCCCCAATACGCTCGGACCGGTTATTATCTACATGACGCTCACCATCCCGCGGATCATCCTGGAAGAGGCGTTTTTAAGCTTCTTGGGACTCGGCGTTCAACCGCCAATGGCCAGCCTCGGCTCGCTCACATCCGACGGCGCGCAGTCGATGGAGATCTACCCATGGCTCATTATCTTCCCGAGCGTGGTGCTGGCCACTCTGTTGTTTGCGATAAATTATTTGGGTGATGGGCTTCGCGATGCGCTAGATCCACGGATCCGCAAGGAATGAATGCAATGCCGCCCCTACTAGAGATAAATAATTTACAGACCTATTTTTTCACACGAGATGGGGTCGTCAAGGCGGTGGACGGCGTTTCATTTTACTTAGAGCCGGGCGAGACGCTTGGGATAGTGGGGGAGAGCGGCAGCGGAAAAACCGTGCTGAACCTCTCCTATTTGCGCCTCATTCCGCAGCCGCCTGGGAGGATCGTCGGCGGCGGTGTGCGGTTCGCCGGTCTGGATCTGCTTGCCATGCCCGATCCGGCGCTGCGCGCCGTGCGGGGAGACAAGGTGGGGATGATCTTTCAGGATCCGATGACCTCGCTTAATCCCTTTCTCACGATCGAACGCCAGCTGACGGAGGTGTTGGAGATCCATCGGGGAGAGACACGGGTCGCAGCGCGCAGACAGGCGATTGCCATGCTGGACCTGGTGGGGATCCCCGATGCCGATCGACGAGCGCGCGACTACCCTCATCAGTTCAGCGGCGGAATGCGTCAGCGGGCGATGATCGCCATGGCCCTCCTCTGCCGGCCTGCCCTGCTTATAGCCGACGAGCCGACCACCGCGCTCGATGTGACAATCCAGGCGCAGATCCTGGAGCTGCTGAAAAACCTCCAGCGGGAGTTCCGGATGGCCATGATCTTGATAACGCACAATCTCGGCGTGGTGGCCGGGACATGCGACAGGATCGCGGTGATGTACGCCGGCCGGATTGTGGAGGAAGGGTCTGCCGAGCGGATCTTCGGCGGGCCGATGCACCCGTACACGCGGGCGCTGCTGCGGGCGGTTCCGCGCCTCGATTCGGACCGACGCGACCATCTGGCCGCCATCCCGGACCAGCCGCCCGATTTGAGCCATCTGCCAACCGGATGCCACTTTCACCCGCGCTGTCCGCTGGCCGAAACCGTATGTCGAGCTAAGGATCCGCCGCTCATGGAATGCGGTGTGGAGCACGGGGCCGCCTGTTGGGTGACGACGAAGGAGAGACATGGCACCTCTGTTGGATCTGCGTGATCTAAAAGTATATTTCCCCGTCAGCCGCGGGGTGATCTTTCGGCGCCACGTCGGTATCGTCCGTGCGGTCGACGGCGTGAGTTTCGCCATTGCCCCAGGGGAGACGCTCGGGTTGGTGGGCGAGAGCGGTTGTGGAAAATCTACCGTGGCCAGGGCCATCCTGCGGCTCGTTTCGCCCACTGCCGGAGAGATCCTGTGGGATGGGGAGGATCTGGCAAGGGCGCCTGCAGCGGTGATGCGCCGCCGCCGTCGCGACCTGCAGATGATCTTTCAGGACCCGTACGCCTCTCTCAATCCACGTATGACGGTCGGCGATATCGTAGCGGAACCGCTTAAGACCTTTCGGCTGGCGCAGGGGAAGGCCCTTAAGGAGGAGGTGCAGCGGCTAATGCATCTGGTGGGGCTTAATCCCCGCTATATCCGCCGATACCCGCACGAGTTTAGCGGCGGCCAGCGCCAACGGATAGGCATTGCGCGCGCCCTGGCATTAAGGCCCAGGTTGATAGTTGCAGACGAGCCGGTTAGCGCGCTCGATGTCTCGATCCAGGCCCAGATCCTTAACCTGCTCATGGATTTAAGGCAGCAGTTCGGGCTCACGTATCTCTTTATCTCGCACGACCTAGCGGTCGTTCGGCACGTGAGTAACCGGATCGCGGTGATGTATCTCGGCAAGATAATGGAGATAGCGGAAGCGGATGAGATCATGGCTCAGCCGCTGCATCCGTACACACAGGTGTTGCTCTCCGCCGTGCCGATTCCGGATCCTGTGGCCGAAAGGGAGCGACGGCGGATCGTGGCTAAAGGTGACCTGCCGAGCCCTCTCAATCCGCCGGCGGGATGCCCCTTCCACACCCGCTGCCCCTTCGTGATGCCGCACTGCAAGACGACGGAACCGCCGCTAAAGGAATACAACGCCGCCCACCTGGTTGCTTGTCACTTGATGGAGCTTCCGCGCGAGCAGCTCCCGTCCGCGTACGTGGATGTGCGGGTCACGCCGGCTCACGTCTGACCGTGACGAATGTCACGCCCCTCCACCATGAAGATGACCTCCTCGGCGATGTTAGTGGCATGGTCGGCGATCCGCTCGAGGTCTCTCGCCGCCAGGACGAGGTTAATCGCGCGCAGAGCCGTATCCGGTTGCTGCTGGATCAGGGTGGTAAGATCGGCGAAGAGCCGCCGATTGCAGCTGTCGGCGGCGTCGTCCATCTCGCACACGGCCTTCGCCAATGCGGCGTCGCGATGCACGAAGGCATCCAGACTTTCATGGGTCATCTTTTGCACCACTACGCCTAACTGAGGGAGATCCACTGAGGGAGAAAGTGGGTGTTCGTTAGCCAGCATCTCCGCCCGCTCAGCTAGGTTCACCGCGAGATCCCCCATCCGCTCCAGGTCTTTGCTGATTCGGAAGCCCATCGTGAGGAAACGCAGGTCAGAGGCCGCCGGCTGATGAAGCGCAAGGAGCTCCAGCGCTAAGTCGTCGATAGCCATCTCCAGCGCGTTCACTTCGGACTCGCTGCTGCGGACCTGCCTGGCAATTTCAAGATCCCTCTGCGTAAGCGCCCGCATCGCCTGCCCGATCATGGCATCTACCAGCCCGCCCATTTTGAGGATCTCGGCCTTGAGATGCTGCAATCCCTCCTCATAACGCTTGTCCGTATGTTGGTGATTCAATCGTGCCGTCATCCAAACCTCCCCGTTATATAATCTTCGGTCTGACGCTCCTTTGGATTGGTGAAGATCTGCTTGGTTTCGCCGTGCTCGATCATCTGCCCTAGGTAGAGGAAGGCCGTGTAATCGGAGACGCGCGCCGCCTGTTGCATATTATGCGTGACGATCAAGATGGTCACGCGGGCCTTTAGTTCGGAGATCAATTCCTCTATCCGCGCAGTCGCGATCGGATCGAGCGCAGAGGTCGGCTCGTCGAATAGGAGCAACTCCGGATCGGTCGCCAGCGCTCGTGCGATGCAGAGCCGTTGCTGTTGGCCGCCGGAGAGCTGATGCGCCAGGTGATGGAGCCGGTCCCGTGTCTCCTCCCATAGGGCCGCAGCTCGGAGCGCTCCCTCCACGCGTTCGTCGAGCTGCGACCGCGACCGAACGCCGCGGATGCGCAGGCCGTACGCCACGTTCTCGTAGATCGTCTTGGGAAAAGGATTCGGTTTTTGGAACACCATCCCGATCCGCATGCGGATAAGGATAGGGTCTATCTTCGTGCCCAAGAGATTCAGCCGGTCCGGATGGAGCAGGATCTCGCCGCTGTAGCGCATGCCGGGATAGAGATCGTGCATCCGGTTGAAACAGCGCAAGCAGGTGGTTTTGCCGCAGCCCGACGGCCCGATCAGGGCGGTGACCTGGCGCTCCGGGATCGCAAGGCTGATGTCTTTGAGGGCGTGGGTCGTCCCGTAATAGAAATTTAGGTCGCGCACCTCTACTTTCAGCGGGAGCGTGTCCATCGTCACCAGTGAATCCGTTTGCGGAACCGATACCTAATATAGATCGCCAGTCCGTTCATGGCCAGCGTCATTCCCATCAACACAAGTCCCGCCGCCGCTGCGTTCGCGTGAAAACCCGCCTGCGGCCGCGACACCCAGTTAAACATTTGGATCGGCATCACGGTAAACCCGTCCCAGAGCCATTGCAACGAGAGAAAGGGGAACGTCGGTTGCAATGGCGGTTGCGGGAGAAAGGCGATGAACGTGAGCGCCCCGATCGTAATGAGCGGCGCGGTCTCGCCGATCGCGCGCGAGAGGCCTAAGATCACGCCGGTGAGCGTCCCGCCGAGTGAATATGGGACGAGATGATCGCGCACCGTCTGCCACTTGGTGGCGCCGATCGCCGCCGCCGCCTCCCTGATGTAACTGGGGATAGTGCGCAAGGCCTCGCGGGTGGCGATGATCACCATAGGGAGGATGAGTAAGGCGAGCGTCAATCCGGCGGTCAAGATGCGCTGGCCGAGCTGCAACCGATATACGAGCAACCCCAGCGCCATCAGGCCGTAGATGATGGATGGGACGCCGGCCAGATTGGCTATGTTGATCTCGATGAGCGCCGTCAGCCAATTCCTCGGTGCATATTCCTCCAGATAGATCCCCGCCGCGACGCCCAGGGGGACCGCCGCGGCCGCCGTGACCAGCATCACAAGGGTCGTCCCGACCCAGGCGGAGAGGATGCCGGCTCCCTCAGGGAGACGCGAGGGGAAATTAGTGAGGAACGCCCACGAGAGGCGAGGGATGCCGTCGCCGGCCATGTCCACCAGTAGGGCCAGTAGCGTGATCAGACCGCAAGCGAGCGCGAGGAGACCGGCAATTGCAAAGGAGGCGTCCCACATCTTTCGCCGCCGGAGGAGCATGATTAAAAACTCTCCCGATACCGCTGCCTGAGCCAATAACCGGCAATGTTAAATCCGAGCGTAATGCAAAAGAGAACCAGACCGGCCGCAAAGATCGTTTGATACCCGATGCTCCCGTGCGGGGCATCGCCTAGCGTGACCTGTACGATATAGGCCGTGATCGTCTCGGCCGGTTGCAACGGATTGGCAGTCAGGTTCGGCTGCATCCCGGCGGCCACTGCGACCACCATCGTCTCTCCCAGCGCCCGGGAGATCCCTAAGATAAACGCGGCGGCAACGCCTGAAAAAGCGCTAGGAACAACGACGCGGAGCGCTGTCTGCAAACGCGTGGCCCCCATCGCATAGGACCCTTCGCGAATCCTCATCGGAACCGCCCGCATGGCGTCTTCGATCAGCGAGCTCACATAGGGGAGGATCATTATGCCGATTACTAGCCCGGCACTTAACATGTTAAAACCCGAAAGCGTCGGAATCCACTTCTGCAGTAGGGGTGTGACGAAGAGAAGGGCGAAGTAGCCGAATACGACCGTAGGCACGGCGCTCAAAAGCTCCAGGATCGGTTTCACGACCTCCCGTACGGTATGCGGGGCATATTCGCTTAAATAGATTGCCGCGATCGTCCCGAGCGGCAGGGCGACCGCCATCGCAATTCCGGTGATAACCAGCGTGCCGGAGAGCAGCGGCAAGATGCCGAAATGCGCGTCGGCAAAGAGGGGGGTCCACTGCGTGTCGGTGAGAAAATCGATCAACGGCACATGGCGGAAGAAGCCGATACTTTCCGATACCAAGATTACGACAATCGCAACTGTGATCGCAACAGAGGAAAATGCGGCCAAAAAAAGGCCCCCCTCAATGGCCCGCTCGGTCGTGCGTAGCCGCAGCGACGACTCCATCCTTTCTCCTTACTTCCCGCGAAAACGCGCCGTCCCTTGTGAATAGTGCGCCTCCGGAAGCGGGATGTATTTCACCTCCGCCGCAAGTCGTGGGGCCTGCCGGAGGTAAAATTCCACGAACTGACGCACCGGTTCGCGCTGGGCCCCTTGCTTACTCACATATATATAGAGTGGGCGGGCAAGCGGATATGCGCCGCCCTCCACCGCCTCTTTCGTAGGTGCAACCGGGCCTTTGCCGCTGTCCACCGCCACGGCCTTCAGCCGCCCCTGGTTCTCTATGAAATAGGCGAAGCCGAAGTAGCCGAGCGCGTTTTTGTCGCGTGCCACGCCCTGCACCAACACATTATCATCCTCGCTGGCGGTGTAGTCCCCACGGCTGGCCTTTGCCTTCCCCACGACCTCCTCCGTGAAGTAATCGAACGTCCCGGAATCGGGCCCTGGCCCATACAAAGAGAGGGGCTGATCCGGCCAATCGGGTCGGACTTGGTTCCACCGCGTGATCCGCCCCTGCGCATTAGGTTCCCATATTTTTTTCAGGTCCTCGATAGTCATGGTAGCGGCCCACGTGTTGGCGGGATTTATGACGACAGTCAGGGCATCATAGGCAATGGGAAGCTCTACATGTCCGACGCCTGCTTGCGCGCAGGCGGTCGCCTCGCCGGCCGCGATCGGGCGCGAGGCGTCCTGGATGTCTGTCGCCCCGCGGCAAAATTTCTTGAACCCGCCGCCAGTGCCGGAGATTCCGACCGTGACCTTGATCTTCCCGCCAGTCTCCTTCTGGAACTCCTCTGCCACCGCCTCCGTGATCGGAAAGACCGTGCTCGATCCGTCGATTCGCACGACATCCCCCGCCGACGGCCCGCCTGTTGGACCGACAGCGCGCTTACAGCCGACGCTGCCGAGCAACAGAGCGATCCCAACGGCGAGGATGAATCTTCCGGCTGCGATCTGTATCATTGGCCCCCCCTTGTCATTGCTCTATATGACGACACCGGCCCTGCTATCGCGGTTAGGCGTAGATGTAAATGCTATTGTTGCGGCGCGCGGAATGCAGCGAGCGAGTGCGCCGGGAGATATTCTCGGATAAATGTGCGCCTCCACCAGTCGCCGCCGCGCTCGTCGGCCGGGTCGCTAAAGCGATAGCGATAGAGGCGTGCGCGGATGAACCGGGGTGGCGCGTCCGGAAAGGGATTGGTTGCCAGCAGGGCGAGTACCCGCCGATCCCCCTCCAGCAATTTGTGGATCAGGCCGAGGAACCACGGGTGATGGCGATAGTCCGACATCGCTGCGAACCACATCAGCCAATCGAGACGGAGGTGATATGGGGAGACGACCGCCGGCCGGCGGCGGGGGTCGCCAGGTTTGGCCTTGAACTCGTAGGCTATCCAGCGCGCGCCAGGGTCACGCGGATCGTCGCTGGTCCCCTCTATTATGATCTCATTTCGCGCCTTCGTGATCCCGCCGAAGGCCCCATAAGTTCCGACCAGGTGGAACGGGTCCCACGAGTAATTCATCAACTGACGGCGGGAGACCATATTTCGGATCGGATTGATGCTGAGCCAGCCGATCAGACAGACCAGCAGCGCGAGGAGTCCTGTCCGCACGAGTCCCAGCGGGGCGGGTGTCCCGACAGAGAGGGGAAGGACCCGGCGCAACACGGTGTCGGAAAAACAGGGGATGCACAACACGAGCGTCAGATAATTGAGCCATGAGAGGTTGCCGCTGACGATTAAGATCACCTGGAACAGTACGATGAGACTACCGGCGATCGTTGAGATCGGATGCGGGAAAAATATCCCGAAGGGGACGACCAGTTCGATAAAGTGATTGAAGAGGACGCCCGCCTTGTGAAACCAGACCGGCCCCTGGTGCAGATACCAGCTTACCGGATTGGGGATAGGCTGTGTCTCGTAGTGGTAGACTAGGCAGGTAAGATTCCGCCAGCAGGGATCCCCACGGAGTTTAATCAACCCCGCCCCGAACATGATCCGGAAGAGGACCCATTTGATAAGCCAGATAACGATTTCCGGCGGGGCCGTACCCTTCGACCCTAGGAAAATTGCCAGGAACCCGGTCTCCAGGAGTATCGATTCCCACCCAAAGGCGTACCAGGTTTGGCCCACATTCACGAGCGAGAGGTAAAACACCCAGAGAAGTGCCCAAACGATTGTGGAGCACGCCAGACCGAACTGCTCCGAGAGACCGGAGAGGGCCACCACGGCCAGGGCAAGGCCCACGCCCAGGATTGCCATGACGAATCGGTCAGAGTGGTTTGCCCAGAAGAGACTTGGGTGATCCCAGAATTGGGTGCGCTGGAGAAATTGGCCGACCGGGAGGATCCCCCGCTCGCCAAGCAGCGGCCGATATTGGTTGAGGGCCCCGAGGAACCCGATGCAATAGATAAACGCCAAGGCCCGCTGAAAACAAAACCGCGTCAGGAGATACTGATGGCTTCCCGTGAGGCCAATCGTCGCAAAAAAATCAGCGATCATCGGGAGCTATGTAGCATGGTTCACGTATTGTGCCAGCATCAAAATACCGATACCGGCTTTTGTATTGATCGGGCGGCAAAAATTTTTGCCAAATCTCTCGGCATTTTTCTTCAGCCCGCAGCGCGGGAAGTCAGCAGTTTTGCGCAACTCCCTGAAATCACGTTTGATCAATCCCCTGCCACCGGCAGGCCATGCCGGATTTTTGCAGAAAATACGAAAGGCAGCTTGATCAACATGGGAGCCGTTCAGACAATTTCAACTGAAAACGGGATTGACTCCAACTATATGTCATAGCTAACATGCTGACCAACTTGGTGAAATCGGTGGAAGGGCTAGGAGCGGGAAAGGATGGTTCAAAACACAATGATTAGTCCGTCTTTCTCACGATCGACTTACGGAGTTGATAAGTGAGATTGAGCGAGTGTCCTCCCGAGGCAGTCGAATTGCTCTTGATTATTTTCACGATAAAACCGAAGATCTGCCATCTCTTGAACTTGTAATGGGATCAATAGCACCATTTGGTGGAGAAACCTCTTGGCGAAGGATAAATTCAAAAAGGATGGGGTCTCTTTTACAGGCATGGACGATATCAGACCATGAAAGTCTGGCAGAGAAAGCAAAACGAGGTAAAATTGGCGATCTCATGGATTATGTTTCCGTGATTAGCGCAGCGAAGCTTGAATAAGAGACGTTAGGGGCGCGGCATGAAACAGATCCGCTGGCAACAGCGCTTTCAGAATTATGAGAGGGCCTTTTCGCATCTGGAAAGAGCGCTGGCGATTGGGCGTCCCTCTGAAACGGAACGGGCAGGCACGGTGCAGTTTTTCGAACTCACTTTTGAGTTGGCTTGGAAAACCCTGAAGGACTATTTAGAAACACAAGGTTTTCAACTCAATACACCGCGCGACGTTTTCAAGCAGGCGTATCAGGCGAACGTCATTTCCCAGGGCGATGTGTGGCTCGAGGCCCTCGACAACCGAAATCTCACTACCCATGTCTACGATGAGGCGACCGCCCTCAAAGTTGTGGGGCTCATCCGGGATCGCTATTTTTCGTTGCTCCAAGAGCTCCACAAAGAGTTCCAATCGAAAAAATCCACATGACATTCGGGCTGACCATAAAAGAGGCCGAAGCCATTCGGGATGTATTTCGATCGTTTCAAGAAGTGGAAGAAGTGGTGATCTTCGGTTCGCGCGCGATTGGAAATTTTAAACGGGCTTCTGACATAGATCTTGCTGTGAGGGGAAAGAATATCGACCTTCATCTCCTTGGAAAAATGAAAGCTCGTCTTGAAGAGACCATTCCCGTTCCCTATTTTTTTGACCTCGTGGATGTCGGCGCCATAACGCAGCCGGAGTTGATCAAGCACATTGAGCAGTACGGGAGAGTGTTTTACAAAAATAGATGATTTTTCTTATCAGTTCCATTGCTATTTTTCTTCTAAGTGCCCTGTTGGCGCTGCTTTTCCAGGAAGAGCAAACAAAAAAATCGGCGGCCTTGGGTGGGGTGATGATGGGATCGCTTATCGGGCTGATCCCGGCGGTCCGCGTCCTTGGCGGCAGCGGAACTATCGAGGACGCGTGGGAAGGAACGCTCCCCGGCCTCACCCTCCGGATCGGTCTGGATGGCCTCAGCGCCTTTTTCCTGCTCCCCATCCTGGGCCTCTCCGCCCTCGTTGCCTGCTACGCCTGGGGGTATCTGAAGGGACAAAAACAATTGCATGCGACGCTCCCCTGGTTTCCGCTCCTGGTCGCGTCGATGATGGGGGTGGTCATTGCGCAAGACGGGTTTCTCTTCCTCATCGTGTGGGAACTGATGTCACTCGCGTCGTTTTTTCTGGTGACGGCCGAACATGAGCGACGCGAGGTCCGCCATGCCGGGTGGGTCTACCTCGCGGCGACCCATCTGGCGACGGCCTTCCTCCTTGTCTTTTTTCTCCTCTGCTTTCAACAGGCCGGATCGTTTGCCTTCGACGATTTCGCCACGGTCCCGGCATGGCCGTTCACCGGCCTCCTCTTCTGCTGCGCCCTGATCGGCTTTTGCACCAAGGCGGGGGCCTTCCCCTTGCACATCTGGCTCCCGCATGCCCATCCGGCGGCCCCCAGCTACATCTCGGCGTTAATGTCGGGCGTGATGATCAAGACGGGGATCTACGGGTTGTTGCGCGCCTGCACCTTTTTTCCATCGCCCCCACTCTGGTGCGGGGAACTCCTCGTCGGCGTCGGCGTCGCCTCCGCCGTCCTCGGCGTCCTCTATGCCCTGATGCAACACGATCTCAAGAAACTGCTCGCCTACCATAGCGTGGAAAATATCGGGATCATCCTGATCGGGATCGGCTTAGGGCTGATCGGTCGATCGCAACAGTATCCCCTCGTCGAGATCTTGGGCTTCGGCGGGGCGCTGTTTCATGTCGTGAATCACGCCATGTTCAAGGGGCTCCTTTTCTTGGGCGCGGGGAATATCCTCCATGCCACACACCGTCGGCGGCTCGATCAGTTGGGTGGATTGATTCGGCGGATGCCGATCACCGGAGTCACGTTTCTTGTCGCAGCCGCGGCCATCTGCGGCCTGCCGCCCTTTAACGGATTCATTAGTGAATGGCTGATCTACATCGGCCTCTTTGAAGGGGCCAAGGCCTTTGCGCAGGCCCCCTTCTTCTTTGCCGTTGTGGCGATTGTCGGCATCGCCTTTGCGGGGGGCCTGGCCGTTACCTGTTTCACCAAGGTGGTCGGCGGTGTCTTTTTGGGATCCCCACGGGTGGCATGGGAACAACCCGTACACGAGGGGAGATGGCAACAATCGCTCCCGATGGGAGTATTGGCCTTTTGCTGTCTCCTCCTCGGCATCGCGCCTCAACTCCTGTCCCCTTGGCTCATGACCGCACTCGCCGGCCTCGGCGTGGGCACGCCTGTCGGCGAAATGGCGGCACCACTGGCAACGCTCTGGCAATTGAGTTGTGCGGTGGCCATCCCGATAGGACTCCTGGCGATCGGCCTGCTGGTTCGCTATTGGTTCATAATGTCCAAACGCACACGCATCGCGCCAACGTGGGATTGCGGCTTCGCGCAACCGACTCCCCGGATGCAATATACGGCCGCATCGTACGCCGAACCGCTCGGAACATTTTTCCGCTTTCTCCTCAAGCCCACTATCCATTTCCAAAAACCGGAGGGGACATTCCCCGCTCGCGCATCCTTTGAAGACCATGTGGATGACCTCGCGGAACGAACACTCTTCGGTCCGCTCACGCAGCGAATCGTCCGGGTCCTCACGTGGATTCGCCGGCGGCAACGCAATCAAGTCCCGAATTATCTCGCCTATATCTTTGCGACATTGCTTCTTCTGTTACTCTGGGAGGTGTGGATTGGCATCTGATCCGGTCGGCATCGCGATCCACTGCGCGATTCTTCTGGTTCTCCCCCCATTCTTTTTGGGGCTGATCGCCAAGACGAAGGCCTTTGTCGCCGGACGCAAGGGCGCACCGTTGCTCCAACCCTATTTCGATCTCGGCAAACTGGTCCGCAAGGGGATGGTCTATAGTGACGTCGCGTCGTGGATCGTTCGGATCGCGCCGGTTATCATCCTGGTAGCTATCGTAAGTGCCGGCCTTTTTCTCCCCTTATTCGGCAAGGCCCCGATCCATTTCGAAGGGGATATCATCCTCTTTGCCTATCTCCTGGCCGTGGGCCGTTTTTGGACGCTTCTTGCCGCTTGGGATGTCGGATCGAGTTTCGAGGGGATGGGGGCCAGCCGCGAGGCGACATTCGGCGCGCTCTCCGAACTGGCGTTTTTCCTGAGTCTAATCGTCTTGGTCCTCACGTCCCATAGCACCTCCCTCACGGAGGTCTTCTACTGGAAACTGACCCACTTCGGCTGGCAGCCGGTCTTTCTCCTGCTCTTTGTCACCCTCTTCTTGACGCTGCTTGCGGAAAATTCCCGGATGCCGGTGGATGATCCGACCACCCACCTGGAACTGACGATGATCCACGAGGTGATGATCCTGGACTACAGCGGCGTGGACCTGGGCTGCATCCTCTATGGTGCGGGCGTAAAATTATTCCTCTTCATGGCGCTTGCCGTTTCGCTGTTGTGGCCGCCGGCCGCTGTCTGGAGCGGATCGGCAGTCGCCCTCTTTTTTTGCAAGATGTGCGGGATGGCCGTTCTGATCGGCATCGTGGAATCGGTTACTGCCCGGGTGCGTCTGGTCAAGGTCCCGCAACTCCTGATCGCCAACTTTGTCATCGCGTTGTTTGCCCTGCTGGTGGCCGTGTCGGGGAGGGGGATCTGATGGGCACCTCTAAAAACTATCTTTCGACTGCAAATTTGCCTTTTTGGGCTGCGCCGTCGTCAGATTTCGCAAAAAGTCCTCAACGTAGCACGTTGGCTACGTCTGCGGGCTTTTTGCTCGTCTTCCTTGGCTCGCTCCAAAATGCAAATTTTCGTCACGAAACATAGTTTTTAGAGGTGCCCTGATGGAATGGCTCTTGATCGGCGCGCTTTTGATGGCCTTTGCAACCCTCGGCTCGGCCAGGTTGGGAAGCTGCATCCGTGCGGTGGCCCTCCAAGGGGCCTGCCTTTCGCTCGCTCCGCTTTGTACGGTAGGCGCGCTAGCCGATCCACATCGCCTCTTTTTGGCCACCGCCTCCTTCCTCATCAAGACGGTCGCCATTCCGGCCCTCCTATTCAAGAGCCTTCGGCAGGCGAAGATCCAGCAAGCGGTCGCGCCGACGATCAGTCTCCATCTCTCCTTGCTCGGCGGCGGGGGCCTGCTCGTCGGCGCCTTTCTCGCCGCCGGCAATTTTTCCCTCCCCACGGACCCCTATCCGCCGCTGATCGTCCCGGTGGCGCTGGCGATCATAGCCGTCGGCTTCTTCCTCCTCATCGCCCGCACGAAGGCAATCACTCAGGTGATCGGATTTCTCGTCCTGGAAAACGGGGTCTTTCTCTTCGGCATCACGCTCCTGGGCGAGTTCCCCCTGACCGTCGAGCTCGGCGTCTTCCTCGACCTCTTAGTCGGCGTCTTCGTCATGGGGATCATGATCCACCACATCAACCGCACCTTCGACCACGTCGACACCAAGGCCCTCACCGCCCTGAAGGATAGTGAATAACGTGGCCATTCTCTAACCTATTGAATTTGTTCTGGTTCAATCCCATGGAGAACGCTTGGCAAGTGTGCTTCTCATGCCTCTTGGAGGCAAGGAGGGCATCCGCCAGCAGAGCGGCAACTTTAGGGGGGATAAGGGCCGATAAATGATGATAAGGGACCTTCATGCCCGAACCTGTCAATCCGTTAGCCAAGAAAGTGCACATAGACGATCTGGTCTATTCGTGCGGCGAGAAGGTTCTTTCTACCATCGGATTGTCGGATGCCGATCGCGAGGTCTTTTGGTCCTCTGACCAATATGCCGACTCGGCCTCGTCCTTGCTTGATCATTGCGATCGCCTGCTCCGTTGGTATGGGGAGGATCTCAAGGCGATACGTTTTGCTCGTCGAGGAGAAATGATTTTTGAGATGGATAATGCGGCGTGGATGTACGGAATGGCGTCGGGTGCTGAAGTGCTCTTCCACAATAATGGGTCCGTTTTTTCGGATCGACAATTGAGCAATCTTGTGCGTACCTGGCTGGGCCAACTCGCCGTGGCGTTTCCCAAAGCGCTCTCACTTGCCTCTGGAGATCATCCTGCCAGCCGCACCTCAAATTATCTCGATAGTCTTGCGTATGCGCGGACGCTGGGGTCGGTAACGGAACGCGTGGATCGAGCCGGGCGACTCATTTTGGAATACTCGATGCATTTGACCGACGGGACGACCGGTGTTGGTTATAATGCGTTTGATTCATCGGGACGGATAGTGGAAATGGGATTTCCTGCGAAGTGGCGTACGAACTCTCCGGTGTCAGTGATGACGTTGGAATATGATAGTGTTGGTAGAGAAACCAGGCAGCGCACTTTCGAAGACGGACGACTATCCTACAAGACGGAAAATGTTTTTGACCGGGACGGAAATCGTATCAGAATGGTCAATACGCATTATAGCGGAGATTGCGTGCGAACCATCATTTGGCACTTTTCCCATGACGGGATCCTTACCCATGTTCAGAAGATCGTCAATGAAGAAGTCATAGACATGCCACTTCCTGAAGATGTGGGCATGACACAGTTTATCGAGGAAGAAAAATTGTGTCCATGAAGATCCAGCCCTCACCTCGTTATAATCCCACTAACTTCTGCGCTCTCTGTGAGCAAGGCATCCATCTCCTCCGATGTGCGGGCCTCGGCGTAGGGGCGGGAACCCAAGCCTGGAACCCAAGCCTGGCAGGCCTGAGACACCACACTAAGGCATCACACTAAACGCTCTTCAATGAGGACAATTATAGAAGCCAGTCGCTCCTTCAACATACTGAATTTATTACGGTTCAATCCCCTGCCACCGGCAGGCCATGCCGGTTTTCCTACTTCCACTGTTTCACCGGTGTCCAGACCGCACGCGTGGCGGAGGCGTACTTCCCGAATTTTTCCTGATGCTGGGTACGGAAGTTCGCCGCCTCCGGGCTCTTGAGATAGGCCTCCAACGCCTCGCGGCTTTCGACGAGGTAGGCGTTCACGTATTGAGCCTTCCCCCCTTCCGCCCCCGTCGTCATCGGATCCGCTATATACATCGTCGCGCCTGTGAACCCCGGACGCGCAAGGACATCCGGGATATGCACCTCGATCATCCATTGCCGCCATGCCTGCTCCACTGTGGGGTCCACAGTGAGAAACACGTTATAGAAAATCGGCGCCATTCTCTCCTCCTTTCGTCAAACCTTCGGTCGCAGCATTGTAAATCGGTCCGTCGTGCGGCAGGAAATCTAGGGGACGTTCTTTACTACGTCAACTAACTCCTCTGCAACATGTAACAGATTCCCTATCAGGTATAGAAACCCGTCGCGTTTCTCGGCGTCACTTTTTTCCTCCCAGCATTTTTTTGACGCGCGCTACGAAATCAGTCGCCATCGTGAAAAGATTCTTGGCCTCTGTTTCGCTGATCATGCCCGCCACATCATAGATCGCCTGGTTGCGCTTGTTGCGAACCCGATCAAAGTAGGCGATCAAATCTTCGCAGGACTTGCCCATTGCAATGTGCATAAAGGCGAACGTATTTTTGTGCCCTTCATGGCTGCCCGGCCTGTACCCCTCGGCAAACATCAACGCGCGAGACGCCTGCAACACCGCGTTATAGGCTATGGCGAAGCCCCAATCCCAATCTCCCGCCATGACCAAACGCGCGGTCTTCAAATCTCGTTCAGCGCGGGCCAATGCCCTGTCGATCTCCGCACCGGAGACTCGCTGTTTTTTGATCTTTCCCGCCTGTAATAAATCGTCATACTTCATTGACGTCCCCGATCAGCATGATTTTTCCCCCGGCGATGAGGCGGGCGACAAATCCTTTTTTCTCCTTTTTCCTTTTCCGAAATTCCTCCACAGTCAAAAGCGAATAATGCACGTCCTTTCCCAATGTGCGTTCCGCCGTGCCGATCGCCTTGTGCAACGCAATTTCGCCGACGCGCCCTACGACCAGGAGATCGATATCGCTCTCCGCGGCGGCCGTGCCATCCGCCTGACTGCCATAGATGAGCGCGCAATCAATCGTGGAGGAGAGAGGATGGAGAGCCTCTCGGAGAATATCCGCCAAACCGAAGGTTTTGATTATCAAACCGCGGATTTCGTTATAGACGTGCGATTGCGTATTTGCGCCGTAATAGACTTGGTTCCCGCTGGCCCGTCGGACCACCAGACCGGCGGAGACCAATGTTGCCAGCTCCCGTTGCACGGTTCCTGTTCCCCTGCCGATCGTTCGCGCGATTTCACGCAAGTAGAACGATTTTCCCGGGTGCGTATACAGCAGGGACAGGAGGCGGATACAGGTGGTATTGAATAGCGCGGTCAACGCAGTGGCCGCCGGTTTCGATGTTCTCATAACGAGTACATCTGTATCAATATTGAGAACGATAGTCAACGCCCCCTTTTACCTCTTGGCGTTCCTCGTCAGCCCGCAGCGCTGGAAGTTCGTGGCTGTGCACAACCCATTGAATCCGTGTTCGATCAATCCCCTGCCACCGGCAGGCCATGCCGGTTTTTTCCTTAAAAAATCGCTGTCAAAAATGCCCCACGGTATATTAACCTTGTGCATATAGTTAATATGCGTTAACTTACTCAGGACTGGTTAATATGACTGTTAAAAAATACATTTCGACAACGGAGGCGGCAAAGATCCTTGGAATCAGCACGGTTGCCGTTTTTAAGAAGATCAAAAGCGGTCTATTGCCCGCCCAGAAGGTTGGCAGAAACTACATCATCGACCCGCTGGATTTAGGTCTCAAAGGCGGCAGATTGAGCAGAAAGACCGAGAAACAGATCGGCGAGGCGGTTAAACGTGTTGTTTCGGAATACGGCGAGGCCCTGAAAAAACTGGGGAGGGAATGATGCACATCCTCTCCCTTCGGGAAATCAAGGATATCGCCTTTAAACTGGCCCAAGCGACGATGACGTGGGATGAGCCGATCCCCGATTTCGAAACCCGGTTTCCCAATATCCTTGAAAGCTGCCTTGCCACTCCCTTTCAGACGTTCGACAAGAAACATCTGTACAAGGGGGTCACCGGAAAAGTAGCGGTGTTGTTTTATCTCATCATCAAAAACCATCCCTTTACGAATGGCAATAAACGCATAGGGGTGACAACCCTTCTTGTGTTTCTCTCGCTCAATGGCAAATGGATCGCGGTGAGCAATCAAGAGCTGTATAATTTCGCTGTGTGGGTCGCAAGCAGTCCGCCGCAGGTCATGGACCAAACGGTCAATGCAATAAAACGATTCGTTGAAAAGAACCTGGTTTTATATAAACCCAAAACGGAATGACTCTTCTCTGCCACCGGCAGCCCATGCCGGATTTTCAGGGCCTGCGTTTATAGTGGGTTAATCGCCCTTTGCCAAAACGTTCGATCAGCCCCATCGCCAGCATTTTTTTGAAATCGAGCGACCGCGTCGCCTTGGCGCGTCGGGTGAGTTTTGAATAGTCACGGTCAGTGATGAAGCCATTGTTCTGGATGTACTGCAGCATCTTCTTGTGATGCGAATGCAGTGTGAATTCCGGTGACCCCGTTTCCACCTCCAACTCCTTTTTGACACGCAGCAACTCATCGATGATGCCGCCGGTGAAATATTCGAGCCATGGCGTAAAATCAATGCTGTTCGCGAGGTCATAATAGTTTCCCACGAGCCCCACATGGCGAAAATACGCCGCCACATTGTTGTTGTAGTAATTTTCAAAACTGAACAGATTGAAGGTGTTAAGGCCCATGTCGGCAAGCAAGGCCTTGGTGACAAGGCGCGCGGTTCGTCCGTTGCCATCCATAAAGGGATGAATGATCACAAATGCCTTGTGAAAAATCCCGGCTAAAATCAGCGGATCGAGGTGTTGGCGCTTTCCCTGAACGAATTGAATGAGGCCCCGCATCAGTTTTGGCACATCTTGATGATCCGGAGGCCAATAGACTGTCTTTCCGCTTCGCGGGTCGCTGACAAAAACAGGTTCTTTCCGCATCATGCCCCACCGCAATTTTTCGATAAGAGCGGCAGTGACTTCACGTTGGACATCGCAGATAAAATCCAGGTCGATTGCGATGGGACCTTTTTTCATCCGTTCGTTTATTGTTTCCAAAATGCGGTTATAATTGAGCACCTCCCTTTCTGTTGCCCGGATGTTTTCCGGTTTCGATCGCAAGAGTCTTTTGACTTCCGTGAGCGGGAGCGGGTTTCCTTCAATGCTCGTGGAGGCGTGGGCGGAGAGCGAATTGGCCTTTTGTTCGAACGTGGCTAAGACAGTTTTGGGGAATGATCTGTTGTTTAATTCAGCGATAATAATAGCTATCTTCTTGATATTATTTATTAATAAATCGCTAAAGGTGAATTTTGGCTCAATCATTGTAGGCGGATAATAGACTATTATTAGACGATTGTAAAGCACCCATAACCATGTTTATATATGCGCCAGTATATGTATAGTGTCCCCGGAATTTGCCAAATGACCCTTCTCTTGCTCCTCATCGTGCCCGTAGGCCTCGGACTCATGACCCTGGCGATCCGGGGGAACCGGAATCGGGAGTTGCGGCGGCGCTGCCTATTTCTTGGAGCGCTCTCCCATCTGGTCGGCACGGCGACGTGTTATTTCCCGAATGTTGGCTTGCGCTTCAATGCCTATCTTGCCCTCGACCCGCTGGGGCTATGCTTTCTCTCGCTCACGAGCATCCTCTTCTTCCTCGTCGCCCTCTATAGCTTCGGCTATTTCTTCAAGGAATATCGCGCGGGCGAGGAGCACGGCATCCGCCATCTCTATGCCCCCTGCATGATCTTCTTTCTGGCGGCGATGACGCTCGCAACGCTTACCACGCACCTGGGCCTCTTCTGGGTCGCCGTGGAGGCGACGACGCTCGCCACCGCGCCCCTCATCTATTATCACCACCACGCGCGGGCGCTGGAGGCCGCGTGGAAATATTTATTGATCTGCTCCGTGGGAATTGCGCTGGCCCTACTCGGCATCTTCTTTATCGCCGCCGCCGGAAAGGGGAAGGGCCTCGATCTCTTCGTCGCCGATTTTGTCGCGAATGCGCATCTCCTCGATCCCCGCTGGTTGAAAATTGGATTTCTGCTGATCGTTGTCGGGTACGGCACAAAAATGGGTCTCGCTCCGCTGCACAATTGGTTGCCGGACGCCCATGCCGAGGCCCCGTCGTCCGTCTCGGCGCTCCTTTCGGGGGCGTTGCTGAATATCGCCTTCTTAGGGATCTTGCGCACCTATCAGATCTGTCTCGCGGCTGGCCTCGCCCCCTTTGCCAACCGCGTCCTGATCCTTTTTGGTCTGGTCTCCCTCGGCGTCGCCCTCGTCTTCATCGTGAATCAGAAGGATTATAAACGATTGCTCGCCTACTCGAGTGTGGAACATATGGGGATCCTTGCATTAGGCATCGGGATCGGCGCCCCGTTTGCCGCGCTGTTGCACATGATCAACCACTCGCTCACCAAAGTGTTGCTTTTTCTCACAGCCGGCCAGATTGTGCTTGGATACCGGACGAAAAAAGCGGCCGACGTAAATGGATTGCTGCGCACGCTCCCGATAACGGGGAGCCTCTTTTGCATTGGCGGGATTGCGATCATGGGGCTCCCCCCCTTCGCGCCGTTCGTGAGCAAGTTCCTGATCCTGAAGGCCTGTCTTCTGCATAATCATCCCGTCGTGGCAACATGCTATCTCCTCTTTTTGGGTATAATCTTCGTCGCGATGGCAAAAATCATTTTGGGGATGGTCCAGGGGGAGAAACGGGAATTGCCTGGGACGCTGGAACGGTACCCGATCCTGCTGATCTCTCCCATCGTGTTGGCGATCGACGTATTGATTCTAGGCGTGTATCTGCCGCCGGAATTCGTTCGGTTCCTGCACGACGCCGCGCGCGGATTGGGAGGCGAGTTGTGAAATCTCCCTTTGCAACGGTTCAGAATGCGGTCGCTATTCCGGCGGCGCACATCCCCGTCCTGACGACCGATGCCTGGCGACAGGCGATTTTGGATCATGGTCTAGGGGAGCAGGCGCGAATCGTGGCGCTATTTGGGACGCGGGGCACTGGGACTGGCACGAGGGTCTATGCGGTCTTGGGTCTCGATGCACAAAAACTGTTGGTGATCGGCGCAACGGATTTCCCGGCGACCGACGCGACATACGAATCGCTCACGCCGCAACTCCCGCAGGCCCATCTCTTCGAGCGAGAACTCTTCGAGGAGTACGGAATCCGCCCGACGGGGCATCAGTGGCTTAAACCCGTTCGGAATCCCGGCCCGTATCCCTTCTACACCGTTGAAGGAGAGGGAATCCATGAGGTCGCCGTGGGACCCGTGCATGCCGGTATCATCGAACCGGGCCACTTTCGTTTCCAGTGCCATGGCGAGACGGTTCTCCACCTGGAGATCAGGTTAGGCTACCAGCATCGCGGCGTGGAGTCGTTGATGGTGCGCACAG
>JACPFG010000006.1 GCA_016183125.1 Deltaproteobacteria bacterium
CGCTGGCGCACCACGGCTGGATCCCCGAGCCCGTATACACCACCACCTCCGCGTCGGCGAAGCGGTCGCGGGAGTTCCATGCGCCCATCGGGTCCTTCCACTATGTGCGCATCGCAGCAACACCATTTCTCACGGGGGTAGAGCGTATTCACAGCGCCGACGAGAGCTATTTCCTTGCCAGCCCATGGCGCGCGGTTGTGGATTACCTTTGGACCCGTCACAAGGAGTGGCGCGGACTGAAACCGTTGGTGCAGGACCTTCGGATTGCTGAAACGCGTTTACACCAAACGACGGCAGAGGAGTTGGCGGCAATTGCGGCGGCCTTTGGCAGGCGGCGCGTGTCGCACTTTCTCGCTGGGGCCCGAAAGGAGCTCTACCGATGAGCCTAAAAATTATTCAGGAGCGATTCGACGAATACCATTGTGCATCCCGACAGGAGGAGGAACAGGCCTTACGGGAAATCACCCAGGAGGTTGCGCTAGCGGCCTTGTCTCGGGCGGGATTTTTTAAGCTGGCCGGATTTCAAGGGGGGACTGCCCTGCGGATTTTATACAGCTTACAGCGGTTTTCCGAAGACCTGGATTTCCTGCTGCGTGTCCCTCGCTCGGACTTTGGCTGGGAACCGTACCTTAAGCATATGATAGTCGAACTCTCCGCGTACGGATTTGCGGTGCAAGTAGCGGATCGTTCCAAGGCAGCGGACCCGGTGCAAAAGGCCTTTCTCAAAGAGCAATCGATCGGGAAGATTTTGCGACTTCGGTATCCCCTCACAACGGGGCGTCCAAAACAGATTCAGATCAAATTTGAGCTCGACACGAACCCGCCGCAGGGCAGTCGGTTTGAAACAAAATATCTCGACTTTCCTTTCCCATTTCCCGTGACCGTTCAAGATCTGGCCAGCCTGTTTGCCGGGAAGAGCCACGCCCTCCTCTGCCGCGAGTATCTCAAAGGACGCGATTGGTACGACTTTGTCTGGTATGCGGGTCGCAAACCGACCGTGAATTATGACTTCCTCGCAGCGGCGTTGCATCAACAGGGGCCGTGGCAGGGCACACGTCCACAGGTGACAAAAGAATGGTATCTGGATGCCATGCGGAAAAAAATTATCGGCACCGATTGGAACGAGGCAAAAAATGATGTGGCACGGTTCCTCAAACCAAACGAACTCCGGACACTGGAACTCTGGAGCGCCGAGTTTTTCCTCGATCGGCTGGCAAAAATAGCGGAAACACTTCCTTAAACACCACCTGCATCTGACTGGGGGCCCCTTTCATACCGGCACGCGGATCGGATGAATCACGGGAGGCGCGGCAAGCGGCTCCGGTTGCTCCGGCCCTTCCTTCTGGATGGCCGGTACGGCCGGTGGGAGCAGGCATGTAAATGTGGTCCCCTCTCCCTCCTCGCTCTCGGCCCAGATGATCCCCTGATGTAGCTCCACTAATTGCTTGGTAAGCGCCAGACCCAATCCGGTCCCCTCGTAGCTACGCGTTACCGAACTATCTACCTGCCGAAACATATCGAAGATGGAGCGCAGATACGCCTTCGGGATCCCGATCCCGGTATCTGCCACCCGCACAATAAAGAAACCGGCCCCGTATGGACGACGATCCTCCAGATGATCTCTCCATCTGGAATCGGGCATGGCCTCCAACAATGGATAAAAACCCACCTCCAGGCGAATCCGCCCCCCTTCCGGCGTGAATTTGATGGCATTCCCCAGCAGATTAAGGACGACCTGCTGGATTCGCCGCTCATCCGCTTCTATCGGCGGCAGTCCCTCCAGATAGGAGCTATCAAACTGTAGGCGTTTGCGCGTGATGAGCGAGCCTAGCGTGCGGATGGTGCGGTCGCACAAGGCCCGCAGATCGAATTTCTCGTAGACCAGCGTGAAGCGGCCCGATTCCATCTTCGCCAGATCGAGCAGATTATTGATGAGGCTTAAAAGGTTGGCCCCGTTGTTTAGCACCTCGCGCAGGCCCTCCTGTTGTTCAGAGGATAATTCCCCCATGACCCCCTCGAGGAGCAATTCGGAAAACCCGATGATCGCGGTAAGAGGCGTGCGTAATTCATGGCTCATCGTGGCCAGAAACTCGCTTTTGACCCGGCTCGCCTCGGCCAACTGGGCGTTTTTGGCCTTCAGTTCGTCGATCAAGAGTGTCGTCTGTAACACGAGCGCGGCCTGATTGGCGAACGGCTCCAATGCAGCCACGAGCCCTTCGTTCACGAATGGTTCGGATGAAAAACCGACCAACGCGCCGATGATCTCCCCCTCCGCGACCAGCGGCACTGCGAGGATCTTGCGCACCTTTAGGGCCTCCTGCACCGCCCGAATCGCCTCCGGCGCCACCGGCGGTTGAACCCCCATCATCAACTCCTCCACGCTGTTGCGAAAGGCCACCTGTTTGTGCGCCAGTTGATGAAAGACCGGATTTTCCTTCGTGCCGAACGGGAGGTGAAGATCGCGCAGCGCCACGCCGAGCAAGGCCTCGGCACGCGCGACCGCGGGATGGCGGCTCGGCGGATGACACGCGATCTTTTGACGTGTACGGTCGACGAGCATGACGAAACAGAGCGCAAAATTGAATCCAGCCAGGATACCGCCGACTACTTGATCGATCACCTCAGGCAGGGAGGCCACCCGCCGGACCGACGCGCTGATCTGCTGAAGCGCCTGCAGTTCGCGGTTTCGCACCTCCAGCACCCGCTCGCGCAACTGCGTGAACCGTTGCGCGATCCTAACGGCGTAGACGGCCAGACAGAGCAGGCCGGCCAACAACGGGGGATGGCCCCACTCCGGGTGACCCCAAGCAGGATGCGGATGATGAAGATGGTGCATGGCGCGGTGTTCGGAGTCCATCACCGACTCTAGTGCGGTCTCAAGCGGCTGCCACCAACCTCCGGTGATGCCGATCAGAAAGGTGCAATAGGTCGCCAAGGAGAGGATGGCCGTTAGCAGGGCGACGGAAGAATTGTAGAAGAGGCCTGCCATCAGGCAGTAGACCACGTATACGAAGTAATATTCGCTATCCGCCCCACCGGTCAGATACACAATCAGTGTCAGCCCCACCTGATCCGCCAACAGTTCGAGCGCGAAGGAGGGGATAAGCCATCGTTGACGCAAGATATTGTAATAACAAAATCCGGTCACCAGAAAGGCGCCCAGAGCTACCAGGAGGACCGGTATGTGATGAAACCCCTCTTTGGCAAAGACAAAGACATATAGGCACCAAAAGACCACGAAGATCAATAACCTGAGCCTGGCTGTAAAGATGTGCCGTTGGCGGTATTCAGGATAGGCTAGCCATGCCATCAACGCGAGTGGGGCCGGACGGTCGACGGGCGGCGAGGTGTTCGGTTCGGGCATGTCGGTGCAGGGTACCGGATGTCCCTTGCAGTGTCAATTCTAGGGCCTTGACTTTTCACGCAATTTGGATGAATCAACCGTTCTAACGCAACCTTAAGGAGGGCGGTATGGCGCGTGTAACGGTGGAAGATTGCCTCGAGGCGGTGGAGAATCGCTTTGCGCTGGTGCATGTCTCGGCTAAACGGACTAAAGAATTGCTCAAAGGATCCAAGGCCGTCTACCCGTGTAAAAATCGCGAAGCGGTGACGTCTCTGCGCGAGATTGCCGCCAGGCTGGTGCGCAGCGAGGCCCCCCAAGCGGCGAAAAAATAAATTAATGAACGGGCGAGTGGCGGAACGGTCTACGCGCAGGTCTCAAAAACCTGTGGGGTCAACGCCCCTTGTGGGTTCAAATCCCACCTCGCCCACACGCGGCGCTATGATGTCTTCTAGTCCACTCATAGCACGAGATTAATTGACAGAGTGCAGAAATTATGATATTCATCTTTTCAGTAATTCAGATAAATATATGTACCGCCGACTAAACGAACGCCGTCAGATTACGATCCCGCCGAGCGTACTTGAGGCTACCGGGGCGGAGGAGGGGGATCTCTTCGAGATTCGGGCCAAGGGGACACATATTCTTCTCATGCCGAAGCGAATTGAGGAAAAGGACTATCCTGAGGACGCGTGGGGCGCGTTGAAGCAGCTGGTTCAAGAGCAGGTTGTCAAGGGCGAGTACACGGAATACCGCACGGCCGCAGCCGCCAAACGCCATCTGAGAACGCTGAAATAGGGCATGCGCATCCGGTTTCTCAGCTCGTACGACTCCGGTTATCGGAAATTACCGCCGCCGGAGCGGGGGCGCGTTCAACAGGCCGTTGATGTCGCTATTGATTATTTGACCAGCTCAGCAATCCCACCGAAGGGATTAGGACTCAAGAAGTTGCGCCCCCCATTTTGGGAGGTGCGTGTAGGCCGCGGGACGCGCATCCTCTTTACCCTTGAGGGCGATCTGCTGCAATTCGTCCTCGTGGGCGATCATAACGATATCATCAGTTACCTGCGGCGAAGATAATATCCCGACCGACCTCCCACCCGAGGCACCATCAGCCAACCCTTCCCAGACAAAATAGACGGTGAAAACGGCGTGTTATGTCCTGTTGAAATTATTTATCGTATTTGTTGATATATTTATCTAATAATAAGATAATTCAGGCATGCTCGCCTATTTGATCTCTTCCGTGACCCGCCGCCGGTTGTTGCGGGCGCTCTGGGGCGAAGGCCAGCGGGGCTCAATCAGCACGCTGGCCCGTCTGGCAGGTGTCAGTTTCGCCGCGGCGCATCGGGAGCTCTGCGCCATGGAGCGCGCAGGGCTCGCCAGGGCCCACCGGACAGGAAATCGCGTGCTGTATGAAGCCAATACCGGCGCCCCCGGAGGAAGTGTGGTAAAAGCGCTCCTCAAATCCGAGCACCTACGCGTAGCGAATTATGGCGTCGAACCGACCGCGGAGGCGATCCCCGATCTTACCCCCCTCCTTGCCACCGAAATCGCAACCGCCGAGATCCCGCTTGAAGAAACGTTAGTGCGCGCCCTCCTCTCCGCCCGTCGCCATCCCGCGGTTGCACGCCTCCTGCCTGTTGTTCTCGCGAAACACCAGGCACGCATTGATTTTTCGCGCCTCCAGGAGAATGCCCGGCAACTGGGCGTACAGCATGCCATGGGGTTTTTTATAGACTTGGCGGGCACCATGGCGGAGAACCCGCGCCTTCGAAACATGGCCCGGCGGTTCTTCGATAAGCGGATCAAGCATCCGCATGATTTCTTTCTTGTCCCCCAGGGAAAATATGAACGCCGACTAACTGATATCAATACGCCCCCGCTGGCCAAACGGTGGCACTTTCGGATGAATATCGGTCTGGACAGTTTCTTAAGCCTATACCACAAATTCATGGGAGGGCCTTAATGCAACGATTTAGCGCGCAAGAAATGGCGACTTTTCTCCGCGCGATGGATCGCTATGTGCAGGCGCCGTACACATTGATCGTGATCGGCGGCGCCGCGGCGGCGCTTGCCTATGGTGCGATCGATGTTACACGTGACATCGATACCATGAACGATCCGGCGCCGATCATGCCGGCTTATGAGGCGGCCAAACGGGCTACCGGCTTGAATATTCCGCTCGGTCCTGCGGGCGTTGCGGATGCCCCCTACGAATATGAAGCGCGCCTGCGGCGCTTAGGGCATCCTCGGCTGCGAAAGCTGACGATCCTTGTTCCAGAACGGCACGATCTGGTCTTAATGAAGGTTGTCCGCGGATATGAACATGATCTCGCAGCAATCGAGGGCATTGCACGCAATTTTCCCATCAAATATGATGTGTTGCTGCAACGGTTTTGCTCGGAAATGACCCATGTTGTTGGACGCCCGGAAACCCTGCGCCTGAACTTCCTCGCTGCAATCGAACGCCTTTTTGGCGAAGCAAAAGCTGACGAAACTGCGCGGCGCCTGCCTGTGACCGGGAGATGATATTTTTCGCTTCAAAATTTCCCCCATCCACGCTATGCCCACGTCCACCTTGCCAGCGTAGCTCAGTGGTAGAGCAGCGGTTTCGTAAACCGCAGGCCGGTGGTTCGATCCCACTCGCTGGCTCACATGGCTCTTTCGCTCATCCAACGTCTCAGGTTTTCTCCGTGGTTCACGCAGCTCGTGGTGATCCGGAAGTGTAATCTGCATTGCGGGTACTGTAATGAATACGACCGGCATTCGCCCCCTGTCCCACTTGACGTCCTGAAAGATCGTGCCGCAAAGTTGAAGGCCCTCGGGGCATTTTCCATCTGCTTCACCGGCGGCGAGCCGACACTCCATCCAGACCTGCCGGAGCTGATCCGTTATGCCCGACATGATCTTAGGTTCTTCCGCACATCAATAATCACTAACGGAACTTACCTCACCGGACAGCTTGTGGAGGGCTTAAATGCCGCCGGGCTTCAAGCGATGCAGATTTCGATCGACGGGGTCAAACAGAACGACACAACGGTGAAGGTGCTAGACACCCTGCGCAAAAGGCTCGAAACGCTCCGCACGCTGGCCAAATTCCGCGTTGTCGTCTCAGGGGTCGTGGGGGCCTGCCCAGCCGAGGAGACCTATGAGGTGATCGACTACGCCAAACGGATGGGCTTCCGGCCGCGCGTTCTCCTGATCCACGACGCCAGGGGTCAGGTGAAACTCTCGCCCGAGCAGATGACGGTCTATAATAGGATTCAAAAACTGATCGGGCGGCACCTCTTCGAGCTCTCGGATTACAGACATAGGATTATCACTAATGGATCCGCGCCGTTCAAATGCCGGGCTGGGAGCCGTTATCTCTACGTCGACGAGAATGGGATCGTGCTTTGGTGTTCGCAGACGCGCAAGTGGTTTCAAAAGCCGCTGACCGAATATACCGAGGAGGACCTGCGACAGCAGTTCTACACCTATAAAAGCTGTCACGCACACTGCACGCTAGGGTGCGTCCGCTCCGCCAGCTCCGTCGACAATTGGCGCAGCCAAGAGCGCCCCCGGCGCGCCGCGGCCGCCGATTCCGCTTTACAAGGAAAGAGGGCCTCTGTTACCGTGAATCCCCACGGATGATCGCCACGTCTATCGTGCTGCTGCTGCGCGCCGTTCCTCATGAAGCGGAGGGCGTCGCGTTCGACCCCCTGTTGGGGGTGCCTCTGTTCTTACGCAATCTCCTTACACTGGCCCACGCAGGATTTACCCGCTTCGCCCTGGTTGCACCTGCCCATGCCCGCCGCCACATACTCAAGGCTTGGCAAAGACGCAATCTGCACCTCGATCTGATAGCTTGCCGTCCGGAGCACCGAATGACTGCCGAAACACTTCAACAACTCCAACGACTCGTCGCCAACCGGTTTTGTCTGATCGATACGAATACTATAATTACCGACGGATGGATCCGCAATGAACTCCGGCCTGCCCTCACACACGGCCGCCTCCTTACCGCGGCGGGCCGAATCATCACGGCACGTGAACTGGATATGTGGCAGCAAACTATGCCGGCCGATGGGATCCGGGTCGATCAACTTTTGCCGACCACCCGCGACCGAATAACTGAACAGACCTATCCACTGCTAATGCGCTCCGACCGACACGGGGCCGAGGTTTTCCTTACTGAACAGATCCGACTAGCAACCAGGGCATTCATTGCGAGGACGATCAATAAGCGCTGTTCGCTGCCGTTAAGTCGCCTGCTTGCACGCTGGCGGATTCATCCCCATGGGATTACGGCGTTCAACATGCTCGTGGGGCTGGCAGCGGGGATCGGGACCGCTGGGGTCACCTATACCGGCCTGCTGATAGGGGCATGTCTGTTCCAATTGGCCTCCATCCTAGACGGGTGCGACGGCGAGGTGGCGAAGTTGACCTTCCGCACCTCCAAGTTCGGCCAGTATATCGACACTGTAAGTGACAATTTTTGCTTGGTGAGCTTCTGCACGGGGCTCGTGATTCACCACTACCGGGTCGTAGATCCATACGGCGCGCTGCTGCTAGGCGTGCTCCTGCTCGGTGGACTGGGAGTCTTGCTGGCCACGATGATCCGCTTTCTTAAGACCGAGACCGATTCCTTCAGCCTGGTCACATTCGAGCGCGAATATGTGGACCGTTTGGCGGCCTCGAGGCGCACCGCAGTCGGCACATTCGCGCATTGGGGAAAGACATTGGTCAAAAAAGACTGCTTCTCTCTCATAGCTCTGCTGATGGCGATCCCCGGGTGGTTGCCTATATGGTTCTATCTAGCCATTGTCGGCGCGTGGGCTGGGGTTCTCACCATCTACCTCTTGCAACGGCAATCCCGGTGGGCGCCGGCGGCCACTATGGCCACGCAGCCGGCGATAATTGGAAGGAAGAATGCCCACGTTTCCTAATAAATCTACCTGGATCTTCGATTTCGACGGAACGCTCGTCGATTCTATGCGCCAGCTGACCGAACTCGCCGCAACGATCCTTACACGCTATTACGGCACGCCGGACGAGGAGGCCCGGGAACAGTACCGACAGACCTCCGGACTCCCCTTCGTGCAGCAGGTCGCCCGACTCCATCCCGATCGCCCGGAAAACGAGGCTGCCGTTACGGAATTTGAACGGACAAAGGCAGAACGGTATCTCGATCGGCCCCTCTATCCGGAAGTCCCGTCCGCACTGTGCACCTTGCGCTCCAGAGGCGGATGGATAGCCGTCTCATCCAGCAACGGTCAATCGCTGGTGGAGACATACTGCGCTCGCCATAACCTGCCGATCGATTGCATCTGTGGCTGGAGACCTGCCTTTACCAAGGGGGCGGTGCACTTTGGACATATCCTGAGGCAATCATCGCAGCCCCGTGAGGCTGCGCTATTCGTGGGCGACTCCCTCAGGGATGCCCGCGAGGCGACCGATCATGGCATCGATTTTGTGGCACGGGCCGGTACATTTGCGGCGGAGGAGTTTCATGCCGTGCGTGCCGACATCCCGGTTATTCACTCACTGACGGAACTATTATGAAGGCGGTCATCCTAGCGGCCGGCATCGGTAATCGACTGGGCACGCATACGACGGCGTTGCCGAAGGCGCTCGTCCCCGTGCAGGGACGCCCGTTGATCCATCACACGATGGGCTTCCTCGCTCGTCCGGAGATAAGCGAGGTGATAGTGGTAGGCGGTCGAGAGTTCGCCGGCGTCGCCGCAGCTGCGGAAAAGTGTAATCCGAAAGCTGTCTGCATAGAGAACCCGAGCTACCGGCTCGGCAACATAGAATCGCTGATAGCGGCACGACATCTCCTGACCGAGGATTTTCTCCTCTGCAACGTCGATCACCTCTATCGCCCGGCGATCCTTGAGCGGCTGCTTGACGCGCGTTCGGCCTCGCTCTGCTGCGTTGCTGCAGACAGAGATCGATCGTTGACTGCCGATGACATGAAGATTGCCACGGACGGACACGGATGGCTGGTAGCCATAGACAAGGGGCTTGTGCGTTTTGACGCCGGTTATATCGGGCTTACCTACTGCCCGCGATCGTGCCACGCTGTCTATTGGTCGGCAATGGAGGCGACACGGGAACGGTGCGGGCCGATGGCGTGCGTCGAGGCGATCCTGGCCACGCTGGCTGCGACGCGGACCCAAGTTGCGGTAATTGATGTGAGCGGCATAGGATGGGTAGAAGTGGATACGCCAGACGATCTGGAGCGCGCAGAGGATTTCCAATGCAGATGAAACATCTCCGTCACGGCTTTTTGATCGTCGGGATAGTCATCTTTTGGGTGCTGGCCGACAGGATCGGCTGGGCCACGATCGGCGATCAGCTGCTCCGCTTGCGGTGGTGGATCACCCCGATCCTTGCTTTAAGCTTCTGCTGGACCTGGACGGCGATGCTGGGATGGAGGCGGGCGCTCAATCGTCACTCCGGGCGCATCGGCCGCTGGCCGCTACTGCGGATCAAGGTCGCAGCGGAGACGATCAACACATTGACGCCGGTTAATTTCCTTGGGGGAGATCCATTTAGGATCTACCTGCTGAAGCGCTACTTCCCGTGGACCGCTGGGGCGGCCTCTGTAGTGATCGACCGTACGATCAACTCGATCGCCATCTTGGCCACGGTATTGATCGGGACCACCGCCGCATTCTGGCGGATTCCGCATATCCCGCTCAACATCCGCTACGGCCTACCGATCGTACTGACTATCGCGTCCGCATTCGTGGCGTTCCTCTTCGCTCACCAGCATCGCGGACTGTTCGGCTTTTTGATGCACGCTGCCAGACGCCTGCGCATGCGCAGGTCTTTCACTAGGCCGACGATAGAGCGATTTGAGGAGTTAGACGGACTCATTACCGATTTCTATCGGCGCGACCGGCGCGGTTTTTGGACCGTCTTCGCCTGGCACCTGATAGGGCGGTTGCTCGGTATAGTGGAGATTTACTGGATAGGGCAGGCGGTCCATCCGGGGTTTGGATTTGTAGAGGCCTTAGTGTTGGGCGGGGTCGCCCCAATCATAAATTTCTGCTTCACATTCATCCCGGGCGCGGTAGGCGTGCTGGAAGGGACCTTCACGGCGGTACTCTACCTCATGGCGCTCCCCTCCGCAATCGGAGTGACCATCCAAATCATCCGCCGCTTCCGCGCCGCCCTCTGGATAGGACTCGGATTCATGGCGCTCGGAACGCGGGCGCAGCGCCAACTTCTGACCGAGTCCGCAGCCGGCACCAAGCCCCTCCCACTTGGCTAATTATTTCTCTTCGGCAAATAGACGGGCATAATACGGATCGACTTCAGCCACATTCGCCAGCCGCTCAGTCACCTCATCGACCACCTCCGGTGCGTCCCAGGTCGAATCGATCACTTGCGACACACGGCGATGCACACGTCGGCGCATGCGGCGACGCCGGATGGCAGGCACCCCATTGGCCACAAGCTCGGTAAGCTCTTCGGCCTCCTCCTTCAGCGCCTCACGTACGACATCGAGCAGCTTCCCCTCTGCGCGAGCAGCTCTCCCCTCCTGCTCGCCTTGGCCTAAGGCGCCGGCGTTAGGGAGCGGGCCGAAGAGGACCTGTTGTAACCATCGAATCAACATGATGCGACCTCCACTCTCTTTATCGCATCCTTGCGGGAAAAAGTTGCGTGAAAAATGTAATTTTTTTCTTTTACACGCAGGCAGGGGTATGTTAGGTCGGCTAAGATATCTAATGGCGGTTGGTAAATTAGTAAATTTCCTATGGAAAAACAACAAGTTGTCATTGCACCACCCTCTGGACGCCTCGGCGTCCTGCTCGTCGGTCTAGGAGCAGTTAGCACCACATTTATAGCAGGGGTCGAGGCGGTACGCCGGGGGATAGGACAACCTTTCGGGTCGCTCACACAGATCGGTCGGATCAGGCTAGGCAAGCGGACGGAGCATAAAAACCCGCTGATAAGGGAGCTGGTGCCACTGGCAGACCTTAACCAACTTGCCTTCGCCTGCTGGGATCCGATCCCTGATAATGCCTATGAGGCGGCACGCAAGGCCGGTGTGATCGACGGAAACCATTGCGAACCTTTGCGCGACTTCCTGGAGGCGCATCGCCCGATGCCGGCCGTATTCGATCAGTCTTACGTGCGCAAACTTGAGGGCCGTCATGTCAAGAAGGGACGGTCTAAGCGGGACCTGGCCGACCAGGTGGTAGCGGATATTGAGCAATTCATCGCGCGGGAGCGGGTCGATCGTTGCGTCATGATCTGGTGCGGCTCAACCGAGGTCTACACGCCGGTCCAGCCGGTGCATCAGAACCTGCGCACATTCGAAGCTGGCTTGGAAAAAAGCGATCCTGGGATCGCACCTAGCCTGATCTACGCCTATGCGGCGCTAAAGCTTGGGATCCCATTTGCCAACGGGGCCCCAAACTTGACGGTCGATACACCGGCCCTGCAGGAGTTGGCAGCCGAGAAGGGGGTTCCGATCGCTGGGAAAGATTTCAAGACGGGACAGACGCTGATGAAAACGATCCTGGCGCCGGGCCTGCGAGCCCGCCTACTAGGGATCAGCGGCTGGTACTCGACCAACATCCTGGGCAACCGGGACGGCGAGGTGCTCGACGACCCGGA
>JACPFG010000099.1 GCA_016183125.1 Deltaproteobacteria bacterium
GAGGGGCCTTTTTGTCTGGCGATTTCCAAAAGGTGAGCAATGAGATCGCCGCTATCAAGAATGCCTGCGGGTCGGCGCACCTCAAGGTGATCCTGGAGACCGGCGAGCTGGAGACGTACGATAACGTCCGTCAGGCATCTATGTTGGCGATGCAGGCAGGCGCCGATTTCATAAAGACGTCTACCGGAAAACTTGCGCAGGCGGCGACGCTGCCGATCATGCTGGTGATGCTTGAGGCGATCCGCGACTACTATTACGCCACGGGTCGGCAAGTGGGGATGAAGCCGGCAGGCGGGATCAGGACATCAAAACTTGCCTTGCAATACCTGGTAGTGTTGAACGAAACGCTGGGGGATAGATGGATGACGCCGGACCTGTTCCGGCTGGGGGCCTCCACGCTTACCAATGATCTGCTTATGCAATTGGTCAAAGAGTTGACAGGGCGGTATCAATCGAGCGATTACTTCAGCAACGACTAAGCCGATGAAAGAAACCACGCAAAAAGTGGAGAAGGTTGTTCGGTTAGAGGTCCTCACCCCCAAGACAGAGCTCTCTTTCGGCAAGGCGTGGCCATATGCCCCGGCCCCAGAGGGGCGGGAGCATATCAGGCTGCAATCGCGCTATCAGTTGTTTATCGGCGGCAAGTTCGTCGATCCGCGCTCCAAGAGATACTTCCCGACGATCAACCCTGCTACAGAGGAGACGTTGGCCGAAGTGGCCGAGGCCGATGCAGGGGATGTAGACGCCGCGGTCCAATCGGCGCGCCGGGTATTCGACAGATATTGGGCCAAGATGCCGGGGCGGGAACGGGCTAAATATGTATACCGGATTGCGAGGATGCTGGCCGAGCGTGCGCGCGAATTTGCCGTGATCGAATCCCTCGACAATGGCAAGCCGATCAAGCTCTCCCGCGATGACGACATCCCGTTGGCCACAGCACACTTCTTCTACTATGCCGGATGGGCGGACAAACTCGAATATGCCTTCCCAGGACGGACCGCCCGCCCGGTCGGCGTGGCCGGCCAGGTGATCCCTTGGAACTTTCCGCTCCTCATGGCCGCATGGAAGATTGCGCCGGCCTTGGCAACCGGCAACACGGTGGTCCTCAAACCGGCGGAGACGACGCCGCTCACGGCGCTCCATCTGGCCGCGCTCATTCAGGAGGCCGATCTTCCACCGGGGGTAGTGAACATAGTCACGGGGGCAGGGGCCACCGGCGGGGCGCTAGTGAACCATCCTGGAGTGAATAAGATTGCCTTCACAGGTTCGACTGAGGTGGGCAAGATCATCCAGCGCACAATCGCCGGCACAAAAAAGCGCCTTACCCTAGAGTTGGGCGGCAAGTCGCCAAATATAATTTTCAACGATGCCCCCATCGATGCCGCAATCGAGGGGATAATCGGCAGCATCTTTTACAATCAGGGCCATGTCTGTTGCGCCGGCTCTCGGCTGATCGTCCAAGAGGGGATTGCCCCGATAGTGATTAAGAAGCTGAAGGATCGGATGCAGACGCTGCGCATGGGGGACCCGCTCGACAAGAACACCGACATAGGCGCGATAAATTCCAAACCGCAGTTAGAAAAAATTTCCGAGCTGGTACAGTCTGGCGTAAAAGAAGGGGCCGTGCTTTGGCAGACCACCTGCGAATTGCCGGCCCGCGGGTATTGGTTCCGTCCAACATTCTTCACGAACGTAGCACAATCGCACCGAATCGCGCGGGAGGAGATCTTCGGGCCGGTACTTGCAATCATGACCTTTAGGACGCCTGAGGAAGCGGTGGAGAAGGCGAATAACACGCCCTACGGCCTGGCCGCCTCAATCTGGACCGACAAGGGATCGAAGATCTTCCGAATCACTAACAAACTGAAGGCCGGTGTCATCTGGAACAATACGGCCAATATGTTCGATCCTTCTGCGCCGTTCGGCGGATACAAAGAGAGCGGATTTGGGCGCGAAGGCGGTGTGCACGGACTCTATCCGTATGTGGAGCTTCGCTGATGCGCGAGCCGATCCGAAAAACATACAAGCTGTTTATCAACGGACAGTTCCCTCGTTCGGAATCGGGTCGATACATCCAGGTCCGTGGCGTGAATGTATGCCGTGGGTCGCGCAAGGACCTGCGCGAGGCGGTGGTCGCCGCGCGCAAGGCGCAAAGCGGATGGAGCGCCAAGACGCCTTACTTGCGCGGTCAGATCCTTTATCGCTGTGCAGAGATGTTGGAGACGCGTAAATCCGCATTTGTCGAGGAGTTGTGCTGGCAGATCGACCAATCGCCGGCGGCGGCGAGACAGGAGGTCGAAAAGACGATCGATCGGCTCGTCTGGTATGCCGGTTGGTCGGACAAATTCGCCCAGGCCTTCGGGACAGTAAATCCGGTGGCTGCGCCCTATTTTAATTTTACGCTGCCGGAGCCGATGGGGGTCGTCGGGATAGTCGCACCGGAGGAGGCGCCGCTGCTTGGGCTGGTCTCCAAACTGGCGCCGGCGGTCGTCATTGGGAACGCGGTCGTGGCAATTTCGTCGGAAAGGTCCCCCTGCAGCGCCGCGAGTTTTGCCGAGGTCATTGCAACATCAGATCTCCCGGGGGGTGTTGTCAATATCGTCACCGGTCTCAAATCGGAGTTGATACCGGTGCTTGCCAAGCATATGGATGTGAACGGGACCGATTATTCAGGCTCAGATGCTGCTACGATCAAACTCCTGCAGGAAGAGGCGGCAGCTAACGTCAAGAGGATCGTCGTGCGCGAACATCCCGTGGGCCGCGAATGGCATGATGATCGTCAGGCGCAAAGCCCTTACTGGATCGCCTCGCTCTCCGAGATGAAGACCGCATGGCATCCGATCGGTGTCTAAATTCTTGACTTTTCAAGCAGTCCCTCCTACGCATCGCCACAATGAAGGCCCTGCGAAAAGAGACACCGGCTCCAGGCGCGCGCTACGTCGACGTCCCGATGCCGGAGGTGACTTCTCACCTCGTCCTTATCCGTGTCAAGGCGGCGTCCTTTTGCGGGACCGATCTTCACATCTATTCCTGGGACGAGTGGGCCGCCAAGCGTGTGAAGCCCCCGCTCACCTTCGGACACGAGTTTGCCGGAGAGGTGGTGGAGGTCGGTGAGCAGGTAGAACGGATCCGTCCCGGAGATCATGTCGCCGGCGAGACGCATATCCCCTGTTTGGAATGTTATCAGTGCCGCACGGGACAGATGCACCTCTGTCAGAACGTGGAGATTCTCGGTGTGGACCGGGACGGCTGCTTCGCCGAATATGTCGCCATGCCGGAGGTCTGCTGCGTCACTACCGATCCGGCGCTCCCCTGGGAGATCGCCACGTTGCAGGAGCCGTTCGGCAACTCCGTCTATGCCGTCTCGGAGGCGGACGTCATGGGAAAAACTGTGGCGGTCTTCGGCGATGGACCTGCTGGCCTTTTTGCCACTGCAGTGGCGCGCGCCTTCGGCGCCGCAAAGTTGTATTGCATCGGGATGCAGCCTTACCGAATGGAGCTGCTGCGTCGCTATCAGCCTGACGAGGTAATCGATGCGGGGTGCACCGATGCGGCCCGCGAGATCCTCGACAGGACTCGCGGATCGGGCGTCGATGTAGTATTGGAGATGAGCGGAGCGCCGGCTGCCATCCATCAGGGCTTGCGCGTAGTCCGCAAGGGTGGGACATATGTTGCATTCGGGATCCCTGCAACCGCCGTGCCGATCGACTTTGCCGACGAGGTGATCTTCAAAGGGATTACGATCAAGGCGATCAACGGGCGCAAGATGTTTGCCACGTGGGAGCAGGTGCAGAATTTGTTGCTGACCGGGCGGATCGACTTGCGACCGGTGCTCACGCATACGTTTCCATTGGCCAAGATCGACGACGCGATCCATTTGCTAGATCATGGCAACGTGCGCGCCGGCAAAATCGTCCTGACGCCGTGAGGAGAGATGTTCGCTCGCTTCCAACCGATCGTAGAGGCGGAAATTTCCGGCATCCGCGAGGCCGGGCTGTATAAAGACGAACGCGTCATCTGTTCGGCCCAAGGGGCCGAGATCGCCGTAGGTGGGCGGACGGTCGTCAACTTCTGCGCCAACAACTATCTAGGGCTGGCAAACCACCCGGCACTGGTCGCCGCTGCCAAGCAGGCGCTCGACCGGCGCGGCTATGGGATGGCCTCCGTTCGGTTCATCTGCGGGACGGGGGACCTGCACAAGACACTTGAACAACGGATCAGCGCCTTCCTGAAGACCGACGATACGATCCTCTACTCGTCCTGTTTCGATGCCAATGCCGGTCTGTTCGAAACGTTGCTTTCGGAGCAGGACGCCGTGGTGAGCGACGCGCTGAATCACGCCTCTATTATCGACGGTGTCAGGCTCTGCAAGGCCAAACGATTTCGCTACGCGCACGCAGACATGGCCGATCTTGAGGGACAGCTTAAAGCAACTCGGGATCAAGGAGCCAGGTGCACAATAATTGCCACCGACGGCGTTTTTTCTATGGATGGCGATATCGCAAACCTTGCCGCTATCTGTGATCTGGCCGATAGGTATGAGGCGTTGGTAATGGTAGACGACTCCCATGCCACGGGTTTTTTCGGCCCGACCGGGCGGGGGACACCGGAGGCCTGCTGTGTGACCGACCGTGTAGACGTCGTGACCTCAACCCTTGGCAAGGCCCTTGGCGGCGCGGCAGGAGGGTTCACCACAGGGAGAAAACAGATCATCGAACTGTTGCGCCAGCGCTCCCGCCCGTATCTTTTTTCGAATACGCTTGCCCCTGTTATCGCGGCCACGTCGATCGCTGTCCTTGATCTCTTGGAGCGCTCTGCCGATATGCGCGAGCGACTCCGTGCAAATACCCGGCGCTTTCGCGACGGAATGGCTGCCGCCGGATTCCGGATCCGACCGGGCACGCACCCGATCGTCCCGATCATGTTAGGCGACGCCACTGTGGCGGTCGATATGGCTCGTGCATTGTTGGATGAAGGGATCTATGTGATCGGCTTTTCCTATCCTGTAGTGCCCAAAGGCCAGGCCCGAATCCGGGTGCAGTGCTCTGCGGCGCATACAGATGCCCACATCGATCAAGCAATCTCTGCCTTCAGCAAGATCGGACGCGCAGCTGGGGTGGTTCGATAGGGAGGGTCGATTCCTCGACAATAAGTGGGTCTATCTGTTCTCTTAAGATCTGGTCCAGGTCCTCACGGGTCACTGCAGAGTACCAGACATTATCTGGAAAAACGAGGATATTTGGTCCCTTTGCGCATACATCGAGACAGCCAGTGCGACTGACACGCACCTTCCTAGCCAATCCCTTTGTTTTCACATAGTTTTTTAGGTATTCGACAAATCCGGTACTGCGGGGACCGCAACATACCCGTCCACCATCCCGCACATTCTCGCAGACGAAGAGATATTTTTGAAATGTCGCCGTGCGTCGTTCCATGACGCGTGTCAATCGTATCTTGACACATATGTCAACTCTTCTGTTTACAAGTGGGCGGTATTTTACTAGGTGACCGTGCATGTCGATCTTTCAGAACCTCCTGTTGTTAGGCCGACCTGCCAGCGGGAAGTCGGAATTTATCGATTTTCTGAAAGGGGTACCAACGGCTGAACGGGCCGAGAAGTATCATATCGGATCGTTCGAAGAACTCGACGATTTTCCATGGCTCTGGCAAAAATTCATGGAAGACAACCTTTGGGAGGCTGCGGGACACAACCGAAGATACTCCTCTGGGGGAGAGAACCCCGGCCTTAAACAGGAAGGGGCTCCGCTCTTCGATTTTTGCATAGAAAAGTTCAATGTCGAGTATCAACAAAAATATGCCGCTAATCCCGCCTTTTATAACGCCAATACGCTCTTCATAGAGTTTTCCCGCGGCGGAGAAGTGGCTTACGGGAGGGCGCTTAACAGGTTATCGCCCGAGATCTTGAAGCAAAGCGCGATTGTATTTATCCTCGTATCATATGAGGAGTCGTGTCGCCGTAACGACGCCCGCTATAATGAAAAACTCCAACATAGCATTCTGGCCCACAAGGTTCCAGATGCCACGATGAAGCTCTTTTATCGGACACACGACTGGTTGGAACTGACCAATGGAAAGTCCGACGGGCATCTGACCATCAACGATGTTCGCGTGCCGTTCGTAACAGTAAGAAACGAGCCGGAGGTTACCGATCCGGTCTTGTTGAAACAACGGTACGCGCCGGCGTTGGGCAAATTGTGGGAGCTGCAGAATGGGCGTGTTTAATCCCCTGATCCTGCTTGGTCGACCGGCCAGCGGCAAATCCGAGTTTATCGATTGCATGAAGGGAATGCCTCTGCAAAATCGTGTTGAGCGATTTCATATCGGCGATGTCTCCGAACTGGACGATTTTGTCTGGCTCTGGGAAAAATTTGTCGAAGATGACTGTTGGGAGCGTGCCGGATACCCACGTCGCTATTCGACAAGCGCGGGGCATGCCTACTGTCTGACTAACAACGCATTGCTCGATTTCTGCATGGCTCGGTTTAATGCGGAGTTTCCGCGGCAACCGACAAGTGGAACGGTTTTTATCGAGTTCTCGCGTGGCAAAGGGGACGGTGGCTATCGTTCCGCCCTCCATCGGCTGGACGATTCCGTGCTTGCCAACGCCGCCGTCTGTTATATCGACACCTCCTTCGAAGAGGCCTGCCGTCGCAATGAGGCACGTTATCAGGAACGCTTGAAGCACTCGATCCTGGCCCATAAAGTACCGGAAGCGGACATGCTCCGTTTCGGTAAGGAGATCGACTGGGCGGAGCTGACGCAGGGCGCTGCCTCGGGCTATCTGCGGGTGCGCGACCGGCAGGTTCCCTTTGTGACCGTGCGCAACGAACCGGAGATCAAGGAGCAGGGGCCGTTGGCTGCGAGATATGAACCGGCCTTGGGGCAGTTGTGGCGATTGTTTCAATCCCGACCGGGGAGATGAAATGGAGGGTGTCCATGGAATGGCGCAATAAGGTTGTATCGAAGGTTGCGGCATACGGAATCGCCGCCTTCTGCGTCGGTTATTTTGCCTCGTATGTCCCTTATTCGATGCTTACGAAGATGCTCACGAGCGGCATCCTTCCCGGGATGGACGGCAAGGGATACTCCGGTTTCGTTATCCAGCCGTTAGTGGTGACCGCCTCCACTTTCGCATTTTATCTCTTTCTCACGGCAGCAGGATGGTGGCGTTATGCCACTAGGTGGAATTGCTTCGGCTGGAGCCTGCCGCGCCCGCGATGGTTCACCTTTCTGGCCGGTATCTGCACATCGGGGATTATAATCACAACTACATTGGCCTATTCCTTCGAAGGGATCAGCATCGTCTTTGCGATGTTGCTGATGCGCGGAGGAGTATTGGCACTGGCCCCCATTGTCGATCTGATTGCCGTGAAGCGGAAGCGGAAGATTTATTGGCCCTCCTGGGTGGCCGCTACTTTAAGCTTTGGGGCGCTCTTCGTCTCCATATCCAGCAGGACCAGTCTGGCCATGACGGTCGTGGCCACAGTGGATATTGTGCTCTATCTTGCCTGTTATTTTCTGCGGCTCTATTTCATGAGCAGCTGGGCCAAGAGCAGAGACCTGGATGAGATGAAGCGGTTCTTCACGGAAGATCAGATGACGGCCAATGCCGTGGTCTGGGTGGGGGTTATGGCAACGGCCTTGTTCGGTGCCACGGCTAGCCCGCAGAGCATTCCAGGGGAGTTATGGCGAGGCTTAGTCGAATTTCCGTTTCTGGGCCATAACTTGGCGGCGATCGGTATCGGAATCGGGTCCTGTGGTGCCGGCATCTTTGGAAGCCTCATATTCCTCGACCGGCGCGAGAACACATTTACGGTGCCGGCAAATAGGGTCTCCAGCGTTATTGCCGGCGTTATCGCCACATATTGTTTAGCGTTCTTTTTCGGATCGAAATATCCAGGGGCCAATGAATTGATTGGGGTTGCCTTGATTGTATTGGCCATTATCTTCTTGGCCTATCGCACGCTGGTGGAAAAACGGATCGTGAAGGTCGTCCAAACTGATCCGGCGACCGGCGTAGACGCCGCCGGCGAAGCGGCCGGAACTACTTGACCAGCCCCGGTATTCCATCTTATAGCGGTTGGACCGATGGCCGCTGATCTGAAAAGGAATTTGCTCTTTCTCCAGCAGTTGCAACGTCTAGACGCCGACATAGCCACTCTCGAAGAACGGTTAAAAACGGAGGGGGATCGAAAAGCGGCCGCCCGGGCGGACTACCTGGCCGCCAAGACCCTTCTAGATGCCAAGCAACAAGAGCGAGAGATAGCAGAAAAGGCAAGGCGTTCCGAGGAGTTAGAGCTGGCAGCTGAATTAGAGCGGGTCCGTGAGCGGGAGACCAAGCTGTACGCCATCAAGACCAATAAGGAGTATCAGGCGGCATTAAAGGAGATAGCCGACGCCAAAAAGGCAAATCGGGAGCGGGAAGACAAGATCCTGAAGCTGATGGAGACCGCCGAGACAGCGGCAAAAGAAAGTACGCAACTTTCTGGAGAAGTGGCCGATAAGGAGAGTGGGTGCAGGGAGGCGATAGCGGCGCTGGAGGCGGAGCTGACGGCGCTAACTGCGGAGCATGATGCAAAGACCGCAGAGCGCGGAAAGATAATTGGTGAGGTCTCCAGGGATGTGTTGCGCCAGTATGAGCAGATACGGCAGCGCTATAGCGATGCGGTGACCACGGTAGAGAATGGGATCTGTCTAGGATGCAATATGCGATTGCCGCCGCAACAGTATATCGAGCTGCAACGGTGGGCCAGTATCGCACAGTGTCCCAGTTGCCATCGGATTTTGTGTCCGCCGGAGGCGGCGTAGCTGAAAAACGATTGCCAGGTAAACGGAGGGTTGATACAATGTCCGCAATCATGGAACTAAGGTCGATGCCGAAAGAGACAGCCGCCGAGGTGTTGCAATTCCTCGCGGAGCACGAGGAGTTTCGCGCGGTGGCGGAGGCCGTAGGGGAGGATCTGGCAGTTGACGAGGTGCGGGTGTTGCTTAAGGAACTGGCCTTCGAGTTGCGGCGCCAGGCGGCGACCTCCCCGCGGGCAGGAGTAGATGTTTCCAACTCCTCCTATCTGAGCAATCCGGCCACACAGATCATCCCTTGTCTTTCGCCGATGGAAGAGCGAACGCTGCTGGCCGCCTTCGGC
>JACPFG010000007.1:0-15075 GCA_016183125.1 Deltaproteobacteria bacterium
CAGACGGACCCTGGCCGATCATCAGGTCGAGCCGGAAATCTTCCATGGCCGGGTAGAGGATCTCCTCAACGACGCGTGGGAGGCGATGGATCTCGTCTATAAAGAGGACCTGCCGTTCTTCCAGATTGGTAAGGATGGCGGCAAGATCGCCCGCCCGCTCGAGTACCGGTCCGGATGTGACCTGGATCGGGACGCCCAGTTCGGCGGCGATTATATGCGCCAGTGTCGTCTTACCCAGACCGGGCGGTCCGCAGAAGAGGGCATGATCCAGCGCCTCCCGGCGCGCCTTGGCGGCGGCGATGAAGACACCGAGCGCCTCCTTGATGGGGACTTGGCCGACATACTCCGCCATCTGGCGCGGCCGGAGGGCAGCGTCGAACTGCCGGTCTTCCGGCGTAGGGATCGGTTCAAGGCTGGCAGCAGATATCGTCATGAAACTCTCGCCAGTTCCCGCAGGGCAAGCCTAATGACCCCCTCCAGCGGCGTTGTGGCGGTTGCACCGCTGGCCGCCAGGGCACGCTGCGCCGCCTGCCGGGTATACCCAAGGTTGCACAATGCCGACAGGGCCTCGTCGTTAGCGCCGCGCGCGGACGCGCCGTTCCCCGCGACACCGGTTAGGAGATCGGCGTGTTCTCTGATAAGGCGGTCTTTCAGATCGACAACGATCCGCTCTGCCGTCTTCTTTCCGATCCCAGGGATAGCCGAGAGCTGCGCAAGGTCCTCTGCGGCCACGGCCCTGACCAGGTCCGCCGGCGTCAACTTAGATAGGACCGTTAGCGCGGTCTTAGGGCCGACATTTGCCACACCCAAGAGGCGTTGGAAAAGGGCGCGTTCCGCAAGGCTCGCGAACCCGTATAGCGCCAACTGATCCTCGCGCACGTGCGTGTGGATGTGCAGAGCGAGTGCGGTCCCTATGGCGGGCAGCTGGGCGCGTGTCAACTCGGCAATCTGGACATGATAACCGACGCCGTTCACATCTATCACGACGTGATCCGTGCCAACGGCCGCCAGCTTTCCGGTCAGGAGGGCAATCATATTAAGTAACGACACGCGATAGGCGGCATTGTAGGCAACAAGGCGCTCCCACGCAATCCTTTTGTGCCGGATCCTTTTGTGCCAGATGTCATCGCCTGCGCCTACCGCGCGGTGTGCGCGTGCGTAATGGCGACCGCAAGGGCGTCGGCAGCGTCCGTAGTGGCCGTTTGCGGGAGGCCAAGCAGGCGCGCGGTCATTACCTGGATCTGTTCTTTCGTGGCGTTCCCGTACCCGACGATAGCCTGTTTTACTGTACGCGACGGGTATTCGTGGACCGGACAACCGGCCTGCGTGGCGGCAAGGATTGCCACACCGCGGGCCTGGCCAAGGTGGAGGGCGCTATGCACATTCTTCGCCACAAAGACCTCCTCGATCGCTACCGTGTTCGGAGCGAATTGACGAAGTAATTTCACCAGTGCGTCGTAAATAGTTCCGAGACGCGCAGTATATGGGGAGCCGACCTTGGGCCGGATGATACCATTGTCTATGTGCGATAGACGGCGGCCGTCGCGGTCGATCACGCCGTAGCCGGTGATTGAGCTGCCCGGATCAATGCCGAAGATGCGCATGGACATGCACTGCTCTGTATCATGCCGCCGCGAGTTTTTCCATCACCTTCGTATCGATGTCGAAATTGGCGAAGACGTTCTGGACGTCCTCGTGCTCCTCGAGGGCCTCGACAAGCTTGAGCATCTTCTCCGCGTCCTCGCCATCCAATTTAACCGTGTTTTTAGGGCACATCTGGACGCCCGCCTCGACCGGCTTCCAACTCTTTGCCTCGCAGGCCTTTCGCACCTCCTCGAATCGTCCAGGATCGGTCGTCACTTCGTAGAGATCATCCAGGTCCCGAATGTCCTCAGCACCTGCCTCGATAGCCGTGTCCATGAGGGCCTCTTCGGCCACCGCCTTTTTCTCGAACGTAAGGACACCCCGCGTCTGGAACATCCACCCGACACAGCCCGCCTCGCCCAGGTTTCCGCTGTTCTTTCCGAAAATATGCCGCACCTCCGCAACCGTCCGTTTCTTATTGTCGGTTAGGCACTCCACCATCACCGCTGTGCCGCCGGGGCCGTATCCCTCGTACCAGGACTCCTCGTAGTTCACCCCCTCCAGTTCTCCGGTCCCCTTCTTGATTGCGCGCGTGATGTTATCGGCCGGCATATTGGACGCCTTGGCCTTATCGACCACCGTGCGCAACCGGGGGTTTCCGTTTACATCCCCGCCGCCTGCCCTGGCAGCCACCGTGATCTCCTTGATGATCTTGGAGAAGAGCTGGCCCCGCTTGGCGTCCGCCGCCCCCTTTTTCCGCTTAATTGTCGCCCACTTAGAATGCCCAGACATATTGCCTCCGTGGTGCGCGCCTAACACGCCACGCCACAGGTGTAAAGAAATCTCTGAAAATACACAACTTTTGCGCCCTAATTGCCGATACTATTAATGACCCCCAATGGAGACCTACGAGGCCAACGGCCCACACTACGATCAGGCAGACCGGATCTGCCTGTCAGAGCCGGAGCCTATCTGTGCGGCGGACGAGATCCTCATCGATGGGCCCTCCGGCATCGGCATCGAGGATGCAGTTATCGGCCAATCCCTCCCCTTGGATTTTACATCCGTAGATGGCCGAGCAGTCAATGCGGCCCTTCATGAGTCAAGATCCCCATCGCCTTCGTTTACCAACCTGTTTGAGCGTGGTGTCGAGTTGCTGCGGCAGCTCAAAAAGACGATATTGCCTGATGCAGACAATGAGCCGGGCAAACCGTCATCGGCGCCTGGGCCAATGGCATCTATTGAGCAGGGCGCACTGCTGACCCTGGCGGTTGTAGAGGTCTCGGAGGCGGAGAAACCGGTTAGTGGGGCATTGGATCCGTTAGGTCCGGTTACCGGAGCGGAGCTCTTTGTGGAAGGATCGGCCGTTACCGAAGGGCCGATACCGGAGGAGGCGTTAGTGGCGGATGCGACCGTCTCCTTTGAGCCAAACAGCGAGTCATCGGCGATTGCCATTGCGGCTGGTGGAGAACTGGGGGAATTGCTCGAGGCCGACGAATGCCAAGGCAATCCGCCGGGACCGACAGTTGTAGAGCCTTCGCAATTTGCTAAAGCGAATGGTGCTTACGACGGCATGGCTTCACCCATTGGCATGGATGGGAGGGCAGCTGTTTCAGGAATAACTTTCAAGATCATCGCCCGAACTGTAGACAAAGATCGGGGGGACGCCGCAGGTGGCAGGCTAAGCGCCCCGTTGTCAACGATCGCGGCTATTGCGGCCCAAGACCTTGGTCATTCTTCCACCACGACTGCGCGGCAGGGAGAATCGACGCCGCATCTCTTTCCTAGCGATGACGGGCGGCTGGCGGACCGATCGTCTATCTCTCTTGCAGCTCATGAGGATGGTTTCGGTGCGTCCGTAACGGATAGGGGAGGCTTGACGGGAGCCGGCCGATCTCCGGCGCCCTCGCCGGGGGCCCGTAGAAAGGGGAGCGGTGCATCCGGCCCGGATGTGGGATTATTGGTCGGCCCAGCCGATCCGACGGCTAGTGTTGCTTATGCCCTCCCAGTCGCAGCGTTGCCCGGCCAGACAATCTCCACTGTGCGCTTAACGGAGCGCCCGCCTGTTATAGCCGCCGTTCGCGAACGCGAGGGGGATAGGGGCGGACGAAACGACGGTGAGGAGCAATCACGCGAATCTCCTGATGACGAGCAGGCTCCTGGCAGTAACTCCTGAAAAAGGCCTATCCGAAGAATGCTTGCCAGATTCCAGCAAATGCGCTACTGACGGTCACATCATGTCGACTAAACGACCGGCAGTTGAAGAGGTGATGCTCTATCCAGGCGTAGTGCTGCGGGGTAGCCAGATGATCTGCCTGCGCAGCGCAGTCGTTACCCGCGCTGCGACCGATCGCCATCACGAATCTGTCGCTTCAGTATCCACGCTTGCCGCCCGCAAGATATCCGCAACCCTTGTGGATAAGCCTGTGTATAATAAATCAGTTCGGCGTGGCTAGCCCCCTTTCGGCTTGGTTTGTACGGAGTGTCTAATTTTTCAGCAGAAAAAATGACCTAACTCTCGAGGGCCCGACTTAAATTGCCGTCATCTGTGGCGACGCAGACTAGCACCATTCTTCAAGTGCTTGTTGAAGTTGTGCGCCTTCAGGGTTATCTCCCTGCCAGATCAGGACCTTCTTCCCTTTGAGTTGGTCGCCCGACTCGCTAAATAGACCGATTGTCTTGTAGGCCCTTATCGCATTTTGAAAATTGGCCTGCGAGATCGCCTCGGGGCAGCGAATCCGGCCTAGCAGAAGGAGGTGCTCGCCGTAACGGATCATCATCTTTACTAGGGCCTTCTCCTCCAGCCCGGCAGATGGGATCTGTAGGCCGGCCAGCAGGGCAACCTTGTACGACTCGAAGAAGTTTCTTAGTAGTCCGCTAAAGAGGCGCAGGCGTGTAGCGCCAGGCGGAGTCACCCGGATGCAGGCCTCATCTGCCTCCGAGGCCTCCACAAGGCCGGCCTCCCGCAGATATTGCACTAGTCGGGTGATATGCTCTATAGGCTTAAGGCGCGTTGAGAAGGTAAATTCTTCCTGGAAGAGTCTCTTCAGTCGTTCATAATCCCCCTCCAGCTTTGCCACGACTATCTCCTCTTCCCCATGCAGGAAGCGGGTGCGAAGTAGGACGGCGAGACAACCAAGCGATGCAAAGAAGTGGATGATCGTGTTTTTGCTGTAGTCAAGCTGCAACCGGCGGCCCTCCTCCAAGGCATAGCAGACTGGCTGAAAGGCCTCATGTCTGCTTATGAGCCGGCTTGGACCGCTGGCCAACCGTTGTAAGACCTCGCGCAATGCCTCCTCGCGATCGCGCTGCAACGGTTCCGAGAATTTGGCCCCCTTCCACTGAAGATATCGGCAGAGCTGGTCGACGATATCTAGCAATTCAGTCTCGGTAACCGCGCGTTGCATCGGGGTCAGCAGCGCAGTGGCGACCAAGGCGGCCGGAGTGACCACCGCCTCCCGGTTCATCGCGTACATGATGGTGGAGGCGAGTTCGCGTACCAGGGCCGGCTTTGCAGCGTCGGTTAAAGCGGTGGGGGAGCCGATCTCCGGCGCGGCCCGCTGCAATGTTTTGACATACGAAATCGACTCCCCGAAATTGAAATAAATCCGCCCGGATCTGCGTTTGAGGTATCGACCCATCCGAAGGAGATGCCAGCCCCGTTCCTGGACCTTCGTCCCGCCCGAAAGCTCGGCCAGATAGGTGCGCTGCTCGATCACCTGGTCGTACGTGATTGCGATCGGTATGAAGGTGCAATCTGGCGCCACGCCGGCGCGCAGAGGATCCCCATGCGCGGCTTGAGCGATTTTCCCGTGCGAGATCTGCCGCCCTCAATGAAGAACTCCACGCTATACTGCTCGCGCAGCAGGAGCGTGATGTATTCGGCAAAGACTGCGCGGTAGAGGGGATTTTTGCCGAAGGTGCGCCTGAGGAAAAATGCGCCGCATCGGCGGAAGAAGGGGCCGGCCGGCCAAAAGGCCATGTTGATCCCCGCCGCCAGGTGGGGCGTTGCCAGCCGATGCTGAAAGAGGAGGTAGGAGAGGATCATTCCGTCGACGTGGCTCCTGTGGCTCGGCACGAAGATAGTCGGGCCCGCCGCCATCGCCCGCTTGACGGCCGCGAAACCTGCCTCGTCGACCGCGATGCCGTCGTAGATGTTACGGAAGACCCATCGCAGCACCCGTTCGGCCAGTTCTATATAGCCGTATCTGATGTCGGCGGCGATCTCGTCGGCATATTGCCTGGCCAGCTGCTTGAAGTCTTCCACAGATTTGCCGGTCTCACGCGCCGAGGAGTAGACGACCCGCTGCACCCCCTCCGTCTCGCTGATCTGTTCTATGATCCACCGGCGCGGCTTGAGAGGCGGGCCTGTTGCGATAAGCTTCTCCTGGTGGATCTGGCCCAGCAGACGCTGCCGCAGCACGCGGGCGGCAGAGGTATCGTCTTGCGTAAGATGCCCTTGGAGGAAATCCGCCAGCGCGATCGGCTCGCCGATATGGGCGGTAGCACCGGCGGCATAGTGCCGCCAGAATCGGACGAACCTGCGTAGCCACCCTGGATGATCCCTTTCACCGAAGAGCAGGTCGATCAACCCTTTCCGTCTTGCGGAGGGCCGACGCTCCCAGAAGAATTGCATCGGGACCATATAGAGCGGCGAGGCGCTGGTCCGTTGTAGGTGAATTAGAGGGACCAGAGGATCTTCCGCAGGATCGTCCCAAAACAGATCGTCGTATCCGCGACTGGTGCGGAGGCGGAGCAGCACGGAGTGATGATCGCGCAGAAGGCCGGCCAGATACCCGCTGCGGACCGGATGCGGCAGCGATTTTGTCCGACGGTATCCGCGCCTGTTGCGCCATGGCCGCCACCATATGTTGCGCAGGTCGTTGACGAATCGCGCCAGAGGGAGGCGATGTGAAAGGGCCATGTGATTGAAGAACTGGAGTTCCAGTTGGCCGATAAATGGAGTGACATAGATCAGCGTCCCGCGCGTGGCCAGTTCCTGGAGGCAGGCCGGCGGCGTGCCGTCAACGCGGACCTTCCTGAAAAAGCGCGGAAAGAGGAGGCGATGGCACCAGTTAAACTCGCTTGCCATGGCACCGCCGTATGGATCGGGCGGGGGCGGGCCGGAGGCTAAGACAATGACCGGCTGACTCATCGTGGCGGGGGTTTTACGCGATATGCGCCCTATTGTCTAGGAAGCTGTTGACATCGGGAGCATTGCTGTCTACGCGTGCTCGTTATGGCACATATTGCTGTTTTACCTCCTGCAATTGCCAATCTGATTGCCGCTGGAGAGGTGATCGAACGGCCCTCCTCGGTGGTAAAGGAGTTGGTCGAAAATGCCATCGATGCCGAGGCAAGCGAGATATGGATCGAGGCGGAGGGGGGAGGTCTATCTCGGCTTTGTGTGCGGGACGATGGGATCGGGATGGCGGCGGCAGACGCGCCGATTGCCCTTAAACGGCATGCCACCAGCAAGGTCAGATCAGCCGATGACCTGGCATCGATCCGCACGCTTGGGTTTAGGGGAGAGGCGCTGCCAAGCATCGCTGCGATAGCGCGGCTAACTCTCACGACCAAGGCGCGCGGGAGCGGAGTAGCCCCGGCGGTCTGCGTACAGACGGCAGCGGGCGCGGCGCCCGATTGCCGTGAGGTCGGCGCTCCCGAGGGGACGACGGTCGATGTGCGCGATCTCTTCTTCAACACCCCGGCAAGGCGCAAGTTCTGCAAGAGCGAGCGGACCGAATTTGCGCACATTGTAGAAGTGATTACCCGCTTTGCGCTGGCCTATCCGACTACGAGGTTTCGGCTGACTCACGACGGTCGATCGGTGCTTGCCGCCCACGCAGTTACCGACCACGCTGCGCGCGTGGCCGAGCTGTTCGGCGCCGATACGGCGGCAGCTATGTGCGTTGTGGCGGAAGGGGATGGGCCGATTCACCTAGCGGGATTTTGCGGTCGGCCGTCCCTTGCCCGGCGCGATACCCAGCGCCTCTACTGTTTTGTCAACGGTCGTCAAGTGCGCGACCGGACGTTGTTTCATGCCGTCGGGGAGGGGTATCGCACCTATCTGCCGAAGGGTGAATATCCGTTCACCGTACTATTTCTGGCGCTCGATCCTGCACTTGTCGACGTCAATGTCCACCCGGCCAAGGCCGAGGTCCGCTTTGCCGATCCCGGCGCAGTCCACTCCTTTGTCTCCAGAGCGGTCCGGAAGGTGTTGGCCGATGGGTCATCGCCGACTATGGGTCAGATCAAAACCTCCTTCCGGGGTAGTCCCGTTACTGGTCTCGAACCTCGTGAGGGGGCCCCGCTATGGGACCACCCCTCCGGAGGTTTTGATACTGGTTCCGCAACTCTTTTGCCAGACGCGCCATTCCGTCCGCTCGGCCAACTTGCCGCCACTTATCTATTGTATGAGGGCCCGGACGGGCTCCTCCTTCTAATCGACCAACACGCCGCCCACGAGCGGATCGGCTATGAACGGTTGCGCACCGAACTTGATCGTGGCGGCATTGTGCGGCAGTATATGCTGACCCCGGCGACGGTCGAGCTGACCGCTCTGCAGGCCGCGGCGATGGCTGATGCCCAGCCGGTACTGCAGGCCGGCGGCCTCGATGTGGAACCGTTCGGAGGGAACACTGTAGCGGTCACGGCTATCCCCGCCTGTCTTAACGATGTGGCAATAAACGAGCTGATCACTGCGGTCGCAGACGAATGTGCTACTATCGGACGGAGCACCGCTGTTACCGAGCGGATCGATCACCTCCTCGCCACGGTTGCCTGCCACCGCCAGGTTCGCGCAGGGGACCGGCTGAAACCGGCGGAACTGGCGGCCCTTGTTCGTGACCTGGGGGAAGGCGTTTCCAAGGAACGTTGCCCGCACGGCCGCCCCACCTGGGTCGCCATCCCCGCCCGCGAGATCGCCAAATGGTTCCGGCGTAGTTAGGGGACGTTCCACCCTATTGCAACTACCTGTTTTTGTTTATCTTCTACGCTTAATTTTAATTTGGGTAAATTGCGATTTAGGTTGAAAGTGGCAGTGATTTTAGGGAGTTAAGATGGGGTGGAACGTCCCCTTATCATTATTGTTGGGTCGACTGGGGTGGGGAAGTCTGTCCATGCCATGGCGATTGCCAAGGAGCGCAGCGGCGAGGTCATTAATGCCGACTCGCAGCAGGTCTACCGTGGATGCGATATCGGTACAGGGAAGGTGCCGGCAGCCTTGCGCCAGGAGATACCCCACCATTGTCTCGACCTCGTCGATCCCGACCAATCGTTCGATGTCGCACAATATGTCGCCGCTGCGGACGCGGCGATTGCCGAGGTCTCAGCGCGTGGAAAGCAACCGATTATATGTGGCGGGACGGGGCTATATCTGACCGCCCTTGTCTACGGGCTTGCCCCCTTGCCGCCGGCCGATCGGGTGTTGCGCGCCGAGCTAGCGGCGTTAATGGGGCATGAAGGATCGGGGGCTCTCCATCGGCGATTGGCCGAGGTTGACCCTGAGGCTGCGGCGCAAATTAATCCCAGGCATACATCGCGTCTGATCCGTGCGCTCGAGGTGAAGCGACTAACCGGGAGGTCGATCACCGAATGGCACTCCGCGCATCGTTTTGGCACGCCACGCTACCGGGCCGACTGGACCTGCCTCATGCGACCGCGCGAGGAATTGTACGAGCGGATCGATAGGCGCGTGGAGACGATGCTTAACGCCGGCTGGCTTGAAGAGGTCAGGACCATGTTATCGCGATACGGTCCGGTTATTGCGCCGCTGCGCGCGATCGGCTACCGGGAGCTCGTCCGCCATCTGAAAGGTGAGCGCGATCTTCCTGCAACGATCGCCCTTATTAAACAGAACACCCGCCGCTATGCCAAGCGACAACTCACATGGTTCCGCCGAATGCCGGACATTCAGTGGATTCAGGCTTGAGTTTAATGACGCATTCGGATAGGAAACGAACGCCTGTAAGGAGAGATGATGAAACCTACACGAATTGCCTTCATCGGCGGGGCAGGGCGGATCGGGTCGGCGATCATCGACGGCCTGCTTGCCGCCAAGACCTTCCGGCCCGGTCAGATCCTTATCACAGCCCGCCACCCTGACTCGCTCGCGCTGTGGCGAAAGCGGGGGCTTCGATGCACGGTGCGCAACGCCGAGGCAGTGCGTCAAGCGGCCATCGTTATCCTCTGCGTACATCCCGAACAGGTGGCTGAAGTAGTGCAGGAGATCGCCGGGGTCCTCACACATCGCCAGCTCCTTCTCTCTGTCGTTACCGGCTTGTCTACCGCGACCCTGGAGGAGATCGTAGGCCAGGAGTTGCGAATCGTCCGGGCTATGCCGAATACCCCCGTTATGGTCCGCCAATCGATGACCTGCCTTGCCCGCGGGCGGCATGCGACAGCTCGCGATCTGGAAATCGCCCAGCGGATATTTGCCGCGGTCGGCGAGGTGGCCCTTCTCGATGAGCATTATATGGATGCCGCCACTGGGCTTGGCGGCTGCGGACCGGCGTTTGCCTTCAAAATCATCGAGGCCTTGACCGAGGGCGGTATTAAAGTTGGCCTCGCCCGCACGGTGGCGCGAAAGGTCGCCGCGCAGGTCTTAAAGGGAGCTGCCGAACTGGTGCTGCGCACCGGTATCCACCCCGCAGAGCTTAAAGAGCAGGTGGCGACACCGGCCGGTTGCACGATCGACGGGCTGGCCAAGCTAGAGGAACATGGGCTCTCCATTGCGCTGATCGACGCAGTAGAGACCGCTACACGCAAGGCGACCCAGCTTTTCCGCAGCGGGGGACCGGAAGAAAAAATCCTTGACAAGTAGAAATTTTGCTTGACGCAGCAGCATAACTCGTTGTAAGAAGAGCGCAATTCAGCCCGGAGGCGTTTTTGGCATATTTTTTGACCCTTCCACGGAGTTCCCGCTTAACAAATCAGATACAGTCTCGGTCAAAATACGCACTTTTTTTACGCAACTTTTTCGTAGATCGGTCGAATATGAAGATGTGAGAGGTAGACACTTGGAGGATTGAGCATGGCGATAAGAGGGCCATCTGCTCCAGTGAGAGATGAGACCCAGGGTGCGCAGCCAGTCGCGCCATTCGTGACCTCCGCCGAAAGTCAGCAAGCATACGCCTTAAAACCGATTGTCGATGTCAATATCCCGCAGCTATTCGGTGCCGGGGAGGTCGCAGAGCCCTCCGTCTCTCAGCTGGCGGCCGATCGACTATCGATTTGCTTAACATATCTTAGGCAACCCCAGCAGGTGGTTGATGGCGGGGCGCCCTTAAGTGAACAGCTCCCTTCACCGATCGCGGATGTAGTGGACGAATACATCGGCTCCCATCCGTTAGGCCGCCTGGCCTCATCGTCGCCGGCACTTGCACAGGGCCTGGCCCGCGAGGCCGTACGGTCGGATGCGGTCAAGATGCTGGGGGTGCTTAACCACGAGTACGGGGCGAGCCGCAAGATCGGAGAAGAGATCGGCTCTCTTGCGCGATCTACCCCAGGGGCCCTGGCCACGGCAGTGCCTAAGCTCTACCGGGAGATGCTCTCTCACGCGATGGGTGAGCGTCGCCGCGAGGTGACGGTGGCTGAGCAGCAGGCTAAAGGTTTATGGGGTATAGCCGACCGCGACCGGCAATATCTGCGGGAGCGGTTAGGTGATCTGCGCAGGACAATCGAGCGCGCACAAGGTAATCTGAGCGCTGGGGATCTGGATGTAGCGCAGGCGACGTTTCACGGTGCGTTTTTCGACCACCAGGGGACGCTTGGCTGGTACGGCAGGGCGAGCGAAAATAGCGAGGGGCAAAAGCAACTTGCCCGGATAGGGGTGGTGGCGGTGGCGGGGGCGCTGTCGGCCTATACTGGCGGGGCGGGCCTAGGTCTCCTTGGCGCGGCCGGGAGTGGAGGGAGTGTAAGTCTGGCGGCCTATACCGGCTCGCTCCTGGTAAATGGTGCAACGTTCACGGTGGCCGAGCGGGCGCTTTCGGCACGGATCTTCGACGAGCCGTTTGTCAGGGGGAGCAGCGCCTCGGAACGGGCGATCGATCTTGCCGGTGAGGTCCTTCACAACGCGGCGCTATTTGGGGCGCTTGGGGCGACCGTTCGGTTGGCCCATGCGTTGCCGGCGGCGACCGGCGAGTTTGCCGGTCTGTTTAACTCCGCGCGTAATTTTGGGATGGAGGTAGGGGGTCTGACCGGGTTTCAGGCCGTGGCCTCGGGATCGAGCCTGATCGATGATCATCCGCGCTATGCAAGGCTCGATCAGGTCCTCTCGACCCAGGCGCTGCGCGAGAATATCGGCTTCCTCCTTGGGCTAAGGGCGGGCAACAGGGCGTTGGCCGGAGCCAAATGGGCTGCGCGCGGTGGGATAGGCCGGGCGATCAATTTTCTGGGGGCCGCCAGGTGGAGGGTAATTGAGACATTTAGCGGTGCCCGTGTAATCCCAGCACGGGGACGTCAACCAAGCGGCACAGATTTTAGCGCCCTGCGTCGAGCAGTGCGTCGAAATACGCCGCCCCCAGGTGCAAGGCCACCACTGGCGCTAGCCGGTAATGGTGGCGCTAAGTTCTCTTTTGAAGAGGCATGGAAGGGCTTTAAGGATGCCGAATATGTGACCACGATTAGGGCGGCCTACCTAGCCCACCAGGAGGCGGTTAGGGCAGGTCAGTCTTTTGCTAATAGGATACCGCAAAAATTTGTGCCGGAGATTGCTCGGGCGGCCTACCGGGTCGTGCATGAGGCGGCTATCAGGGCGGGGCTATTGCGGGGGCAGGGACCTCACAGCAATCAGGCCGTCGGCTTTTGGACCCCACTCCTCCTCTTATTCTCCGAGGCGCTCGATCCGGCCCATGTCGAGGCCATATGTCTCGGTTATAACCCGGCGGAAGGAACGAGTCGGGACATGTCGGCCTTTAAGCGCTTGGCCACGCAACGGGGCCCTGGAGGTGAATTAACGGATGTGCAAAGGGCCTTGGCCATTATCAAGATTATCGGTCTACGGTCGTTCTTAAATAATCAGTCCGGCCTGTCTCGTGACACAGGGGATATTGAGTCGGCTGAGACGATCCTTAATGGAGCGGTCGATGTAAATGGAGAGATAGATAGGTTTCGGGCCGAGATAAATAAAGATCGTAATTTTGCTGGCAGATCGTACCGGGTCGGATCCGAATATGAAGCTGGCGCAAGGACGACCCCGCCGACATTCAATGACATGGTGGTAACGCCCCGTGACGAGGTCAATAGGCAGATAGCAGATGAGTATATCGCTTCCGGCTATGAGGTTGAAATTGAAAGCGTAAATGAAGGGGATAAGGATTTTGTTTTCCCGGCAGACACTCATTATTTTCCAACTATCTACGAGCATTTTGTAAGTAAACGGAATGGTGAGCCAGTTAAGGTGTATAGCCTCCGACTGATGGGTACCGGTGGACCGATGCATTTCGCGAGGGAGGAGGGGGCAGCAAGTCCCATAGAGCCGGTGCTGCTCGATGCAAAGGATGTCTTTGATGGAGAGGGGGAGGCCTACCGCCGTGTGGCCCATCTGTTGCGATTGGTACCGGCTGAGGTGAAACGGATGGCTGAGGCTGCCGGACTAATTGGAAACGACACCTATCGGGTCAAGTATCTGCTGATGGTCAAGGATAACCGGAACGGCATGTTCAAGTGTTGGATGCAATTCCTTTCGGACGGCACGGTAAGGGTAACACCGATTAACGGGCGGTTATATACGCAAACTCCGGCCGATAGCGGTGCAGTGGACAGGGTCTATCACGATAGCTTGACTATTAATGCAACCGATTTTTCCGATGCCGCCGGACATATCGTGTCGGAGTTGTTAGAAGGTAGATATAGAGTAGAGCGGACAGATCTAGTTACCAAATTGGTGATTACCGATCCCTCATCAGGGCATAAGCTGGAGATCAAGCTCGTCGACGAGCAGCATCCCTACTATGAAGTGGTTACGGAAGGGATCGTCCATCCGAGGCATTTCCCTATGTTAAGGCCGCTATTTGATGCCTTGAGGGCGCGGGGGTATATGGGAGCGACGCCGGACACCCCGCTGGCCATGCAGACGCATATGGACACACCGTTAGAAGTCGATGGAAGATGGTCGCTTGCCCCGATGCTTGGCATGATGCGCAATTTCTTCGATAGGGAGCATCTGATCCGGGCGATTTTTCCTTCAACTAGAGAACGGGGCGTGTTTATCAAACAATACCCGGAGTCCCTGGTGACTAAGTTGAGCGATCCCAAATATATTCCTAATACCGAGGATCCCCTTGCGATTTTATGCGTGGCGGCGGAGATAGTTACCAATACGCCTGAAAAATACACTGTCTTTAATTTCGATCATTACATCTCCTTGTTGCTCCAAGAAATGGCGGAGGATCCGGAAAGCGGTATAAAGTGGAGCGCTGAAGGCACTGTCAGCACTAACTGGCATGGGAAGGTGTATACGTTCAAGCGGGTGCTGACCCCGTCGCCAGGGCCTGGTGGGGAGCCGCAGGCGGAGGTCTACCTTCTCCAGGGGGGGGGAGAGACAAAGCTGACCAGGGTGCCTAGACATTCCCGAAAGCCTACCGGTGAATTTAGGTTTCCCAATCAGATGATTACCCATCCGAGAGAGGGTGAGCATAGGATCGAATGGGGGCCGGTGGAAAAATTTCTCTGGTTTTCAGCCGCCTTTGGATTTTTCCACGGTACGGAGCCATTTATAGAATCTGCAGCCCGGTCGGGAGTTCCAAACGTTTTTCCGCTCCGTAGTGTCGGTAGTAAGCAATCAGTCCCAGCAAGTCCCGAACCCCGGTAGGGTCTCCGGGCTCGTTTCCTGCAAGGACCATTGACATCTGGAGGGTTATGTCTCTGCCTGCCCTGCAGTTCTTCGGAGTTCGCCCCATGCTGCCCGCGCCTTCCGCGCCGGCGTCCACCCCAGTGCGTCCGCCCGCCATCCCTTCGGCGCCGTCTGTGGCCGCGTTTGCCATATTGGTGGGGCTCGAAGTAAATGCCGCGGTAGGTCTGTGGCGCCGGCAGTCGCCATTTGTCCCTCGGCCGGCAAGCAAGCGAGATCTGGCAGGTCGGTCGGACGCGGAGCTCCGGCTATGGGAGTGGATCTCCCGCTTTCAGGCTACTGCCGGACCCCTTTCGCGCCAGTCCCTCTGCGTCAATTTAAGCACGGGGGAATGCGTGGAGGCGCCGCGTTGCGATCAGTTCATCGGCGCCCTTGTCCTCTACGGCCTCTGGACGACGGGCGATGCTACTTCTTGCCGCGACCGAGCAGGCGAGCAGGCAAGGCAGATCCGGCAGGAGATGGAACGGCGCGAGGCAGAGCGCCTGGACCGCGTGCGTAGGGAGCAGAACGGCGAACCGCTAGCCGTGAGGGACGAGGTGGTGGACGGCGCCCCTGATGGTATGACGTCGACCCCCGCAGCGGGCCCGCAGCCGGTCGTGAGGTTCGCCGCGTCAGTGGGGGGGATGGGTGAGGGGAGT
>JACPFG010000007.1:15095-18243 GCA_016183125.1 Deltaproteobacteria bacterium
GAGTCGGGGGGGTGGAGGGGCCGGGAGGGAGAGAGACGCGGCAGCCGCTCAGTTGGTTTCAGATCCCCCGCGGCTGCCTGACGGCACGCTCGATCCGAAGCGGCTAGGTGAGATCGCTAAAGCGGCCCTGAGGGTCGTTAAAGGGGTCTTATCAGGGCCGGCGGGCGCAGGTAGGGGTCTTTACGATCAGGTAGAGTCTTTGGTCCCGCTCCTGTTGCTGCGTCGGGGGGTCCCGCAGGGGCTCATAAATGCGACCTACCTTAAGGACAGGGTCTTTTATTATGGGCTCGACACATTTAAGCGCCTTCAATCTCTCCTCCTTGATCCGGCGACCCATCGCGTCGCTGCATTGATCGAGGAGATCGGCCTCTCCCGATTTTTCAAGCTGATCAGACGTACCGAGAAGAAATATTGGTACATATCCAAGGCCGGCTGGATAGTGGCCAGCGCAGCTTATGTGAACAGGACGATCGGCAAGGGTTACCGAACCGCCGGTCGGATGGCATATCCTATAGGACCTAGAATAGAATTTGTCCCCTCTGGTGTCGTCAGGTGGCCAGGTATCATCAAATACAAAGACGACACCAGAGACGAGGTCTGTGAGCGGATTGCGCGTTACTACGAAAAAAGAAGGCTTGAGGATGGGCGCAGGCGATTTGAGGTAAGGCGCGTAAATCATGGCGGCGTCTTTATCCCGGTACCGGGAGCTCCGCTCATGACCCAGATGATCGAATATTTTGAATATGGCCCCAAGGTGACCGCCGAGCGCATACAGGATGGGGACGCCGTGCGAGTTATGGTCTACTATCATGAGAGTGGTAATGTGCGCACTTTTAGAGCCGTGGAGAACACCATCTCTGGGTCTGAGAGGGAGGTATACCGGAGCGTGCGCGACGGGATACGATATACCGACGTGAAAATAGTTTACGATATTATCGATTCATCGAGAAGTGATACGCCTATGGCACAGTATTGGTCCAAACTGATCGTGGTGTTGCCCGACGCCAATGGCGACATGGCCAAGGTAGAGATAGTCTTGGATAATGGGAAGGCCCGTCTTAAGGGCCTTAATGTCGATTTCAGGTTTCCAAGCGGCGAGGTCAAAAACGAGGAAACCCTGCTGGCCGCCAGCTATAAGGACGCCGTCGATGGGCTCGCCGGACTCCTAGATAGAGGTGTGCAGTTGCTTCGGCGTGACTTAATAGCGGCCCTGGATATAAGCGAAGAGAGACGTGGAGGCCGCATCACCCTGCGACTGGAGCTAGACTACGCCACACAGCATCCATTTATGGCATTGGTGGCAAGGGATATGACGCCGGGCCAGTTTCCCCTATTCCTGCCGGCGGTGCGGGCCCTTGCCGCCAGGCGCTACAGAGGCACGACACGCAAGAGCCCTGTCGGCACCAGCTTTGTCCTGTCTCTCCCGGCTACGGTGCAAACCTCCGACGGGGTCGAAGTTTACAGCGTGGCTCCATTCCTCTCACTCCTGCGCGCCTATGTGGCCGAAAAGGGCAGAATGCGCAACACCTTCCCGATGTCGCGGGAACGTTGGATGTGGCAGACCATCCTTCCATCTGATACAGAGGAATTACTGGCGGACCCAAACTACATCACCGATCCGACCGATCCGAGTCAGATCCTGAGACTTGCCGCGGATCTTTTTAAGCGTGGGGAGATTAGTTCCATCGGGCTTAATTGCGAGGGGTTCTTCGCCTATCTGTTGCGCAGGTTCCTTAAGGATGACATCTTTGGGACCACGAGCGGCGAGTTTGTGTATATCTGGGAGGGGAACGTATATAAGTTCCGAACGGAGATCGATAAGACCAACGATCGATATGAAATCTACCTCGTTACGGATAAAGGAGAGCGATCGCTTACCCGGGTTCCGAGATGGAAGGAGCGCCCGGTTGTCGAGTTGGCCCTCTTCGACACGGTGAACGATAATAGCTATGAGAGCTTCCCGCGGATCGATCCGCCGTCGTTTAATTTTGCGCTCAAATTCGCCGCCTCCTGGGGCTACCTGAACGGCGTAAAACCCTTTGAGAAAAAGCCCTAAAAAACGCTTGGCAAGTGTTACCCAGGGGATTGAACTGGCGCAGAATCAAGCAGTTACAGCTTGCATCGCGTTGCCACGTATGATAAGGGCAAGCTATGGATCCGGTTTCGCCGACCTCGCTCGGCATCCTTTCGCTCCTGCCGCCGCTGATTACGATCGTCCTTGCCCTCTGGACAAAACGAGTCATCGAGTCGCTCTTCGCCGGCCTCGCGATCGCCGCGTGGGCGCTCGATTACCACGCCTCCGGACTCTTCCATTCGCTGCTCTATCTCGTCCCCAACACCTTTAACGTGATAGCTGGCCATCCGGCTGCCGAGACCCTAAAGGGGATGGGGATCGTGAAGGACGCCGGGCGGGGCCAGCTGCTCGTCTTCATCGTCCTGCTCGGCTCATTCATGACGGTGCTCGATCACGGCGGCGGGGCGATCGATTTCGCCAAACGGGCGAGTAAATATATACGCGGCCAGGTCGGGGCGATGCTCACCTCATGGGCGATCGGTGTGTGCATCATCACGAGCGCCTATTTCAGTATCTTGGTCAACGGGACCGTGATGCGCCCGATCTTCGACCGCCTCAAGATCTCCCGCGAGAAACTCGCGTTTTTCTGCCATGCGATGTCGGTGCCGACCAAGGCCCTCCTCCCGATCTCAGGCTGGATCGCGTACATGGTCACACTGATCGAGGACAATATCCCTGGTGTAGAGAAGGGGAGCGGGCTGCAGGCATTCATCGCCACGATGCCTTACAATTTCTATTCCTGGATGATGCCTCTCTTCGTGTTCGGCGTGGCGCTAAAGCTGATCCCAGAGTATGGGCCGATGCGAAGGGCCGAGCAGCGCGTGGCCAAAGAGGGCCTTCTCCACTGGCCCGGATCGACGCCGATGATGAGCGAGGAGCACGAAAAGAAACTGGCCACTATGAAAAAAGATGGCCATATGGTCGATATGATCGTCCCGGTGGCGATCTCGGTTCTCTTCCTACTGGTGTTAGGGATGTGGAACCATCTCAACCAGCAGTTAGCGCTCGGCCTTCCTAAATTGCCTCTTGACACGACGGCGATTCTCAACGTGGGATTCGCGGCGGGGATCCTGG
>JACPFG010000103.1:0-7624 GCA_016183125.1 Deltaproteobacteria bacterium
ACCCCATGGCCTGCCACTCCCGCCCCGCCGCCCGATGAACTCCCATCGTACGAAAATACGCTGACCGAATCGGAGTCGTTGCAAGACCACCTTCTCTGGCAACTGCACCTTGCGGACCTGACACCGGCCCAATTGGCCATCGGCACGGAAATCATAGGAAATATAAATGAAGACGGCTACTTGGCAGCCACAGTCGAGGAGATTGCCTCTAAGACCGACGCGACATCTGAGGCCGTGGCCGAGGTGCTTTGCCGTGTACAGCAGTTCGATCCCCCAGGCGTGGCGGCCTCAGACCTACAGGCATGTCTGCTTATGCAGGCCGATCAGTTGGGGAGCGATGCCCCACTTCTTAAGCAGATCATACGCGAGCATCTGCATGACTTGGAACGGCACGATTTCGCGCACTTGGCCAAAAAACTGAAGATCGGGATCGACCAGGCCCGGGCGCTCGGCCATGTGATCCAACATATGGAGCCCAAACCGGGGCGGCAATTCAACCGCGAGAATACCCAATACATCACACCGGATGTATTCGTCTATAAGTTGGCGGACGACTACGTCGTGGTCCTTAACGAAGATGGGCTGCCGCGTTTGCATGTCAGTAATTTTTACCGCCGGACCCTGCAGGGGGGCAACACGGTAGGATCGGACACGAAGGAATACATCCAGAACAAGCTGCGATCAGCCCTATGGTTCATCAAGAGCATCCAACAGCGCCAACAGACTCTCTATAAGGTAACGACGAGCATCGTCAAATTTCAGCGCGACTTTTTCGATCAGGGGATCAGCCACTTAAAACCTCTTGTCCTGCGTGACGTGGCCGAGGACATAGGCATGCATGAATCAACCGTCAGCCGTGTCACGACGAATAAATATCTGCATTCCCCCCGAGGGATATTCGAGCTGAAGTTCTTCTTCAACAGCAGCGTCCCCAAAAGCGAGGGGGGCGACATAGCTGCCGAGGCCGTAAAAAAAAGGATTTCCTACCTTATTCAGAAGGAGGACCGCCGACAGCCCCTAAGCGACCAGGGCATCGCCCATATCCTGCGCCGAGAAAACATCTTGATTGCCCGCCGAACCGTTGCTAAGTATCGGGAGGCGCTGGCGATACCCACCTCGTCCCAACGGCGGAGAGCAGAGTGATGACGGAGCCGACCTTTACTTTTCGGAACCTGGATGCGACGGACGGCCTTCGGGTGCATGCCCAGCAGAAGCTCGAAAAAATTCGGAAATATTGCCTAAAACCGATTACGACCCATGTGATATTGGCGCTGGAAAATTTTCAGCACTGCGCGGAGATCACGGTGGTCGACAGCGGCCTGCAATATATCGGCCATGCCAAGTCGAACGATATGTACGTTTCCATCGACCAGGCGATCGACAAACTGGCCCGCCAATTACAACGGAAAAAGGAGCAGGTGAAGCACCATCACAAGAAACCGCGTTCGGCGGGACCGCCGCCCGTACTCTGAGGGCGTGGAAAGCGACGAATGTTCGCCATTCCCGTCATCCAACTCATAAAAGACCAGGCACACCACCTGCAGTTGCGGCTGTTGGCCGGCGAGGCAGGTCTGGCCAAAAAAATCACTATCCCGCGCATCCAAAAACCCGGGTTGGCGCTGGCCGGCGACTTGGCCAATCTACATCCGGGCCGCCTGCTCGTCTTCGGCAATCCCGAAATCAAGCACCTGCAGGCGCTCACGGCAGCCCGCCGCCGCGCAGTGATTGCCGCATTCACTGGTATTGACATCGCCGGCATCGTGGTCACCGAAGGGAACCGGGTCGCGCCTCCGTTGCGCCAGGCATGCGAGCGCGCCCATATCGCGCTCTTTCTCACGCCGTTACTGACATCCACATTTATCAATCGCGTCACTAGATTTTTCGATGAGCGGCTTACCGCAACGACCTGCCTGCACGGGGTCCTAATGGATGTCTACGGCATCGGGATCCTCATCATAGGCAAGAGCGGGATAGGCAAGAGCGAATGCGCGCTCGATCTAATCCTGCGCGGCCATAGGCTGGTAGCGGACGACATCGTCAACGTAACAAAGCGACCCCCCAACACCCTGTACGGCACGGGCTCGGAGATCATCAAGCATCACATGGAGATCAGAGGGCTTGGGATCATAAATGTATGCGATCTATTCGGCGTCGCGGCCATTCGCGATCGAAAGCTGATCGAAGTCGTGTGCGAATTAGCGGAATGGGACTCGAAGGCGGAATATGATCGGCTGGGGATCGAGGAGAAGACCCATGTCCTGCTTGACGTTCCTCTCCCTCTGATTCAGATTCCGGTCCGTCCGGGACGCAACATCACGACGATAATAGAGGTGGCGGCGCGCAACCAACTGCTAAAGCTCCGGGGTCACCACTCCGGACGACAATTTCAGGAACGGCTGCAGCACGCCTTGCAAATGGACCGGGAGGAGCGTGCGACGCAGGAGGCCACGCTGGAATAGGCGATCATGCGAAAGAAGACAGCACCGCGAAAGAAAATTACGGATTCCGACGTAGCCGGCAATGAAACCTCGGCGGCCCCTCAGGCGGCTCACGGCACTTTCACCATCAGGAACCAGTTAGGGCTTCATGCCCGTGCAGCAGCGCTCTTCGTGAAGGTGGCCAACCGGTTTCAATCCACCATTCAGGTTCGGCGCGACACGACGACGGTGAACGGCAAGAGCATCATGGGCGTATTGATGCTGGCGGCCGCAAATGGAACTCGCGTTGAGATCAGCGCCCATGGACCAGATGCGCGGGCTGCAGTTGAGGAATTGGGGAAGTTGATCGGCGACCGGTTCGGCGAGGCTTAAAGGAGAGCTCATGTCCACCCGGATCATTAGACATCCACCGGCGGCCCCCGGTATAGCTATCGGGCGGGCCCACCTGGTGACCATAGCGCCGGCGCCGGTCCCTACCTACTGGATCACCGACACCGAAGTCGCCGGAGAGATCCAGCGCTTCCGCCGGGCCCTGCAGCAGTCGAAGCGTCAGTTGACATCCATTAAGAATAAACTTTGCCGTTTCCAAGGCCGGGAACAGATCCAAATCCTCGACTCCCATCTGTTGCTCATCCAGGACGAGCTGCTTGTAACGCGCGCGATCCAGCAGATCGCGAACCAAAAGATCAACGCCGAGTGGGCCGTGGAAAAGACGTTGGAGCAGATACGCCTGGCGTTTCTCGAAACTCGCGAACGCTACCTGCAAGAGCGGCGCAGCGACATCGATTATATAGGCCGTCGTCTGATGAAAAATCTGGCTGGCGAGGGAGAACCCGACCTGCGCGCCGCGCCTTACCCTGCCGTGATCCTCGTGGTCAACGACCTCTCGCCGGCTGAGGTGGCTGCACTGCCCAGGCGGCGCATCCGAGGGTTCGTGACTGCAACAGGCGGCAACACATCGCACACGGCAATAATTGCCCGTTCACTCGAGTTGCCGGCAATGGTAGGTAACGAGCGCGCATTGCACCACATTAAAGAGGGCGATCATGTGATCTTGGACGGCAACGCCGGCAAACTATTGATCCGCCCTACGGTCCGGCAAATTGCGTCGTATCGCAAACAGCAGCGTGCCGACGAGAAGGAGCGGCGCACCCTGCTCAAAGAGGGACATCTGCCGGCAGTTACCCGCGATGGCCGCCGCGTCACGCTGGCCGCCAACATCGAGCTTATCGATGAGATCCCGACGGCTCTGGAATACGGGGCGGAGGAGATCGGGATGTATCGAACGGAATATCTTTACCTAAATCGCTCCGACCTCCCAACCGAGGAGGAGCACTACCGAAATTACCGCGAGGCGGTTGAACGGATGGCCCCTCGTCCGGTGACGATCCGCACGCTCGACATCGGCGGCGACAAGCTGTTCGCGCACGCCGAATACCAGGAGCATACCAATCCAGCGCTTGGTCTGCGCGCAATCCGCTTCTGCCTGCGAGAACGTGAGATGTTCCGGGCACAGTTGCGCGCGATCTATCGCGCCAGCGCGCGAGGGGCCGTGCGGATCCTCTTCCCGCTGATCAGCACAGTCGACGAGTTGCGCGAATTGCGAGTTCTCGTACGCGAGGTCCAGGCGGAGCTGCGCAAGTCACGCCGGCCGTTCAATCCCGACGTCCCGTTAGGCGCAATGATCGAGGTCCCCTCGGCCGCCCTGGTGGCAGAACATCTGGCACCGCATGTGCAATTTTTCAGCATCGGCACAAACGACCTCACGCAGTATAGCCTTGCGATCGATCGAACCAACGAGCATGTAGCCTACCTCTTTCACCCACTCCATCCGTCCGTGCTCCGCCTGATCCACCAAACGGTCCAGAGCGCCAAACGACACGGCATCCCCGTGACTATCTGCGGCGAGATGGCGGCAGAACCCCTTGCCCTCCTTCCACTGCTCGGCCTGGAGCTAGACGGGCTGAGCATGAATCCGATCTCGATCCCTCGAGTAAAGCGCCTCCTCTGGAAGGCCGATGCCGCTCAGGCCGCTGCCCTGGCGGCTCAACTGACGGCCGCCGCTACCGCTACCGAGGCCGAGGCAATGGCTCAACGGGCCTTGCAAGCACTGGAGGCCGACGCAAACAGAGCTGCAGATACTCCTTGACAGCGCGGAAGCGCTCACTTTATATCTACTCCACTTTTTACATGCGCAAACCGCGCCACGTAGACCGAAAGTCATCCACGAAAAGGCGCCGCCGTGTTGCCGCAAAGGGGGGTCGTATGAAGACACGTTCACATCTCTTTACCTCGGAGTCGGTGACCGAGGGACATCCAGATAAGGTGGCCGACCAGATCTCGGACGCCATACTGGACGCCATACTGGAACAGGATCGGCGGGCGCGGGTAGCGTGCGAAAGCCTGGTCACCACCGGGCTCGCCATGATAGCCGGAGAGATCACGACCACGGCCGTGATTGCGTATCCGGCTGTCGTGCGCGAAACCATCAAGTCGATCGGATACAACCACCACTCGATGGGATTCGATTGGGAGACATGCGCTGTCCTTACATCGATTGACCGGCAATCACCCGATATCGCCGTTGGCGTAAACGAGGGGGAGGGTCTATTCAAAGAGCAAGGGGCCGGCGATCAGGGATTGATGTTCGGCTATGCCACGCGCGAGACGCCGGAACTGATGCCGTTGCCGATCTCTCTTGCCCATGCCTTGACGAGGCGCCTGGCCGATGTCAGAAAACGGGGCGAGCTTAATTTCCTGCGGCCCGACGGCAAATCGCAAGTGACCGTGCAGTACGATGGTGACAAACCGGTGCGGATAGATGCGGTCGTTGTCTCCACACAACACTCGCCGGATGTGGAGTACGGCGAGTTGTGCGAAGCCATTAAGACAAAAGTGATCAATCCGGTCCTCCCGGCCGCCCTTCTCGACTCGAAAACTAGGTACTTCATCAATCCAACCGGCCGGTTCGTCACCGGCGGCCCGCACGCCGACTGCGGACTCACGGGGCGCAAGATCATCGCCGATACATACGGCGGGGCCGGGTGCCACGGCGGCGGGGCCTTCTCTGGCAAGGATCCGAGCAAGGTTGACCGCTCCGCATCCTATGTGGCGCGCTATATCGCAAAAAATTTGGTGGCGAGCAGTGTGGTCGATCGCTGCGAGGTGCAGATCGCTTACGCGATCGGTTATCCAGAGCCGATCTCTCTTCTGATAAACGGCTACGGCACGGCCAAGGCCGATCCGGTCAAGATCGAGGCGGCAGTGAGGGAGATCTTCCCATTAAAGCCGGCAGCGATTATCGCCCACCTCGATCTGGCACGACCCATCTACCGCCAGACGGCGGCCTACGGCCACTTCGGCCGCGAGGAGCCGGCATTTACTTGGGAACGGACTGACCGCGCCGATGCGATCCGGCGGATGTGCAACTGCTAACGGGAGAGATAATGAACTACGATATCAAAGACATTAACCAGGCCGATTCCGGGCGACTGCGAATTGAGTGGGCCGAAGAGAGCATGCCGGTGCTGAAAAAGATCCGCACCAGGTTTGCCTCCGAAAAACCGCTCAAAGGAATCAACATCGCAGCCTGTCTGCATGTCACTACGGAGACCGCCGCCCTGATGTCGACGCTCAAGGCGGGCGGGGCCGATGTCACGCTATGCGCCTCCAATCCGCTAAGCACACAGGACGCCGCCGCCGCTTCCTTAGTTGCCAATGATCAGATCCCGGTCTTTGCCATCAAGGGGGAAGACGAAAAGACCTATTACCGCCACATCCTGGCCTGCCTCGACAGCCGGCCGCAGATCACGATGGACGACGGAGCCGATTTGGTATCGATCCTGCACACAGAGAGGTCGGCAGCGGTTGCCGGCATCATCGGCGGCACTGAGGAGACGACTACCGGCGTCATCAGGTTGCGCAGCCTAGCCCGCGAACAGCGCCTAAAATATCCGATCATTGCGGTGAACGACGCGTCGACAAAGCACTTCTTCGATAATCGCTACGGGACCGGCCAGTCGACAATAGATGGGATCGTCAGGGCGACAAACCGGCTGCTTGCCGGCTCCGCCTTTGTCATTGCCGGCTACGGCTGGTGCGGCCGCGGGCTCGCGATGCGCGCAGCCGGGATGGGGGCCCGCGTCATCGTAACCGAGGTGGACCACCTGAAGGCCCTGGAGGCGGTAATGGACGGCTACCAGGTCCTGCCGATGGCGCAGGCCGCAGCGATAGGCGATTTCTTCTGCACTGTGACCGGCAACAAGCATGTGATCCGGAAGGAGCACTTTCTAGCGATGCAAGATGGAGCCATAGTGTCAAATTCCGGTCATTTCAATGTCGAGATCGCCATCGACGAGCTTGCAGCGATGGCTTCTCAGCGGCGGATCGTTCGACCATTCGTCGAGGAGTTTACCTTGCGAGAAGGCCGGCCATCCATCCAGCGTGATGGATATGAGCTTCGCAAACCAAGCCCTTGCGGCGGAATATTTAGTTACGCATAAAGGATCTCTCAAGGTCGGTGTGCATCCTGTCCCGGAAGAGATCGACAGGCGCATCGCGGAACTAAAGCTGACCGCCATGGGGATCGGCATCGACACCCTTACGGACGAGCAACGACGCTATCTGGCCTCATGGCAAGAAGGGACCTAACATCGCGGCAGACGCCGGCGGTCCTTTTGGTCGAAGACAATCACGATCATGTCCAACTTCTGACCAAGGTCCTCCTTGCGCAGGCGGCGCACTGCACAATTCAATCAGTCGATACCATCGACGAAGGGATTAATCGTCTTAAGCGGCACCCCTACCACGTGGTCTTCGTAGATGCATTTCTCGACAATCGCTCCGTCATTCATCAACTCCCAGCCCTCATAGCTCAGGCAGACGGAACTCCATGTATAATCTTGACTGGAAGCGGTGACGAATCGCTGGCAGCCGAGGCGATCAAACGGGGGGCCACGGAATATCTAGTGAAAAATCGCGCCACGCTGGAGCGACTGCCGGCCTTGCTGAAAAAATATTTCGCGCGACGCGCCGCGCTCCCTAAGCCACCCCGCCGACTTTCGGCATCCGCCACCTCTGTCACAACACGGGAGATCCTGGACAAGCTTCAGCGACTGGCCAGAAAGGTCGATGCCGCCCATCGCGGCCCGTTACTGGGCCAGCTCCGAGCCCTGGCAAGGATATTG
>JACPFG010000103.1:7629-12565 GCA_016183125.1 Deltaproteobacteria bacterium
GTATCCGTCCAGCAGAAACAGACATCTTTTCCGTCCTTCCCGATTTCTTTAACGGGGCCGACTCCCCGACCTTGGAGACCCCAATTCCCGAAGGCGAAGATCCGGCGCTTATCGCGGAGACACTTCGCACCCAGGCCAATATCCTTGCACTACTCGAACGGCAGGGCCAACTCGATGAAAACGGCCAACAGATTCATGCAGAGATCGAGCAGTGGTTGCACGAGGTGGATAAATTGCTGGGGTCTTCACTCCCCGACCATATGCCCTAATCCCCAACTGACCGATCTTTCACGTAATGAGACTCCGACCTTCTTTGTATAATCATTAGTTATTTCATAATGTTATGATCGATGGCCTGGTTAGGAAGGGGGATGTTATTGGCAAGGTTCTTGCTTCATAGCCAGATACGATGACCATCGGTTCGGCAAAGACATCTACGTTTATACCTGGCGTCACAACCTCGACCATGCCGCAGGCAAAGGCTGTGGCCACGCCGGAGGTGGGGGCAGATCCTATCCTCTCCGCATTTCAGAGCGCCTACGGCCCGGCTCCAGTCGAGGATGTCCCAACTACGACACCCTCTACAGCACCTGCAGGTGATCCGTTCGCCTGGCTGCGTGCCACCTTCGAGGGCTCCGGCGGCCTCCCCCTTCCGTCAACCCCAGCATTCACCGGAGAGGTCCCGCAGGTAGAGGAGCTCGTGGCGCTGAGTCCGAGCCTGCAGAGTTTTGGCGACGGTACGGTGCCGACACTCTACACGCAGTTAAAACAGCAGGTCGCCGAGGTAAAAGCCGCACTTGAAAAAAAATTGGATGGATTACTGCCTACGAGCATGATCCAGCAAACCCAGCAGCGGATAAAGACCCTGGACACCGCGTTGACCAAAATCGACGTGGAGGCGAAAAAGGCTGAAGCACTCAAGACCCAGGCCATCGCGCTGTGGGAGCGCGAAGTAGCCGAAGAGCTGCCGAAGGCCCTGCTCGGCGAGATTCCGCCTGAGGCGGCCGATCTGGACGGCAACGGGTTTATCGGCAATCCGAAGACGACCGATTACGTAATAGGTTTTCAGATCATCGATGGGGAGAAATTATCGGCGATTGTCCAAAAATCGACAAAGAAACCGCCGGCCTTCGATCCATCGACGGGACTGCCTCTGGCCACCAGCTCCGGGGTCTTCGACACCGATTATCAGTGGGCGGCCTTCGGCGAAGGGGTCTCCTTAGTCGGGCCGTCAGATGACGGCTATTCCGGCCTGATAGGTACCGACTTCACGGTGCAACTGGATCAGATCGGTGCTCACGGGGTGGCCGGCAATTATCTAAACGTGCAAATCGACATGGCCGTCCCGGAATATATATGGGTCAAAAAGGGAGACGATGGCGAGCCAACAGAAAACGAACATGGGCGCCTAGAGATCAAGTCTTTTAATCCGTCCGGTCTCGGCCAAGAACCGCCAAATGCCGCGGAGCAAAACCAGTACATGCAGGTAAAGATCACCGACGTGCTCGTCTCCTCCGACAAGCCTGCCGACTGGCCGGCAGGTAAGCAATGGACCGAAGCGGACGGAAAGGACCACGTCATCACCTTCAAGGCTAAGGATCAGGAGGTCCTGCGGATCCGAATCGCCGGACGCCAGGCCACCGCCGCCGAGCAGGCCAAGGGGAGCGAGGCCGCACGCTATGTCCACAACGGATTTATCGCGGCCTCCAGTACATCGCTAGCGTTCAATGGGGACCAGCGGGTAAGCCCAATCCATCTAGAGGCCGACAGCAGTTTCCTCTCCACGGGCACACACTTTCTGGAGCCTGCGGATTTCGCGGCGCTAGGCATCCCAAACCCGCCCGCCGGTAGCAAGGAGGCCAAGGCGATGGCGCCCACACTGAATGCGGTCGGAGGTCACGACAAAACAGGCAAGAAGGACGTCAGCGGCTACACCGTGGGGACCAACCGCTTCGGCGTGGCAGTCACCGGCCTTTATGGCATGATCGAACTTAAGCAGTTTAACAATATTGTCGATGTCCCGGAGCTGGCAGGCGAGGAGGAGGCCCAGCGAATGACGATCGTGAAGGCCGGCGAGGGATATAACATCGTCCGTGCCCGCGGTGGAAATCACGACATAAGCGGGGCGACACTTGTTCAGATAGACGGCCAGGAGGGGGACGAGAACTTTATTAAAACAGCGCAATCGATCCAACAGACCGAGCTCGATCCCAAAACCGGCGCCCCCAAGTATAATCTGATCGATGGATCAAATAAGAATGCGCTTCCCGTATACGTGGCCGTACACACCCCCGGAGGCATTACGCACATCGGCAATCAGGTCGATCAGATAGAGGATGACTACTATCAGATCGACTCCGGCGAGGTGGCCTTTGCCTACCGATCTATCCAAAACGACAAAGGGAGCCTGATCGTGGCCGATCCGGACGCGCCGGCCAACGCCACAGGCGATGCAAATTTCTCAAGCGACTTTGACTCGCTGGTGAGCGATCACGAGGCGAAAATATTAGAACTAATCAAGGCCGAACAGACAACCGATGCGGACGGAGAATGGGGATACGAAGCCGGGATAGAGGACGCGGAGTATTACAATGCCGTCACCGGCGAGCTCAATGACTTTTTCGGCGCCTTCGCCGCGGCCTTCGGGCTGACCGACGGTGAAAAAGAGCCGGAGCCGGACGTGGCGCCTGACGACGAGAAGCCGCTTACCGCGCAGCTAGCGGAGGGAGCAGAATAACCGATGAAGATCGCACCTACCAACAACGCGAAATTTGCCGGCCCGCCGCCGGCTGAGGAGGCGGCGCCCGTCCAGGAGCTAAAAAAGCAGCTCGAGGCGGGGCTACAGGAGATCGACAATGCATCCCAATACGCCCCGGCCCTCTCGCTTGAAGACCAGGCGGATCTGGCAAAGCACAGGGCGCTTCTCGAATCGGAGCTGGCGATGGCAGATTTTTATCTCGCAAACGGGATCTGGCCGGAGGCACCCGCTTCCGCCGGCGCCGCCGGAGTGGAGGCGCAAACGCTTATGGAGCAGGTGGCGACGATGCCTGCCGGATGGAGCGGATTTCTGGACGGACAGATCGCACCCACGCCTGGGGCCGACGGCGTCTACGAGATTCGTCTGGCAAATGCCGGCGTCTTCGATCCTGCAGATCCGATGAAGTCAAACGCCTTGGTCTATGTGGCGCCCGAAGAGGTGAAGGGAATCACCGGAAAGACGGTAGGCAACGATATCCTGATGACGATCGAGAAGGCTGACGGATCTAAAGAGACCTACCGCCTTGTCGATCTGGCGGGCCGGCCCGAGGCGATCTACCTGGTCGGGGCGAAGAAGACTACCGGGTGGACGGTTAATCTTGCCAAGATCTACCGGGTGAGCGATGGCAAATTCGGCCAGCCGTTCGGCGAGGTAAACGGCGTGAAGGTGATCGGCACACAGGCAGCCGATACTATCGTAGGCACCGAGGGGGACGACGTCCTTATAGGCGCAGGTGGAGATGACATAATCTACGGGATGATGGGCGACGACACGCTGGCGGGCGACCAGTATATCACCGACGACGAGGGGAACTATATCGGCAGCCATAGCCCGACCGACGGTAACGATCGGCTAATAGGAAGCGCCGGTATCGATACGTTCTTCGCCGGCGGCGGCGCTAACGATCAGGTCGTCATGGAGGATGGTGAGGTAGCGGCCTTGGGCGACCTACCAGATACGGCCATCGGCTTCGATACCGGCCAGTGGACGAAGGAGATCCATCAGACAACCGGCGAGATCGTACTTACCGCCAAGGGGGAGAACGCGGGGAATCTGAATGTGACGCTGCCCAAGGGCTACAATATGGCCTCCGGAAGCCAGGAGGGAGATGACCTCGTGATCACGCTCGTCGGTGTGGAAAACGGAGAGCCGATAAGCGCGCGGATCAGGGTGAACGGCTTTTTCGATCCGGAGATTAAGATGACCGTGAATGTGGCGGGCAATGCCGCGCAGAACCTGCTCGACTTCCACGCGGTCGAACTCGTGACCAACCTTCTCAACTTGGCAGGCGGCAAGGGGAACGACGTCCTCATTGCGCCCAAATCATTTATGGAGATCTTGGGAGTCGATCTGGCAACACTGGGCACCGGGACGGTAGGAGCGGCGGGCCTGACAACGTTTGTGGAGCAGCTATTCAAGACAAAGGATGGCACCAAGTGGTGGGGCGGGATCGATTGGGGCAGCACGGTAAAGGTACAAAACGGCGAGATCGTCCTCACACCGACCGGCGATATCGCCGATCTGGCGTTCGACATCCCGCCGGAATTTACCGATGCCGTGATGGTAACCGACGGCGGCGACCTAAAGATCATCCTGGTAAACCGCGATACCGGCGAGCGGGCCGTGCTGCGGATCGTCAACGGCGCCGCCAAGGTCACAGGGTCTATTCTGGCAAGCGGCCTGCCGATAGGGACGGCCGATCTTCTGCCGACCGCCATAGGCGGCGACGGGGACAGCGACACGGTTGTCGGGGCCGCCACCGGCGTGCTGCTCGACGGCGAGATTAAGGTCACAGGGGCAATGTAACAAAGTTTGTGTAATTCGCGGGTTACAGAATAGCCCTTGTGCGACGTAGTCCGTCCTCTTGTGGTCAACTGGCGGCGGCGCGCCGTGATGTGGCTACGGCCTCCGCGTGGCCCGCGGCCCTGGCATTGGCAAGCTCTCGCGTGGTCCGGGGGCGCCCCATCCCGTCAAACGCCGATCCCTCACGATGAGAGCCACGGCGGGATGAGTACCCAGCCAATGCCGGATCCGCGGGCCCGCTCCGGCCTACCCGCCACATCCCGGAGCAAAGCCGCCGGAGATCATCTAACCACACGCCCTCGCTTAAGCCCGCCCCCGCTACGTGGGACCGGCTGTATTCCCTCCCCTTTGATGTAAGGGGAGGGCTAGGGTGGG
>JACPFG010000104.1 GCA_016183125.1 Deltaproteobacteria bacterium
ATGCTAGGTCAATATAACGCGAAGCGGCCTCAGACGCAATGTTTTAGCTATTCATCTGCCGTGAGGTCGAGTGCGAAGATGATGGCTTGACTCACCTGGTATAGTAATGCGCTCGGCAGCTCACCGAGATAACGCTTGAGACGTTCCTTGGGTAGTGAGTGGAGGCTCTCCGCCGAAACAAAAGATGGGTGGCGGAGGTTGCCGTGTTGGTGAATAGCAATCTGCGTCGGATAGCCCTTCCCCTGCGTCGTGATCTCCGCCACAACGACTTTACTAAGGTAGGGAATAACGCCGGAGCGCGTGAGGATCAAGACCGGCCGTTTGCCAGCCTTTCCACCGATATCGGCTTCCCAGATATCGCCGCGCCTCACCGTTCCTCCCAGGCCTCAGCTGCATGCCACGTCTCCGCTTCCGTGTTCTCCTCCGGATGTTGCTTCAGGGCCGCGATCCATTTCGTTTCCAGCCGGCGGAAGGTTTCCCGCTGCAGCTTCTCCCGAATGGCCTGACGGACAAACTCCGACTTCGACTTTGGCGCCAGACTGGCAATCTGCGCGTCCGTCTCATGAGGAATCCGCACCTGCAGGTTCGATTTAGCCATACAGATATCATGCGCTTGGTCATTACAAAAGGCAATGATAATTTATACTACTCCCGCTTCAGATAGAACTCATTGGAAAGGGAGGGGAGGGCGCGTTTGGCGACGAGGCGGAGGCGGTATTTGCCAAAGGGGCGGCCGGCCAACGACATCGTATAGTCGACACACATTCCTGTCGTGTTCGCCCGGGCGGGACAGGGGCGCGGTTCCTTCAGGAGGGTGAGTTCGGCCGGCTCCGGAAGCGATTGCCATTCTCCCCGCCGGAAGTGCTCTAGGAGAAACTGCTTCGGATCGCACTCGGTAGGGATGCCGCGGATGGTGATGCGCACCTCACCCTCCCCCTGGCCCCCTCCCATGGAGGGAGGGGGGGTGGAGAGCAAGGGAAAGTACACATTCCGATCGGTAATCAGTTCGCACGGCCCCGTGTTATTCTCCATCCCGACGAGTTTTCGCGGTCCCTCCACCTCGGCCCACTGTCGCACAGGGCCCAGATCCACATGGACGAAATGGAGACTAGGATAATAACCGACCCCGCCCCGTTGCAGGCCTACGGCAAAATCGCGTATGGCTCGCTCAGTGGCTTCATCCAGATGGATATCGGCGGCTTGCCCCTGCAGATGGAGCGACTCGCGGGCGACGTTGTGGCCGGTTGCCTTCAGTTCCGTGTTATATGCGGGTGAACGATAACCCGAAATAATCTCCACGGTGTCTGCCCCGAAACGGTCTTGCACCGCGTCGATCAGTTCGATCAGCCTTGGATCGATTGGCGCCACGGCGCCGTCAGGCGAACGCATAAGCGAGGCAATCTTTATGAGGGACTTCGAATCGTACGTTCCGTCCGACAAGCGATAGCGGATCTCCAGCACTTCCTTGTGGAGATAACTGTATAGCACGAGGCGCCCGTCTGTCTTAACAGATGCCGCTGTCGGCGGCGGCGCCGAGAGGCTTAAGGCAGACGCCGTGTAAATCCGGCAGGCCATGAGCCCAAGGATGATTAAGAGGAGATGTGCGGGCCAACCGGTTCGCCTATTCGGCCTTAGAGAGTGTTGCGGCGGGCGGTGGGTCAGGCGGTCGGAGGAGTTCTGTGACGGATATTTCAATCTTTCCTCTCTGCAATTGTCGGCGCAATTCCTTGATCCGTTCCGGCGACAATGGGCTAGAATCGATCCCGGCCGCTTGCAACGCCGCCGCAATCCGCTCATGCCAGTTGCGCACCTTACCATACGTATCCGGGTAGAGGTAAAGGACATTGTCGAGCAGGACGATCGGTTCATAGAGGATCTCTACCGGTACAGGCTGTGCAAGCGGAACAATGAAGGTCGTGCGCCGTTGCTTGGCGTACTTGTCAAGCAACGCAGGATCGGTTTTGTCCGACAACCGTTCTTGCAGATACCATGCCAGAGCTACGGCGTCCTTGTTAAGCATCCGAAAACAGCCGTGCGAGGCGGCGCGGCCCACACTCCTCTCCGCATTAGTTCCGTGGATGAGAATTGCACGACTCAAAGGAAGTTTGACGCGGCCAAGCGGATTTTTGGGCCCGGGAGGTGTCACAACGTCATCCGCCGCCCACTCGGCCGAAGGCGGATACCACCACGGATTCCACTCGATCCTATTGAGCTGGCTCGACATGACAATGCTTTTGTAGGCCATCTGGCCAATGGCAACCGGATATGATCCAACCACCTTGTCGTGATCGATGAGGCGCACTTCGCGTGCCGGGATATTGAGCTCTATCCGCAACCATGAGACCGGATCGGGCGTAGGGACAACGGCGGAGGACTGCGCATCACCGGTCACCGGCATTGTACCCAAAACGCCGATTAGGATGATACTACCGACAATATAGAAGAAACGGCGCACGCTATTTATTATGCGCCATTTAATAGCATCTCACCACGCTAAACTTGTAACACATTGAACTTTATTAATTTTTTCTGCTTTACCTGGATCGTTTCAGATAATCGGTGAAAAGTGCCTTGGTGCGCTCGGTGACGAGGGGGCTGACGTCCTTCCATTCGAGGCCGAGGCGTTCGAGTTCCCCGGCCCCTTCGCGTTTTACATCCTGCCCCATCCGTTTCATCACCTCGCCAGTAGCCGTTCGGTCGATAGTGATCTTTGCCTCGCGCAATTGATCGAGGATATGATCTAGCCTCGTAGCCGTGACGAACTCCTCGGCAAAGGCCGCGGCGGTTGGGGGGAGGGCCGCACGCGGTTTCTTCGGCTGCCGCGGGTGGCGCTGTTTTGACGCCCGCTCGGCCCATTTCCCCACCTTATACTTGGCGATGACCGGATTCCCTTCCTGATCCCATTGCGGTGTCGGTGGGCGGATGACAATCCCCTCGATCGTATTCTCCGGGTCCACGATCCCGTTTTCCTCTCCGACCCGTGACATCGAATCAATTAATGCGTCAAACGCCGCCTGATCCGGTTTGCCACGATAAAGGATCGGCATGGTTTTCAACGCCACCTTTGCGGCCCATGTCGGCACCTCTGCCTGCGGCACATATTTGCCGTCCACCTTCACATCGAAGACGCGGAAGTCGTTCCCCTTGCAGTAGCGGATCCCCTTCTGGATCTGTGGCCACCCTTTACCTGGCGTCCCGCTCCCATGCCACTCGCCGTACAAGATGACATCGTGCCCGGCAAAGATCGTGGCAATCTTTTTATCCAGCCCCGTGTCGAGGACCCAGGAGACAAACCCCTGCCCGTCTTTCGACTCGGGCCGGATGTCGGTAAACTCCAGGCGGCGCCCGCCGAACCGAATCTGGCCGTCGCAGAACCCAATCCGCATCGCGCTCCCGTGGACCGTCTCGGTGGCAATCACCTCCGGGCACTCAAAGAGCCCCGCAACTTCCTCGATATTTTCGATATGCGGATATTGGGTGAATTTGTCGTGGGCCATTGCCACTCTCTGCACCATTGTCCACCCGTTGTCAAAATCATTGCTGTCTTAACGCAGACCTACTCCCCATAGTGGGTGCGGGCGCGTTCGACGTAGACAGTATGCATATGCTCGTTAATCGAATAGACGATGCGATCTTGATAGGAAAGGCGTAGCGAAAGGCTCCCTTTCAGTTCTCCGACCAACCGTTTCCCAAGCCAGGGGGTCTCTTCCAGGACATCCCGCACCAACCGCTCGAACCTTTGCCGTAGGCGAGGAGAGAGCAGCTGCCAATCTTTCATCGCTTGGTGAGTCAGGAGTACTTTATGCCTTGCCACGATCTCTCCTAAGGGCAAGACGCCAGGGGATTGTTCTCCCCCGTTTGATATCTTCCTTGGCCTTTCGGTATGCTTGACGGAATCCGGGGCTGGAAAGCAGGTGCAGGGTCTCCAACAGCGACTCGTATTCTTCTTCAGACATCAGCACCGCCTGCCCCTCGCGATGGGCAATACGAAACAGTTGATGCCGATCGATCGCACCTCGCAAGAGGGTAAAGAGTTCTTGTCGTGCCTTGGTCGCCGTAATGGTCGTCATAAGTATCATTTTACCATATGTACGCGAACATGTACATATCCATTTTACGGGCGGGCGGAAAAATTATCTCAGCCACGCGCGGCAGGTGGTGAGTTGTTGGGCGACCGATTCCGGGCCGGTGCCGCCGATTAAGTTGCGGCGGGCGAGGGCGGCAGCGGGATCGAAGCAGGTCATCACATTCTCGGAAAAGAGGGGAGAAGCCTTTTTAAGTTCAGTGAGTGGAAGATCGCGGAGATTACAGCGTGTCTCCAGCGCCGTGCGGACGAGTGTCCCCACGATGCCGTGGGCCTCGCGGAAGGGGAGACCCTTCTTCACGAGGTAATCGGCGAGCTCGGTGGCGTAGAGATTGGCGTCAAGCGCGGCGCGCATCCGATCAGCGTGAAATGACGCGCCGGCAATCGCCTCCGTAAATACCGCCAGACACAATGCCGTTTGATCGAGGAGGTCGAACAGCGCCGGTTTGTCCTCCTGCAGGTCGCGTGCGTACGCGAGCGGAAGGCCCTTCACGAGTGTAAAGAGCGTTTGCATCTGGCCAATCACGCGTGCTGTCTTGCCGCGGATCAACTCCATCGCGTCCGGATTCTTTTTCTGCGGCATCATCGAGCTGCCGGTCGTGACAGCATCGGCAAACGTGACGAACCCAAATTCCCGGGTCGACCAGAGAATGAAGTCCTCGGCATACCGGCTTAAGTGGGTCATCAAGATTGAACAGGCGGACGCCACCTCTAAACATTCATCCCGCATACTGACGGCCGCGATGCTGTTCGTCGTAGCCCGCGCGAATCCGAGGGCCTTGGCGACCCGTTCCCGATCGATCGGATAGGCGCTTCCGGCAATCGCGCCGGAGCCTAAGGGGCAGGCATCCAGGCGAGCCAATGCATCGGCCAGACGGCCGTCGTCTTCCTTGAGACTCGCGGCCAGGCTGAGCAGGTAGTGCGCCAGGGCAATCGGCTGGGCCTGTTGGAGGTGCGTATAGCCCGGCATGATGGTCTTTGTGTGGCGGTCGGCATGGTCGCAAACAGCAGCGACGCAGCCCCGCACAGAATGGCGCAACTGCGTGATTACGTCTTTGAGATAGAGCCGCAGATCGGTCATCACCTGATCGTTGCGGCTCCGTCCGGTGTGGATCTTCGCGCCGGCGGGGCCGCAGCATTCCGTGAGGCGGCGCTCGACGAGAGAGTGTACGTCCTCGTCCATCGCACAATCCCCTTCCGGGGTGGCTCCCTGCGCGGGTCTCGAACCTCGGGAGGGGGAAACCCCCTCCCCCAGCCTCCGGCTGGCCCCCCCTCCCCAGAGCCCCGCTTCGGGACCACCCCTCGCGGGGATTGTGCGCCATTCTTCGGCGATGATAGAGAGTCCCTTATCGATCGCTTCGCATTCTTGTTTGGCGAGCACCCCAATCCGCTGGAGTTCCTGTGCCCAGACGCGGTTGACTTGCAGGTCATACGGCAGCAAACGGATGTCCACCGCGAGCGAGGTGTTGAGCCCTCGCATTGCGTCGCTCATCGTTCCTTCGAATCGGCCGGACCAGAGTGGCATTAATCCCTCTTGAACTTGCTGTATTTCGGCGCCTGATAACCTTTGAGCTTTTCCCCACCCTTCATCTCTATTAGCGAGCGGACCTTGATCGGGAGCCCAAAGAGGTTGATGAATCCCTCCGCATCTTTTTGATTATAGACATCGTCCTCGCCAAACGTGGCGAAGTCCTCCCGATAGAGCGAGTAGGGTGACTTGCGCCCCTGGATGGTGCACGATCCCTTATAGAGTTGCACGCGCACCGCGCCCGTCACGTTCTTTTGCGTTTCATGCACGAAGGCGTCGAGCGCCTCGCGCAGTGGCGTGAACCAGAGCCCGTTGTAGACAAGCTCCGCGTACTTCGGGGCGAGCGATTCCTTGAAGTGCATCGTCGCTGCGTCAAGCACCAGGCGCTCAAGGGCCTTGTGCGCCCGATAGAGGATCGTTCCTCCCGGCGTTTCATATACGCCGCGCGATTTCATCCCGACCAGCCGGTTCTCCACGATATCGACACGGCCGATGCCGTGCTTTCCTCCTAGCGCATTTAGCCGCTCCATTAGTATTACGGGATTGCATGCCTCGCCGTTAAGACCCGTCGGCCGGCCGCTTACAAAGTCGATGACAACAACCTCCGGCGTTTTCGGGGCTTCTTCTGGATCTACGGTCAATTGAAAGAGGTCCTTCGGCGGGGCATTCCACGGGTCTTCGAGAACTCCACCTTCGCTTGAGAGGTGCCAGAGATTCCGATCGTGGCTATATAGTTTGTCCGGGGAGGAATTGACCATGATGTTGTGCTCCCGCGCGTACTGCAGGGCATCTTCGCGCGAGCGGATCGTCCACTCGCGCCACGGTGCGATGATGCGAACGGTTGGATCAAAGGCCTTGAATGTCAGTTCGAACCGAACCTGGTCGTTCCCCTTCCCAGTGCAACCGTGCGCCACCGCGTCGGCTCCTTCCGCCTCGACTACGTCCATCATCCGGCGGGCGATAATAGGACGAGCGATCGAGGTGCCGAGCAGGTATTCCCCTTCGTACATCGCACCCGATTGGAGCATTGTGAAACAATAGTCCGTGCAAAACTCCTCGCGCAGATCTTGAATAACGCATTTGCTGGCGCCGGAACGAATCGCCTTTTCCTTAAGGCCCTCCAACTCATTACCCTGGCCTATGTCCGCTGCAAAGGCGATGACCTCGCAGCTGTACTGCTCTTTGAGCCACGGTATGATTATCGAGGTGTCGAG
>JACPFG010000106.1 GCA_016183125.1 Deltaproteobacteria bacterium
AGATATATCGCATTGTCGAAACTCTTGCTCATCTTGCGTCGATCGAGTCCCGGCACGCGTGGTGTGGGGGTCAATAGCGGATGTGGCTCCGGAAACACGGCCGTCTTATAAAGGAAGTGAAAACGCCGCACAATCTCGCGGGTAAGTTCGATATGGGCCACCTGGTCCTCCCCCACCGGCACGTATTGGGGCTTATACATCAGGATATCTGCCGATTGCAAGAGGGGGTAACCCAAAAAACCATACATATTAAGGTCCTTCGACGTTAATACTTCACGCATCTCCTTATAGCTTGGCACGCGCTCCAGCCACCCTAGCGGCGTAAGCATGGAGAGGAGGAGATGGAGTTCGGCGTGCTCAGGTACGTGAGACTGAATGAAGAGAACCGATCGATCCGGGTCTATCCCGGCTGCCAGCCAATCGCAGAGGACCTCGCGCGACCATTCCCGGATCTTGGATGGATCAGCATACTCGGTGGTCAGGCTGTGCCAGTCGGCAATGAAGAAGAAACATTCATACTGTTCCTGAAGGGAGACCCAATTTTTAAGCGCGCCGAAATAGTTGCCCCAGTGGAGAGGGCCGGTCGGTCGCATGCCACTCAAGACTCTGGGCTGGGTTATAGGGGGAGCAGCCATGCGGAGGCCACGCTAATCGGAATCGCAAGAAAACGCAATGCCCCACTGACGAATAAAATAACGAGCATCAGCAACCCATACTGCGCGAACCGGTCATAGGCCGGGACCGAGCGGGCAGGAAGCAACCCGCGCAGCACGGAACCCCCATCGAGCGGAAATATCGGGATCAGATTGAACAGGGCGAGCGCCATGTTAAGCAGAACACCTATCTGACAGATGGCGAATCCGGCACCTATCGCCGTCTCCCAAAACGGGATCCGAACAAATGGGATCGGCGCCAGGTGTGGGACGGCCGCCATCAGCGCTCGCCCACCAAGCGCAAAGCAGGCGGCCAGGCAGATATTACTGATCGGCCCAGCGGCGGCGATCCAGAGGAAGTCGCGCCGTGGCTGGCGAAGATAGCGCCCGTCCACCGGGACCGGTTTGCCCCAGCCGAAGAGCGGCGCCCCCATCAGCAGGGCGGCCAGCGGCAGGATGACGGTGCCCATAAGATCCATATGTGGAACCGGATTTAGCGTGATCCGTCCCAGCAGGCGGGCCGTCGGATCTCCCTTGCGATTCGCTACCCAGGCGTGCGCCGCCTCGTGGAGGGAGAGCGAGAAGAGGAGGACGGGATAGAAGATGATCACGTATGGCAGGCGTTCGATCATTCGAGTCCCATAACACCTTTATGCCCTTGGGTGAAACTTTTTGTACATCGCCGTGATATGAGCGCGCGAGAGATGGGTGTAGATCTGTGTGGTGGCGATATCAGCGTGGCCGAGCATCACCTGTACCGATCGGAGATCGGCGCCCCGCTCGAGCAGGTGTGTCGCGAAGGAATGGCGCAGTGTATGCGGGCTGATATTCTTGCGGATGCCGGCGCCCCGCGCATAGATCTTGATAATCCGCCAACCGTCTTGACGTGTCAGGCGCCGCCCTGTCCGGCTTAAGAAGACCGCCTCGGTCAACCGACCACGGCCGAGCGTGGGCCGCGCGTCTGACAGATAGCATTGCAGCGCCTTGATGGCGATGCGCCCTATCGGCACGATCCGCTCCTTAGACCCTTTCCCTACAGTACGAAGATAACCGGCCACCAGATCGATCTGTGAGAGATCCAGACAGACTAGTTCGGATACGCGGAGGCCCGAGGCATAGAAGAGCTGTAGTACGGCATGATCCCTCATGACCGTCGGCCCCTCCCCGGCAGATGGGCGGCTTAGCAGCTGGTCCACCTGGTCGGCGCTGAGGACTTGGGGCAGGCGTTTCATCGGGCGGGGCGACTCGATCAGTTTTGCTGGGTTGGAATCCAGCCACCGCTCGCGGCAACAGTGCGCAAGCCAGCTGCGCACCGCTATCAGTATCCGTGCGATGGTGCGACCGCGATAGCCCTCCTCGTGGAGCCGCACCAGAAAACCGCGCAGGTGCTCCTCCCGCACCGCAGCTAACCGGCCTACCCGTCTCTTATCGCACCAGTGGATGAATTTCCCGCAGTCCCGCCCGTAAGCAGCCAAGGTATTTGGCGCCAGGCGACGTTCCACTGCAAGATATTGCAGATACCGATCGGCGGCCTCGCAGAGTTCCCTCTGCGCCTGCCTCGCCGGCGATGATGGGCCTATCCCCATTTGCGTGGACGCCATTTTATGCTATGCCAAGGACGGTGTCCAGATGATTGCCCCGCGCCTGACAGAATACTCGCCTTGGGAGATGCCGCTCGTAATCGCGCCGGCGCCTGCTAGATCGTCGTCGGCACAATCTCCTATAATAATCGAAATCGGACCGGGCCGGGGGGATTTTCTCTTTCACCTGGCTCGCACCGACCCCGCGGCAATCATCTGCGGGATCGAGATCAAATGGCGACGGTTCGAAAAACTGCGCGAGCGTCGCGAACGGGATCGATTGGCCAATGTCGCGCTGATTTACGGCGACGCGCGTGTAGCCGTCCCGCAACTTGCTTGCCTCGTCGACAAAGTCTATGTCCAGTTTCCCGACCCCTGGCCCAAACGGCGGCACGCCTGGCATCGGATTTTAGATGCCGAATTTCTTGGTTCATGCGCGCGACGCTTAAAAACCGGCGGCGAGATCTGGTTTATCACGGATGACAAACTTTATGCGGAATCAACCGCCGCCCTCTTCATTGCCGATCCGGGATGGCAGACCTATTTTGCCCAACCGATCGTCACCAACTGCCCCGATGCCTTCCCTACCCACTTCGCCCAAAAATGGCGCGCTGAAGGGCGTACGATTTACTATCAGCGATATAAACGGTCGTAGAATGGGTGCTGTTGCGCACATTGTGTAAAATCCCCGATGGACATAATAGCCCTTGTGCGACGTACGCATCTCACACATCGGATGCGGCCTCGGCCGGGGGCGGTCCTCTTGTGGTCGACCGGCGGCTTTGCTCCGGGATGTGGCTACGGCCTCCGCGTGGCCCGCGGCCCTGGCATTGGCAAGTCCT
>JACPFG010000018.1 GCA_016183125.1 Deltaproteobacteria bacterium
CAGCGCCGACCGCCAGGTCTTCACAGGCATCGGCATTCGCAAACCCGGCCGCGACGCTCCCACCGGCGCGACTGCCTGGCTCCCCCACAATTTCGACATCGGCGTCCGCAAGCGAAACCGTCGTCTGGGTCGTGATCCCCTTGGCAATCATCTCGGCTACGGTCTGACCATAAAAGAGGAAAAACCCGCCGGCTTGTACCGGTACGTTCCCCACCCCCCCATGATTTGCCACGCCGAGCCCAAGTCCCGCCTTTGTTCCGCCGTTGAAATTAATGGAGAGGGGAGCGCCGGCATGGTCGTTGGGCCATTCCCCCTCGATAATGACCTTCGCCGTCGAGAGGCATATCAGTCCCGGCCCGCGGTCCGGGAATCCGTCACAATCGTTGTCCTTTGTGTCGCAGATCTCCGATTCGCCGGGGTTGGAAGCAACATCGTTGTCATTGCAGTCGGAGAGATCTGTATCCGCAACATCTTCTTCCGCGACATAGCCGGCAGGAGCCTCGCAGGCGACTACGACCGAGTTCTCCTCGCTCAGGTCCGTGTACTTATCCTTGTCCGCATCTTTGTACCAGGTTGGGGCATCTATGGCGTCGTTGTCTATTTTGCCATCGCAATTATCATCCTTCCCGTTACACTTCTCCGGCGCCAAGATTCCTGTCGGATCATAGAAAATGGTCCCATCTTTATCGTCGCAATCTAATTTCGTTTTTACCTTGTTAGGAGCATCTAGTGTCGTACAGAGCTCCCCGGTCCGTTTCGCCAGCTTCCCCGTCCTTTGTTTCGGCGGTCGCTTCCGGGGCCTTGGTCGCGTCTCCGTGAGATCCATTGGCGTCCCAGGACGGCCCCGAAGAGGCGTCGCCCGAGGACCACGAATCAAACTCCGTTCCACCAGCAGCCTTTCCTTTCTCATCTTCATCACCGCCACACCGGACACCAAAGAAGCTTAAGCCAGCTCCTACTATCGTCCCGATGGTCACCCCTGCGTGATAAAGCAATTTTTCGGCGCTTGACCGCTCTTCCGGACGGCTCGCCTCAACTCTATTCCGCCGTTCGTCTGCCTCGCGGGCCCGCTCCCATCCTCTCTGTGGGTCGTTTGCTACCTCCGCTCCGTGAAAGACCTGTTGACCGAACACCTTGTAGACACGTTCTGTGCCCATAGCATCCTCCTTGTGACAAGCCTAATTAGCAAGAAGGATGCCAAATGCGGCAGCACGCAATATAATTTAATAACTATATAATATAATTAAGAAACTATTGCATGGTCCGATTTGAAGGATGCCTATTTGGCGCTAAGTATACGTATAAAATATATACATTAGTATAAACCATATACATCTCTGTATACAGCTTTGCGAGGATGAGCGGCTATATTTTGGCTCATGCGCGCCGATGCGACGTATCCCGATCATGCCCTGGCTGTCCTCTTGACGAAATGTGGTGCCAATAAGGTGCCGGGCCGGGGCACATTTGATACCTTGAGCACCCTCTGTACCTACTGTCACCCGAAGGGCTTCCCCGTGGACATGGGCCAAACCACCTGTCCGTAACACCGCGCCGGTTGGACCGCCTGCGACGAGTGCCTCGCACTCCCGTAACCAAAAGGTCGCCTGCCACAGCGCCAACGGCGTGTCATGAGGGGAAAGTGCGGGCTCATGTGAAATTACGATTGCGCTTTGGGTAACTTGGCCAACACCGGTTCGAGGGCGGCAATTAGTCGCGGGAGATCTTCCGTCACGGTTCGCCACACAATATCCAGGTCAATATCAAAGTAGGCATGGACCAAATGGTGGCGCATCCCGGCCATTTCGTTCCATGGAAGGTCGGGATGTTCCAACCTGGTGGATTCGGACACTTGGTGGGCAGCCTCGCCGATGATTTCCACTTCCTTGACGAGTGAAAGGGCAAGTTGCCGATCTGTCTCCAACTCCCCCCGCGTTTTGCCATTCACGAAGGAGAGGGCCTCTTGGGCCGCGTCCCACATGTGGCGGAATCGCACCGCGTCATCAGGCTGCATACTGCACCTGGGCTGTGTCAAGAACGTGTTGGCGGAAATATCTGCTCAGTTCCTGTGGCGTCCGCAGATCAACCTGCCTGCCGCCACACAGGCGGGAGAGCTCTTGGGCGACCCGGGCCAATCCAAAATAACCAGGGGTCGCCTCGGGAACAAATTCCACTAAGACATCGAGGTCGCTCTGCGGTCCGGCCGTGCCTTTCACAACCGAACCAAAAAAAGACAATTTTTTGATCCGGTGTCTTCGGCAAAAGTCCGACAACACAGACTGAGGAATCTCTATAGCCAGCGCACTATTTACAGCCATGGGAGAACTATAACTAATCGTTTGTCCCTTCTCAACGTCTTTGTGATGCGGGGCGTATGTGCTAGGCAAAGGGCACATGCAAGATAGGGACGTAATTACGTTTATCAACATGATTATTTGTGCATGGATTGCAGTTGCCGGTTGACCAATTGGTTGACTTATGGTTGACTTACTATGTCATGCCGTACCAGCCCAAGTTTCATATTACTCCACATCTACTTGAAATCATTGAGGAAATATCGGCCTATCGTCAACGGATCATGACCGCGACCGTTCAAGTCCCCTGGGTCCCCATCCTCCAGCGGGATGCCCGGACCCGAACAGCGCACAGCTCCACGGCGATCGAGGGAAACCCGCTTAATTTAGAAACGGTGCGCGCGCTGGAAGAGGGACGGCCGGTGCCGGGAGCGAGCGAACGGGCACGCCGGGAGATCTTCAACGAGTTCGCGGCGCTACGATTTGTGGAACGACATCAGGGAAAGAAGCGTATTGCCAGCACGGATCTGTTGCGACTCCATACGATCCTCGCCGCGCATGTGATGGATCAAGGAGTTGCCGGACGCTACCGTGATTTGGCCGTCCGCGTGGGAGCGTATCTCCCCCCACCCGCCAACCAGGTGCCTGGCTTCATGAAGGAGTATCTTCAATGGTGGAATGATCGGGCTACCGCCTGGTCGCCCGTGATCTCGTCGGCCATCCTCCATTACCGCTTTGAGGAGATCCATCCGTTTGGCGACGGCAATGGCCGGATGGGCCGTGCCATTGCCCTTTGGGAACTCTACCGGCGGGGATTCGACACCCATCATCTCTTTTCCGTGGATGAGGTCTATTGGGAGAATCGCCCGCGCTACTATGCCCAGCTGGATGCCGTGCGGCGGGTGAACGGCGATTTGACCGGCTGGCTCGAATACACTGCCGAAGCGCTCCACTTGA
>JACPFG010000109.1 GCA_016183125.1 Deltaproteobacteria bacterium
TCGACAGCGACGCCGACGGTCTCTCGGATGCGCAGGAGACCGCACTCGGCCTCGACCCGCTGAATCCCGATACCGACGGGGATGGAATCGCGGACGCCCAGGAACTGGTCGGGATCATCACGACGGTGGCCGGTAATGGGCAGTACAGCTATAGCGGCGATGGTGGGCCGGGCGTTGACGCGGCGATGAACTTTCCTTTCGGCATTACCGTCGATGCGGACGGCAACCTCTTCGTTGCCGATACCTATAATTATGTAATCCGGCGGATCAGCCTCGATGGCGTGATCGCCACCGTCGCAGGGACCGGCGCATTCGGCTTTAATGGGGACGATATCCCGGCGACCGCGGCGTTGTTAGCGGTCCCCCAGGGCCTAGCCGTCGATTGGCAGCATACCCTCTTCATTGCCGATACGGGGAACAATCGGATCCGGCGGGTCGGCGCGGATGGAAACCTGACCACGGTTGCGGGCACGGGTGCGCGGGGATTCGCAGGAGATGGCGGGTCAGCCATCACTGCCGCGCTCATGGATCCGGTCGGCGTGGCGGTAGATCTGGCCTCCCAGCTCTATTTCGCCGACCAAGGGAACCAGCGGGTCCGGAAGGTGGATGCCCAGGGGATCATCACGACAATCGCGGGGAACGGGGACTACGGATTTGGCGGGGATGACGTGCCGGGAACGGAAACACCGCTTGCCTCTCCATCGGGGATTTCCGTTGCGACGACAGGAGAGCTCTATATTGCCGATATCGGCAATCAGCGGGTCCGAAAAGTGGGGACCGATGGCCTGATCACCACCGTTGCCGGAACCGGGGAGCCCTTCTTTAGCGGCGATGGCGGTCCCGCCACGGCGGCCGCCCTCTGGGATCCGGCTGGGGTCGCAGTGGATGGCGTCGGCAATCTTTTCATCGCGGAAGTGAGCAGTAGCACCATCCGGAAGGTGGATCGCATCGGGATCATTAGCACTGTTGCAGGTATTGGCGGCACCTATGGATACGATGCCGAGGGTGCCCGCGCCACGGCCACGACCTTAAGCGCCCCCTATGGCGTGAGCGTGGATGGGGTGGGGAACCTCTTCATTGCGGACACCTCGAACTCGCGGATTCGCAAGGTCACGTTCGTGCTGGGCGACGGCGACGAAGACGGCGACGGGGCAACCAACGCCGTAGACAACTGCCCGCTGGACGCCAATCCGGACCAGGCGGATTTCGATGCCGATGGGGTGGGGGATCTCTGCGATGCCACCCCGTTTGGCACCGATAGTGACGGGGACGGGTACGGGGATCTCATTGACAACTGCCCCTTCCTCTACAATCCCGACCAGCTCGATTCGGATGGGGATGGAAAAGGAGATCCCTGCGATCCCCTCCCCTTCAACGCGGTCCACTGCCCTGCCGATACGACGTTCACCGTGAACGCCACGGCCGATGAGCCGGACCTTGCCCCGGGGGACGGCCTCTGCGCCAATGCTAGCGGGATCTGCAGCCTGCGCGCTGCAATCCAGGAGGCCAATGCCCTCGCCGGGGCCGATCACATCTGCCTCCCGGAAGGGGTTTATGGCCTCACGCAGGCCGGGACGAATGAAGACGCCGCCGCCACGGGCGACTTGGATCTGACCGATGCCATAGCCCTCACGGGTCTTGGCCGCGACTGGACGGAGATCACGGCCGGTGGAATCGACCGGGTCATCCATATTACCGCCGGTGCGCTTGTCCACATAGATGCCATGGCCCTCACCGGTGGATCTGTCGAGGGTGTGGGGGGCGGCATTCGGGTCGATGCCGGCGCCGAACTGGTCCTGACCAACAGCGCTGTCAATCAGAATTCGGCTGACCTGGATGGGGGAGGCATTGCGAACGCAGGGACCATCGCCATCCATGGGAGCGAGATCGGTGGCAACTCCGGCAGCGTCGTTGGGCAGGGGAACGGCAGTGGGATCTTCAACGCTGGGGGCGGCATCCTCACCCTCGTCGATAGTACGGTCCAAGGTAACTATGTGTGGGGTGGCGGCGGGTGGGGGCTGGCCAACCAAGGCACGGCCGAGGTTCGTCGGGTGAGGATCACGGGGAACTATGCCGATAGCAACGGCGGCGGCGCCTTGGTCAATTCCGGCGGCCTGCTGGTCGTCGAGGAGAGCTTGATTGAAGGGAATGGGAGCGGCGGTGGGCAAGGAGGGGGACTCGCCGTCGAGCAAGCGACCCTGACCGTCTCCGCGAGTACGATCAGCAGTAACAGTGCCATCTCCGGTGGGGGCTTAAGCGGCAATGGGCAGGTGAGCGTGACGAATAGTACGGTAAGTGGAAATGGGGCCTACGCGTACGGCGGAGGCCTTGCGGTCGGAGGCCTCTCCCCGATGCCGGAAACGACGGTGCATCTCAATAATGTCACGATCACCGGCAATGTCGCCGATGCCGATGTAGATACGCTCGGCGACGGCGGCGGGATCTATTATGCCGCTGGGGTGGGGAATTCCGTCACGTTACGGAATACCATTCTGGCTGGGAACGTTGACTATGGTAGCGAGGCGCCCGACTGCGCCGGATCGGCCCTCGCCTCGGCGGGCTACAACCTCATTCAGAATGTGAGCGGCTGTACAATCACAGGTGGCACCGGCGACCCGACCGGCGATCTCTATGGCCAGGATCCGTTACTCGACTACTATGCCGACAACGGCGGGTTTGCCCCAACGCACGCCCTCCTCACGGGGAGCCCGGCGATTGACGCCGCCAATCCTGCCGGATGCGCCGACGAGCTCGGCACGCCCCTCACGACCGATCAACGCGGCTTCCCCCGCCCCGTGGACGGCAACGCCGATGGCTCCGTCCTCTGCGACATCGGCGCCGTTGAATACACACCTTGACCCTGACATTTGCCCCGGGCAATTACGGTGTCATTTTCATTTGGCTACCACACTACCACAAATAACTTCTTGACCTTTACTTGATATCGCAATATTGCTATAATAATTATGCCAAGGGTTGAATTAGTATTTTATCAAGAAGAATCGGGGGTTTGCCCCGTCAATGCGTGGCTGACGGATTTGCCAAAGAAGATCCAAGCCAAGGCTGAAGTGAGATTAGAGCGTTTGGCCGAGTTAGGACATGAACTAAGACGTCCGGAGGCAGACTACCTTCGGGACGAGATTTATGAACTTAGATGGAAAGGGCAAACGGTGAATTATCGGATCCTCTATTTTTTCTATGGTCGAGAAATTGTGGTTCTTGCTCATGGATTGACCAAGGAAAAGGAAATTCCCACGAAGGAGATTGATTTGGCAATGAAAAGAAAACACGAATTTGAGAAAGATCCCAAACTCCATACATATACGGAGGATTAATTATGGCTAAAACAAAAAATGCATTAGAAATCTTAAAACGGCGTCGAGCCAAAGATCTTGCTACTCTTATTCGTAAGACAAGGGAAGAAGCAGGACTGACTCAAGAAGGACTGGCTCAAAAGATTGAAACCACCCAATCTGTTATTTCACGCCTAGAAGATGCCGACTACGAAGGGCACTCTCTAACTATGCTCGATAAGATTGCTCGAGTTTTGAATATGAGACTGAATATCGATATGGATTCAAAGCAATCCGAATCCAGCCGCGCTCCGTATATGGAAATTTTAACTGTGCCCAATGTTCATGTTTATAGGGAGGCGGCGTCATTCTCGGATACAAAACTACCGAACATAGGGATTACTGTGAGGAAAGCTTATGCTGGATAATGAATGGTTAAAGGCATTTGTTCCTATTGGAAGAATTCAAAATCAACAATGGTCTGCCATTGGCGCCGGAGTTTTATTTCATGTCCCCCCTTTTATCTGGGTGGTAACAGCACGTCATGTCATTGACTCATCTGAACAGTTGCCTGTTTCTGTACTCGTCACCCACAAACAACAGGGTATCGTTCCAATTCCATTAACTGAATTGCATAAACAACATGCTTTATCTTGGATCACTGATGAAGAACACGATTTGGCCGCTTCACTGATGCCAATATCTAACGATTTTGATGTCAAAGCTGTTACAAAAGAAAATTGCATCAAAATTGATGATCTTATTCCCTCCATGACAGCCTACACCATCGGATGTCCGTATGGTTTAAGAGGCTTTGATCCTCAACGTGTTACTCCTGTTATTCTTGATGGGATCGTTAGTGGGATTGATAATCAAAAAAAGCAAGTTTTCACCTCTACTCCAACCTTTAAGGGAAATAGTGGGGGTCCACTCCTTATAGTTAAAAGCCCGTTTAATCCTCATGGTGGGGCCACATTCGGTTTGCCCACAATTTATTTGGCGGGGATTATGAGAGAATTAGCGCTTATTGGGGTAGATGAAAAATCAAATGGCCAGAGAGAATCATTCCAAATTCCACCTTTACACATCGGTATCGCTACACCATCAGATTTTGTGCTGAACCTCTTGGAGTCAGATCAAGCCAAAGCTATTACCGAAAAAATTAAAATCAAAAATTAGAGTGCTTACATCATTGTCCCGGATTCCAGTTATTCCCGGTTTCAGCAATTGGTCCACGATAATGTGGGGGACGCCTGTGACCCCTGTCCCACGACGTCCAACCCACCCGAGCCTGGGGCCTGTGTGCCGATTTCGGGACAATCGGCGACACAAAAATAGGTCCCACTTGCTTTAGCGCTTGACACGCTGCCGAGCGAGTCGCAGTATTCGCGCCATGGACGGGGTCAAACCGGCAATGTTTAAGGTCACCAGTACGTTAGACCTCCCAGATGCAAAACCAGGTAATGGGTTCTGCTCCACCGCAGCGGGAACCTGTACATTGCGTGCGGCGATCCAGGAGGTGAACGCCAGCGGGAATAATCTCCAACCGGCAACCATCTACCTTCGCGCGCACACCTATAAGCTCATGATCGGAGGCTATGGCGAAAACGCAGCTGCTACGGGTGACCTGGACGTGGCCGTCAGCGTGAATGTGGTGGGCAGGGGTGCAGGCAAGACCATCATCGATGGCAACGGTCTGGATCGCGTCTTCCACGTCACCCCCCACTATTACAACCCGGACACTTGGGATGCCCCGCTCCTCTCTGCGCCCGGGGAAGTCACACAGCTGACCTTGTCCGCCCTCACGATTCGCAATGGGAAGACGCCGGCCGATGGGCTCAGCCCGTCGACTGTCTGGTCGTGGTCTGCCGGAGGGGGAATCTTCAATACTCAAGGAAGGGTGGTGCTTTTTACGTCTGAGGGCGATCCGCTGGGGCTGGGCGCCGTGTATCTCTTCGATACGCGCGTGATCAATAACTTTGCCGCCCTCAGTGGCGGAGGGATCCAGAATGAGGCGGGGTTGGTCGCGGTCGTGGGGGGCGAGATCAGTAACAACCAAGCCGGGCATGAGGGCGATGAAGGCTGGTCATGGGGTGGCGGGGTCGAAAACGACAAGGGGACAACCCTGATCGACCGGTGCCTGATTGCCGGTAATCAGGCCTTCAAAGGTGGTGGTATCTTTAATTGGCTCGGTTACATGAGAATCGGCAATAGTACGTTGATATTCAACCGGGCAGAGGGGTGTGCCGCCGTCTCGAGTGTGTCCTGGTGGGGTCCGACTGATAGATCTGGTTTCACCCTCCTCTTCTCCACGGTCGTGCAAAATGAGGTTGCGCCGTGGTATTATGATAAGCTGCCCCAGATGTGCTTCCCCTCTCCCATCGGTGGCCTTTGTAGTGAGTATAGTAGCGGATGTGATATCCCGCCGTTCACTATCGGGGCAAGCATTGTTGCCCAGAATTTCGCAGTAGTCGAATCCCCCCCCGGGTGGCTGCCGCCGAGTGGCGTCTCGAACTGCGGTGACGAGTTGGGTGCATTGGCCGGTCAATTTCGTTCCGTTGGGTATAATATCGTGGACGTTGTGGATCCCCTGTTTGGTGAGCTGGTCAGCGACCCGAGTGTCCCATCGGCTGTTGACTTTCTAGGGATTGACCCGGGGCTCGACGTCTTCGGCTACAACGGCGGCCCAACAAAAACATATCAACTGAATATTACAAGTCCCGCGATCGATCAGGTCCCGCTGGAGTTATGCGAGGAAGCAGGTTTCGTGGACCAACGCGGCTTCCCGCGTCCCGTGGACGGCAATGCCGATGGCACCGCCCTCTGCGACATCGGTGCCGTTGAATACACACCTTAGTTGTAGTCCTTTTAGATGGGGCCATCGCATGGCTCCACCTCAAACCTCGGCAAACATCGTCCCCATAATTGTCCTTGTATGAAAGGACAATATTTGGCATTATTGTCCTTATATGAAAGGATATATATGACGATGGCTAAGAAGGTGGTATTAGGCGAGGTGTTGGCCGATTTTCACGCGCGTACGCTTCCGCCATTGACGACCAGGGACATCGCGTTCGAGATCCTTCCGACGAAGATCCTCACCCTCACAGGGGTCCGCCGGTCCGGGAAGACGTATTGCCTGTATCAGTTGATGCATCGGTTGCTGGCAGAGGGGGTGCCGAAGGAAAACCTTGTTTGGGTCAACTTCGAAGATGAGCGATTGGTCCCCATGATGGCCGCGGAGCTCGGGCTGATCCTGGAGGTGTACTTCGAACGATATCCCGAGAAGCAGAGAGAACGGATCTATCTCTTCCTCGATGAGATCCAGAACGTAGAGGGGTGGGAACGGTTTGCCCGACGGGTGCATGAATCGGAAAATGTGCAGCTCTTTCTGACCGGTTCATCGGCCAAATTGCTGAGCCGGGAAATCGCCACGAGTTTGCGCGGACGCACGCTCAATTATGAGATCTTCCCCTTTACCTTCGCGGAGTACCTGCGACATAGGGGCATACCCCCCAATGCGCGAAGTCGCGCCGAAAAAACGGCGCTTCGCAACGCCTCGGCGGCATATCTCGATCGGGGTGGGTTTCCCGAGACGGTGACCGCGTCCGAAACGGCTTGGCGAATGATCCTCCAAGAGTACGTCAACCTGATCATCTTCCGCGATGTCGTCGAACGCCATGGTGTGAGGAACCAGGCCCTGATCAAATACCTCGTCAAATGTCTGCTGCGCCAGATCGCCGCACCGATGACGGTCCATAAATTGTATCGGGACCTTCGGTCGCAGGGCTACACGGTCGGAAAAGATACCCTCCATTGCTATCTGAGTTATTTCGAAGAGGCGTACAGTTTCTTTACGGTGCCCATCTTTTCCGAGTCTGTGAGGATGCAAGAGGTCAATTATCGAAAACTCTATACCGTGGATACTGGATTGACGAATGCCGTGGTCGCCGGACTGAGTGAGCGGAGGGGCCAAATGCTTGAAAATAGCGTGTTTCTGCACCTGTGTCGTCTCCCTGGCCGAGGACTATTTTATTACCGGAATCAGCGGGGGGCGGAGATCGACTTCGTGATCCTGCAGCGGGGACGGGTGACGGATGTGATTCAAGTCACGGAACATCTTGACAACGCAAGCAGTGCCGAACAGGTCGTTGACGATCTCTGGAGGGCGATGGAGGAATTGCGCTGTGCAGAGGCCGTGATCGTGACGCGGGACACGGAGAAAGAACTCCGAAAAGCGCGAAAGGTGATCAGGGTGATCCCGCTTTGGAAGTGGACACTTGAATTGTCCGGCGCTATCCGATAAGTCTCCCCCCATGGAATTAGTGAATCGCTTGGCACGGTTTTTTTTCGAGCGTGACAGCCTGATTGTCGCTTTTTCCGGCGGCGTAGATTCGGCGGTCCTCGTGGTTGTCGCGCACCGGGCGCTGGGGGAGCGGATGCTGGCGGTGACGGGGGATTCGCCATCAGTCCCGTCACGGGATCGTGAGTTAACCGTTACCTTTTGCGCCGCTCACGGGATTCCGCACCAATTCGTCGCCACGAAGGAATTTGACAATCCCGACTACCGGGCCAACGCTGGCAACCGCTGCTATTTCTGTAAGGAGGAGCTCTTTCGCCAACTCGAATCCCTGCGCGTAGCCAAGGCATTCGATTGGATTGCGGAGGGGACGAACAGATCTGACTTGAGTGGGCACCGTCCGGGCCAAAAGGCCGCCACGGAGGCGGAGCGCGTGATCAGTCCATATCTTGATTTGGGGATCGATAAGGCGGGGGTGCGCGCGATTGCACGTGAACTGCGACTCGAATTAGCGGAGAAACCGGCGACTGCATGTCTCGCCTCGCGGATCCCCGTCGGCACGGCGGTCGATCCGGAGGTGTTACGCCGGATCGACGCCGCGGAAAATGTCCTGCGCGATCTCGGATTTGAGCAGCTCCGTGTGCGCCATCACGGGGCTCTTGTTCGGATAGAGGTGCCGGCTGCAGAACTGATGGCATGCGTCGAGAAGCGTGAACGGATCGTGACCAGGTTGCGGGAACTCGGATTTAAGCAGGTCACGCTCGATCTGCAAGGTTATAGGATCGGTGGGGGTGTCGATGGCTGACGATCGGCCGCAATTCGTCCAGGGGGATTTCGAGCGGCCGCTTCGCAACGGTTTCGCCGAGGTCCTTTTTTGCCCTGGGAAGAC
>JACPFG010000107.1 GCA_016183125.1 Deltaproteobacteria bacterium
CTGTTGCTGGCGTCTCGATGCCGGCCGTATCTGAATGTGCGGCCGTTCGCGCACCGTCTATATTCCAGTCCTCTGCCCCGTCGGGCAGGCCATCGCCGTCGGTGTCTCTGTTTGTCGGATCGGTCCGCGTGACCGGATCTGAATCGTAGAGCGCCACCATATTGGTCACCGTCGCAGGTCGAGTTGTGTCCGCGGGGATTGCGTTAGATAATGTGAGCACCCCCCTGCGGCTCAAGGCCGCCTCGCAGGCAGGCGATAAGACCAGCATTGGGCGAACCAGCACGGATCCGTCCGTCGGCTGCCATATCGGTAGCGCATCGGCGCCGAGCCCGATCTCGAGCCCGTCAGGGAGACAGTCCCCGTCCGAATCCGCGTTGCGCGGATCTAGCCTGCGCGGATCGGTGAGCGGCTTGTCAGCCGAGGCGGAAATTGCCAGATGGCCAATCAGGAGCCGCTCCTCGCCGTCGGTAAGCCCGTCCCCATCGCTGTCGGCCAGGCGCGGATCGGTCTCGTCGACATCGACGCTCCCGTCGTGATTGAGATCCTCTTGAACGTTTGCGATCCCATCCCCGTCCCAATCCTGCCTTGCCGCGACATCCACCGACGCGGCAAATGGGGAGGTGTTGCCGTTCTCCGTGTCGACAAGCGTTGCCGTGAAGATCGGATCCGTAACCGCTACGCCATCGGGCGTGCGGATCGGTGCCGGTATATGTGCCAGGAACCGGCGCGTAGCCGCATCTACCAACTCGGCGGTCTGCAGATAGTAACGACCCTGGTCGGGGCTGGCCCGATCAGCCAGATAGATCTCGATCCGGAGCATGGCAAAATCGATCCGACCGTCGCGCCACGGATGATCGGTGCCGTCGACCCGGCCGATATTTCCGATAAGGGTAAGTGTGCCGTCTGTTATCGGCGAGACAACGATCAAGTCAACCGGCGGCGGGAGGGGATGAGCGGTTATAGCTATTGCGCCTCCGCCGTTCGCCCAGAAGCGGTTGCGCTCTAGGAGTGCTGTGTGCCACGCGGCCTCGGGCACCGGTTGGCCCCCCTTTTGCGCGCACGAACTCGCCACCGATTCCGTACGCACGCGCACGCCGGCACCCTTGTTGCCGTAGACGGCATTCTCGCTGATGATGGCGTGGTGGGCATCTATCAGCAGGCCATCCCCGCCATTCTCCGCCACCAGACCCTGCAAGACCTGTGCGTGCGCCCCACCGGTCTCCTCGGGTGGAAGGGCCGGGCAATTACCCAGCAAGGCCGACTCTGTTATCAGGATCCCCGGCCCGCGATTTCCTGTTACCTCAACACCTACCAGCCGATTACGGTCGCCGCTTATCACTACGGCAGCTGTCTTCGAAAACGGGTCTTCCCCGGAACCGGCCCCGCTATCTCGCACGCGCGTGCGCAGCAACGCATTACCGTTCGACCTAAGATCGATGGCGGTGCCGGGAAAACCGGTAAATGTGAGCCCGTCGATGATCACCGGACTGGATCCGCCTGCTATGGTCACGGGACCGGCAGAGCCACCTACGATACGAACTTGCACCGCTTCCGAATCGGCGATCAGCAGGAGCGGACGATCAGGCGTCCCCTTAAGTTGGGGGAGCTGAGCCGTGAGCCTGATCTCCATCGATTGTGTAAATCGAAGGACGTGGAACTGCTGCGCCATGGCCATGTACGGTTCATACTTCTTTCTGATAGCGGAGGCCTCAGTGACACATCCCCCCTTCTCCGTGACTGTATGGAGCAGATCGACAAGCGCCCCGGCCGAATTGACCACGCACTCACCTGCGGAGGCGCCGTGTGGAAGAGAGGAGGCAAATAATGCCCAAAGGGCAAACCAAATCGATGATGGTGCACGTCGGTCCATCGCTCTCTTAATCGGCAGTTCTTGGAAAATGTTGCGAAAATAATGCAATGGCAAGCCGCGTAGCGTTAACTTGCTGTTTTTATTAAGTAAAGTTCCTCTTGCCAAGGGTATGTTCGGCCAGTGTAGACTTACCGAGCAACTTATCCGGTAGATTTGCCGATAATTAAGACAGGGGGATGGGCCCTGGTGGGCCCTATCGACTATGGGTGACCCGGCCAAAATCAGCATCGTCACATGTAAGGGGTCCATTCTACCGGACGACAAAGGATTCTACAGCGGCCCAGACTTTAAGGCCATGCGGACCCCTGATAACTCCCTGCTAATCTATGGGAGTGGGCAGAGCACGGTTGTGCCGCTCGGAACGCCGCCGACAGGGGAGCCGGTCTTCATCGTTCTGGACGAAAAGAACCCGTTTGCCGCCGCGCCGCCGGTATTTCAGGTAGGTGTCGCGGGGCTCAACCTGGATAATGCAAAGGCAAAAGTCCGGGAGGCCCTCGCGCCTAAGTGTCCGGCATCCGCGCAACCTCCTTCGCAGCCGCCGCCTTCAACGGTGGATTGGGGAAAAATCGGCCGGCATAGCCCCCTCTTAAAGATACTCACCAAATCTAATGATCCAATAAGATGGTCGGAGGAATTCGCGCATATCATGACCACCACCACTGCAGATGGTATTGAGGAAAGCATCCAGGACATTGCCATGGGCGCCACTCCCCGCGTGGGGCCTGCGGCAAAACGGGCGGAGCTTGAGCAGAAGGCCAAGGAAATGGGTTGGGAACTTGCCATCCTCGTACAGACGCAATTGTTCCTGACACAACTTGCCGGATCGGCTAAGGCGCCAGCGCAATCGTCCAAACCGACACCGCCACCTGTGCCGCCTCCACCGACGGAACCGACCGTATCAGACGCAGGCAAGCCGCCACCAGCAGGCAGTAAGGAACGAGCGTTTGCTGACATGACCTCAGGCGGTGCTGCCCCGGCGACATCCGCTGCAGGAGCCACTGCCGCTGGGAAGAAGGAAAAACCTCCTAGAGACTTTAACGATGCCATGAAACTACAGGGGCTACACGTATACCGCAAACAAAAGACAATCAAGATCCCCACGAACCAAAGAGGTAAACGGATTGATGTAACCGCGGCAACGTTCAAGATCCCCGAATCCGATCTGGAGGGCGCCCTGTCTAAGCTAGTCAGGGCGGGCAAACAGATAGGCGGCAAAGACGGCGGGGCCGTAGCCATCATCACCCATCCCGAACCGGCGCCTGAGGGGAGCGATCCCTCAATGGCCATGCAGTTGGAAACCGCGCAGGGGAGATGGCATGAACGTTTGAGTGATACAGTGAAATCCATTGCGCAAGCCGAAGGAATCTCGGCAACCGTCGTGCAGGGGACGCCCAAGGATTACCTTGTCAACACGTCAAATGCGTTCTTCCACGACTCTCTAACGGTCGTATGGCTGCCACCCAAACTCGAGGCCATTACCGATAAGAACAAGTACGCATTATATAAGGCAATCATGCATGGATACGATGTGAGCTTTGATTTCGTCCAAGGCGAGGAAGAGACTGTAACGAAGGACAATCCGGCATTAGCTAATCTTCAGCGGGAAGTCGATCTGGGAAAGGCCGCACAAGGCGGTGGGAGTACCGCGCCATCACCGGTGGTTGCCAGCGGCAGTGGGGCAAATCGGGGAGTTAGCATAGGAGATAACCCCGTCATTACGAGTGGGCCATCCAATGATCCAGTGAAACAAGTATTCCGTGATTTTTACGTCCGGAAATTCCCAGATGAGATCCAGATTTCGGATATTTTTGGTTCCGGCTATGTGGTGACCGCGCAGATTGATGAGGTTCCTGCTCTTCTGAAGGCGATTAAAAGGGTAAAAAAACAGACACTTACAGTGATCGGATATGCACACCTGCAGAGTGACGCACAAGATAAGGTCCTGGTTGCCCAATTTGAGGATGGCCTGGGAAAGACAAATGTTAGGGTAAAAGGAGACGAGGTGACTGGAAATATGGTAAGGAGAACTAAAAAATTTATGCCAGACAACGAGGTCTTACTTGTCCTAATCGGAGGCCATATTGCTCCAAACAATCTTAAGGCACTTCAGGAGCACTTCGGTAAGCCAGAGATCCTTCGGCAAATCTTTGAGTTGCCCACCAACTAGTGTAGTGCAACCTTGCGACTTGCGCGTTGGAAACCGTCGTGCTACGGGGCGCCATTATGATCCGATCTGTTGCCTGCCTTTTGCTTTTACTGTTCGCAGTCGGGTGCGCTCGGCAGCCGAGCGCCGGGCGAGCAAACGCTCTTATCAGGCGTCACTTCATCCACTATGCCAAGAAATATCCGACAAGCGCATTCGGCCAGTCACGCGTGAGCGGCGTTGAGCTCCAAGGGATCGAAGAGATCCACAAACATTACGTGGCGGCCACAGCCACCGTGGCGTTTCAGGACGGCGGACAAGAGAAGGTTCGCTGCGCGCTCGAGATGCGCCCACCGCTCGGCTGGCGCGTCGTCTCATGGGAGCGCCTCGGCCCTCAGGGCGACAGGTGATCCAATGATACTACCGCTTAGTGATCATGCACGGTTTGAAATGCAGCGCAGGAGAATTTCGGAGCAGGATATAGAGCGAGTGTGGACGCAGCCAGAGCAAAAAATCGTGCTGGCCAGGGGACGTGCAATTTGGCAAAATAAGATAACGGATGGAGGGAAGGTGTATATATTGCGGCTCGTGATCGAGACGGCGCCTACCATGAGGATAATTACACTGTACCGTAGCAGCAAAGTGAAGAAGTATTGGAGGGAGGAACCATGAAAGTGATCTACGACCCAAAGACCGACACCCTCGATATGATCTTTCGCGAAGGACACATTGTCGAGAGCGACGAAGAGAAACCGGGGATTATCCTCGATTACGACGCGGATGGCAACATCGTGTCCATTGAGGTCCTCGATGCCTCCAAAAAAATGAGCGTGCCCATCGGGATCTCATTTGAACTCGCCCCTACCGGAACTGCGCCGTAGGCACTTTCGAGCATGGCGGTCTGCTTTTTCCATGAACACCACCTCCCCCGCTGCCGGCGGCTGGTCTCCTGGGAGCGCCTCGGCCCTCAGGGCGACAGGTGATCAGTCGTACGTTTTTACGTCCAGATGTTTTCCATCAGTGCGCACAGTAACCGCGCCGTGCAGATCGGTGCGATAGACCTGCGCGCCGACCCCTTCCAACCGCTTGAGGACCGCCGGCGACGGGAAACCGTATCGATTATCCCGCCCGCAGGAGATGACAGCGATCCGCGGGCGCAGGGCCGCCAGCAACTGGGCCGTTGAGGAGGTGTCGCTGCCGTGATGGGGCGCCTGGAGGAGATCTATCTGTGGCAGGCCGCCCCGCCCCAGGAGTTGCTCCTCCCCTTCCCGTTCGATGTCACCCGTTAGCAAGATCCTGATGTCTCGGTATTCGAGAAGGTAGACGAGCGAGTTGTTGTTTTGGCCGTAGACAATCTGCGGTCCTTCGGGGCCGGGATGAAGCGTTCGGATCGTCACCTCTCCTTCAACTATCGACTCGGCGGCGGACGTGAGCGTCCTGATAGGCACACCTGCAGCGGCGATACGCGCCACGACCCCAGGCCAGAGCGGGTCATCGGCATCGGCGATCGCGCCATTGGTAAATATGACCTCTGGCGCAAAGGTCTCGGCCAAATACGGGATGCCGCCGTAGTGATCGGGATGCGGATGGGTAAGGACCAGAGAGTTCAGTCGCCCGATCTGCAGATGATGAAGCGCCGGTGCGACTACCCACCGACCGATATCGAACGGGCTGCGCGCCACCCCGCCACCATCCACCATCATCGCGGCGCGATTAGGAAACCTGATAACGGCGGCGCTACCCTGCCCCACATCGAGAAAGGTGATCGTTAACGGCTGCTCCCGGATCATAGGACCGATCCGTGCCCAACCGCTAAGACAGCAGCAGGTCGCCACTACTGTGACCAATGAATGTCGCCACCGCCGCCTCTGCCAGAGAAGCGGAACGGTCCACGCGGCATACCAGGCGACGATCTCCCACCAGAAGGGGGTAAAACCTATCTGCCACGTGGCAGAGCCCCTGTCGGCCCAGTCGACCATTGCCAATATCCCCTCGCCTAGCCACCGCAGCGGCCACCCGACGATAGTCGCGGCAGCAGCCGACCACGGAGCAACCAGCGCAAAGAGCAATCCAAGTGGGGTGAGCAGGAAGCCGACGATCGGTCCCAACAGCATAGTCATTAATAGCCCCATCTGCGAAGTAGTGTGAAAATGATAAGCGAGCAGCGGCATCAGGCCGATTGTGGCGGCCACACCGACAACGGCGCTGTCTGCCATGGTCCATGCCGCACGCGCAGGCCACGGCTTCTCACGCCTGTCGGCGGGCAGATACTTCCTGCGGCACCAGGGCCACCAGCAGATGATCCCGATTACGGCGGCAAACGTAAGTTGAAATGAGGGGACAACCAGCACAAGCGGCGACCAGGCAAGCAGGCAACATACTGCCAACGCCACTGCACTGGCAGGATCTGGCCGCCGGTCAACCATCCAAGCTAACATAATAGCTGAAACCATCCAGGCTGCGCGCACAACCGGTGGGTCGGCCCCAACAAACCCGGCATAGATCCATACGCCCGCCACGCTGACTGCGGAAACGAGCTTCCATGTCGGCAGGTGGTGAACCATCCAGGCAGACCGCCGCGCAATCCACGAAGAGAGCGCCCAGAGAAGCAGGCCCACACAGCCGACTTGAAAGCCGGAGATGACGAGCAGATGGAGCACGCCTACATGTCTAAAACGCTCCCATGCCGCCGGCGAAAGCGCGGCGCCGTTCCCCGTTATCGCGGCAGTAAGGACCCCCAGGAGGTCATCCGCATCGGCCCCCGATGTAATCGTTGCCAGTCGCTCCTCCACCTGATTTGCCCACCGGTCAAGCCACCGCCTAATGCGCCAACTACCGTCGGTGCCGATCTGCGTGACAAAGGCAGGGTCCTCGATCCAGCCGGTCGCCACGATCCCGTAAGCCATACGCCGCCAAAACCGCCGATCGCCACCTGGATTTCGGTACGGTCTGATCAGGTGGAGTCCTCCAAGAAACCTGATCCGGTCGCCGCTAACAAGAGAGACCGCAATCTGCGGGAGTGAAAGCAACACACGCCCCATTACCGGCCGCATCAGGTCGGGCGTCTCCTGGTCTCGGCAATGCGTAAGATCGACCAGAAGCTGTGCCCGTTCGATCCCAACGGTTGGTCTGGCTGCCAGGATCCCCTCGCACAAAACAGTCGCCCCCTTGGGTGGCAACCAGGAGGTCAAATGAGCAGGTGTTACATGCGGCATCAGTGCATGGGTCCCTAGTCCATACCCGATAATGAAAATCGTTGCAGCGGCGCATGCAACTGCCGCCCTCGGTTGCTGCCGACAGAAAAACCAGATCACAATGGCAAATGAGATGAGAGAGGGGATGAAAAACACGCTGCCAGGGCCATTATGCGCAATCGCCAGTCCGATCCCGATCGCCAGGAGGGAGGCTGCAAGTATCAATGGGCGGCGTGGCCAGAGAGGCGCAGATATCGTCATAGAGCCCCCGCGCCATCTCCTCGGCGCGTGCGCCATGTGGACTAATGGGGGGATGACAAAGAATCAAGGCAAGTTTATGGCGCAGGCCTTCTAAAAATCGCCGTGCCCTCGAGGTCGGCCGCCAATGATACATGGCAAGCATCGCGCGCACATTTATATTGTTAAGCAGACAGTGCCCGTCGCCCCAGCGAATCGACATGCCGCCAATCTTCTCTTCATAGACCCGGCGTAGATTCCCCATCGTCAGTTCCTGCAACCCCCAGACGACTGAGGCCAACCGGCCCCGTTGCGGCGCATTTCGCGAATCGGCCCAGTCCCGGTACGTCTCAAGCGCGTCTATCAACCCGCACCATAGACCTACCTCTTGATCCTCTTTAAGCCAATCGGAGACATCGTGGCTATTTAGGAATATATGCTGGCCGTCAAAGGTCCACTCCTCCCCCGGTAGTGGACGATAGGTGCATAGGGGATCGACGGGCGGTTGCCCGGATGGCTGCGCCGCGGATGGGTTGACCTCCGTCCTGATCCGGCGCCGCTCCATATAGTCGCGCAGCGGATTAATCATGTAGACCGCTCACTTTTTATTATCGGCAACGACCCTACCCAAAGTTTCGCTATAGGCCGAAACGTAGTTCTTGGCCTCTCGGTCGTGGGCCAGGACCTCGGCCAAGTTCCAGAGGGACTGGAGATGATCGTGCTGCAGCTCCATGTAGCGGATATTATGGCCTTTAAAGAATATCTCCCGCCGAATGGTATCGAAATGGATCGAGGCAACCTCGTCCTGAAAAATGAACGTGTAGGTAAACCGATCTTTATATACGGCCAGCATGCTGTCGCTTGGGTGTCCGCCCGGACCTGGCACCCGGCGCGTGACGCCCCCCACCACGCCCGCCACCTCCGGAGATACAGTCTGTACCCCACTCGTCGATTTGTCATTTTGCCCTGTCATCTCTCCCCCCTTGATATATCTCCCGTTCGGATAAAGTGCAGAAAATATGCCAACCGGTTTTGGCCAAATATACTTAAAAATCAATTAGATAAGTTATTTTACTATTTCTCAAAGAGGGAAATAGATCCCTTTTCTCAAATTGGAGCCTGGTTAATTTTGCACACGTACGGACCTATCGGCGGCTATTCCCCGCCGATCGGTTGTAAGCGGCAGTTGCTAGCCTTGCAGGGCCTATGAATGCGTTGACAAGGGTTGTGGCATCCGCTAGGGCAGGTCCCATCAACCTCTGGAGGTGACTATGGGCGATAAATCCGTTGGGGCTATGGAACAGGGCGGCGCACTCAAGCCAGGGATGACGCCTGAGGAGTTCAATCAGCTCTCGGCCCGACTCGGTTATCCATTTGTCTGGAAGGCCGATGCTGAGAACCCGGGCACACTCGATCTGGCTACAGGCGAACTAGCCATCTTTTCCGTTCCGCAAGACCGCTACATCACAACGGATGCAAAAGGCGCCCAGGTCGAACCAACCGATGCCTTGCGAAGTGCCATACGCCTTATACAAGATGCCAAGGGAGGCAATGACCCGGGCGTATTGACACCGGCGCAGCGTAAACTATTGCAGCAGGAGTTAAACGGCCGCCAGTTAAACGCCCAGTTGACTCATTTTTCCGCCGCCGAATATACCCGGGACGAGCGTGCCATGGTTAGGCACATCCTCCTGGCCGGTGGGTATATCCGCAAGGCACACCTCAAACAACGCAACCGAGGAAACCTCGCCTATGAACAGATAGTTTACGGCATGGGCGATCCACTGGCAGCGGAGCTCTTCTTCAATAATCATGGGCCATGGTGCGAAAAGGTCGCCGATCCGCAGTGTGCCGCGCTCCCCATTCCACCGCCTCCACCGCCGCGCACGGCAGGCGCTCACCTCTACCCGTCCGGGATGACAGCCAAGCAATTTCAGGCATTGGAGAGGCTACCGAACGGACGAGACCTGATGAGCCCATTTGTCGCGGTGGAGGAGGAAGGAAAGCGATACAAGGCTGTCCCATTCGGCATTCACCCGCTACTCCATCCATCGCTTAAATCGGCTTCAATTGAACTCCAAAAGGCAGCCGACTATGCGAAACCGAGGCCAAACGGTAGCGACCAAGAGAAGAAGGAGATGGCGGCGCTGCGCGATTATCTCCTGAAGGTCGCGGATGCCCTCGTCTCCGATAAGCCATATCCATTCGATGCCGCCGATGAGGCATGGGTCAAGATCCCCGTGACGAGCAAGTGGGCCTTAAGGATCGGCCCGGATGAGGTCTACTGGGACGTGTTACAACAGCACGCAGGCTATCAGATCCATTTCGGCATCTCCGACCCGGTGGCCCAGAAAGGGGCGGAGTTGTTTTACCGCTACGGCCTCCAAAAGATAGAGGCGGAGTTCGCCGACCTTATCGGCACGGACGTCTATCAGGCTCGCCCCATCGCGGCGGATCTGCCGATGACATTCGTTCGCGAGGTCTTCGCGGAGGGGGAGGCCCGCCATGGCCACCAGGCGGTTGCCGCCTTTTCGCTTCCCAATTGGGGCCCTAACGCCATGGGGGCCAAGTGGATGTTTACAAACGAGAGCCCGGCCACCACCGAGCGTCAGCGATTGATCGCGAAGACGTTTCTCGGCGATGCCTATGTCCCGTATGTACAGCCGCAGCGGGCCACTACCAAGACCGTGGCACATGAACTATTTCACGGATTCGGCCCGCAAGACGAGACCGTGGTCACGCTGGCCGATGGAACAAAAAGCACCGTGCGCAACGCCCTTGGCGATATCAAACCGATTATTGAAGAGACGAAGGCCGAGACGAGCGGCTACTGGCTTGTCGAACAATTCGAACAGGCAGGTCTTATCTCCGCACAGGAGCGCAAAGAGATCACTGTCAGCGGGATCGGCTGGCTCTTTTCATTCGTCAGTCGTGGGTTGATGACACCGGAGGGGAAGGTCAAGACCTATTCCGGTGTGGCGGCGATAATCCTTGGACACTTTATCGAGAAGGGCGTGATCAAGTACGATGAGGCCCGCGGACAGTGGACGGTGGCCGATTTCGACGCCATCCCCGCGGCGGCGGGGGATCTATTGCGCACACTCGGGCGGATTCAGGCTACTGGAGACCAGGTGGCCGCGCAAAAACTGGTCGATCATTTCACAAAGGACCCCGGTGTATTAAATGGAATCCGTCCGGGACAGGTGGCAGCCATGGCGGAGAAGGCTGGTATCATACCGATGGTACCGCGCTTCCAGGTTGTCATTGATGATTGATTAACAATCCCTGTCGATGGTAGAGGGGCACTCATCTGCCCATGATCTATCTCGACAACAACGCGACGACAAGGCCGTCACCGGAAGTCGTGGAAGCGATGCTCCCCTTCTATCGGGAGCGTTGGGGTAATCCCTCCAGTCTCCATTCCCTCGGTCGGCAGGCCTCAACCGCCATTGAGGAGGCGCGCCAAAAGGCCGCGCAACTCGTAAGCGCCCCGCGTCCCTCGGAGATCTTCTTCACCAGCGGCGGTACGGAGGGAAATAACACAGCCATCCCATATTGTCACAACCACGGTCGAGCACTCATCCATACGCAACTGCTGCCGAGCCCTGGAGAAGGAGGGCTGCCGGGTCACCTGGCTGCCGGTCGATCGGAAGGGACAGCTCGACGTTGCGCAGTGCGAGGCGGCATTTACCGACGACACGGCCCTTGTGACGATCATGTGGGCCAACAACGAGACCGGCACGATCTTTCCGATAGAAAAAATTGCCGCCCTATGTCAGTCCCGCGGGATTCCGATCCATACCGACGCCGTTCAGGCCGCGGGGAAGATCCGGATCGACGTGAGTCAGGTGCCCGTCGATTGCCTCACCGTGTCTGGTCATAAGTTTTATGCCGGGAAGGGGACCGGATTTTGCTATCTCAGGCGAGGCACTAAATTGAGGCCGCTTATCGTCGGAGGCGGGCAGGAATACGGCCGCAGGTCAGGGACGGAGAACGTTGCGCAGATCGTCGGCCTAGGCTTGGCCTCGGCCATGGCTGCTGCCTCAGTGAACGGCCACGAGGCCCCGATGGAGCGAGTGCGGGCGCTGCGCGACCGGCTGGAGATCGGACTCATAGAACGGATTCCACGCGTCCACGTGAACGGAGACATTACCGCTCGTGTGCCTAATACGACCAATGTAAGCATCGAGGATGTCGACGGCGAGACCCTGATCCTCGCCTTAAGCGCAGAAGGGATCGCTGCCTCCACAGGATCGGCCTGCTCCCAGGGCGCTACCGAGCCCTCCCATGTGCTGACCGCGATGCACCTGCCTCCCTCGTTCCTGCGTGGAACGCTGCGCCTCTCGCTTGGTCGCGAGACGACGGATGAGGAGATCGACCAGGCCCTCGACATTATCCCTCATGCGGTCGAACGGCTGCGCCGGTTGAATCCGGCTCGCAAAAACTAATCGCCTTGACTTTACCCAGGCCCCGGACTAAAGGCCGACCCTCGTTTTATGACTACCCGACTTGCAAAACCGAGTGAAATTGCGCGCCGATGGCTCCTGGTAGATTGCCGGGGACAGACGCTAGGAAGGCTTGCCACGCGGATCGCTGACGTCTTGCGGGGGAAGACCAAACCGATCTATACCCCGCATGTCGATACCGGCGATTTCGTGGTGGCGATCAATGCCCGCGAGATAAGATTGACCGGCCAAAAATTGGTACAGAAGCGATACTGGCGGCATAGCGGCTTCCCCGGCGGGATCAGCTCTAAGACCGCCGGCCAATTGAGGGAAACGGCCCCCGAACGGATCCTGCTACATGCGGTAAAGGGGATGTTGCCTAAAAATGCGCTCGCCCGCCATATGCTCACTAAACTAAAGGTCTATCCAGGCGTCGAGCATCCGCATAGCGCGCAAAAACCGGAGGCATTGTAACGGATGGCCCGCGCGCGGATCACAGAATACACGGCTACCGGTAAGCGCAAGGAGGCTATCGCGCGGGTGCGACTCCAATCGGGCGCCGGTAATATAGTCATCAACGAGCGGGCATTGGAGGAGTATTTCGGGCGCGCCACATTGCCGCTAATAGTCAGACAGCCGTTCGAGGTGACCGGGACACAAGGCAAATTCGACGCCAAGATCCATGTGATCGGGGGGGGAATCGCCGGCCAGGCAGTGGCGGTGCGCCACGGGATCGCGCGAGCCCTCCTACAGGTCGATGGCGATTATCGAAAACCGCTCAAGGCGGCCGCCTTCTTGACGCGCGACTCGCGAGTCAAAGAGCGGAAGAAATACGGAAGGAAGAAGGCCCGCAAGCGGTTCCAATACTCCAAACGCTAATCCTAATTTGTATTGTCTTTTCCAGTCCTTCCGCGTAAATCTGGCCGCATGAGATCGGGGGCATACATCTCACTCCTGATTTCCCTTATCGCGGTAGCGGCAGAGGCTGGAACCACCTGGACGCTGACCGAGTCGGCGGTCATCGAACGAGCGCTTTCGACCCACCTTGGCATCGCCGCGGCGCGGGAAGATGCCGGCATGGCAGCGGCCGACCTCACCAGCGCGCGTGGCGCGTTCGACACCACGGTCGGCGGCCAAGTCGATCACCGAATCGACAAGTCGGCATCAATGGCCCCGCAGATCTTCGGCACGCGCACCGACACCACGCGCTACGAGTTGGACGCAAGCAAGCGCTGGCCGACCGGTACGGAGACCGCTCTTAGTTTCGGCAATACGAAACGCCGCGTGGACGGCTCTGCGTTTATCAATCCAACGGAATACGAGTCCCTCCTCTCTCTCGATGTCACTCAACCCTTGCTGAAAAATGGCGCCGGGATAGCCGACAGGCGCAATGTATCCGCCGCACGCGAGGCATTCAAGGCGGCCGATGCCGCCGTACAACGAAGGGTACAGGAGGCGGTGCGGGCGAGCCTGGACTGGTATTGGCGCATAGTCTTCAGCCAGCGCGAGGTGGCGGTGGCACAGCGAGCGATCACGGCGGCGCAGGCCTTTCTTGCTATCACCGAGGAGAGATACCGCCTAGGCACGGCGGACGGCACCGATCTGCTGGCCGCCAAGGCAAATGTCGCCTCGCGCGAGGCAAACCTGCTCGCCACAAAGACGGTCCTTGAGGCTGCAACGCACGGTCTCAAGATGGAGCTGCAACTCCCCCTCGCCGATCCGGTAGCAGCGCGCGACGCGCTGCCTGCCGTGCGCGGCGCTCAACCCTCACTAGATGGTGCGGTGGCCCTGGCGCTGGCGAACCGTCCGGACTTCCGCGCTGCACAACATCAGGCGGAGGCATTGCAACTCAAACTCCAGATGGCGCAAAACCGCAAGTATCCGAGCCTGGATCTGGTCGGTTCGCTGGCCATAAACGAACTGTCGACGATCTCACATGGGGATGCAGTCGGCGGGATGAACAATCCCAATGTCCTCGTTGGACTCCGATTCAGCGTGCCGATCGAAAACCGAGCGGCTCGCGGCGTTCGTGACCGTGCCCGTCACGAGCGGGCGAAGGCCCTGATCGATCTGAAGGCCCTGGAGAACAGGATCGTTCACGAGATCGAGGAGCGGCTTGCAACCCTGCCTCTGTTGGCCGGCCAAGTTCGGAGCCAAGAGCGGGCCGAGTTGCTGCAAGAGGAGCGCGTAGCGCTCGAGCAGGATCAGTACGGGCTTGGACGCTCCTCGAGCCTCGAGGTGATCCGGGCGCAGGACGATCATCTAGCGGCGCGGCTAGCCGCGATCCGCGCGCGCAGCGATGCACAGCGCGCATGGCTCGATTACCGGCTGGCCACTGGCCAGCTTCCTTAGAGCGCTCATGTCCCTAATTGCACTTGCACTTCGCCAGCGCCGACTCTTAAACGTGGTGGCGCTATTTTTTTTGGTTACCGGCGCCGTGGCCGCATTCCGAATGCCTCGCGAGGTCTTTCCCAACGTCACGATGGACATCGTTATCGTGCGTGCCGACTACCCCGGGGCCGCCGCCGCGCAGATTGAGCAGCTCATTATCGCTCCGATCGAAAAGGAACTCCGCACCGTGGCCGATATCAAGGAGACTGCATCCGTCGCGACGGAGGATTTTGCGCTGACGATCGTGGAGATAGAGCCTAATGCACCCGACAAACGCCGGACGGTACGCGAGATCCAGCGCGCGATTGACAGGATCACCGACTTGCCCGCCGATCTCCCCCACCGGCCGACCGTGCGCGAACTGCAGACGCGCAACAATCCGATAATCGAAATCGCGCTGACGGGCCTTTCCGACGAGGCAGAGCTCCAACAGTGGGCAAAGGCACTGGAGACCAGGATTCTCGATCTAGATGACGTCGCAGGCGTGAACAGACGCGGTTGGCGAGACCGGCAGATCTGGGTAGAGGTCGACCCGGTTGCGCTCAGAAACTACGATCTCTCGCTTGCCGCTATCAGCGCCCAACTTGCGCGCCATAACGTGGAGATCCCCGGCGGATTGGTGACCTCGGGGACAACGGATCTCGTCCTGAGGACAAGCGGTCGATTGCAGACACCTGACGACGTAGGCGCCGTAGTCGTTCGCACCACCGAGGAGGGCCGACCTATTCCGCTCGGCAGCATCGCTAATATCCACTGGGATGTCGCGGAGGCGACCACGCTGCAACGTGTTGGCGGCGCCAAGGCGATCGTGTTGGTCGTCACCAAACGGGCCGGCGGCGACGCGATCCGACTGACAGACTCGATTAGACACACCACCGAAGATTTTGCCGCTGTCGCCCCGGCATCGCTGCGAGTCAGTTACCTCAACGATTTTTCCTTTTTTCTCCGCAGACGACTGAAGGTGCTGGCCTGGAACGGAACGATAGGCCTGGGGCTTGTGCTGGCCTGCATCCTCGCCTTCCTCTCCTTTCGAACCGCGGCGGGCGCCGCCTTAGGTCTCCCCGTGGCTGCGCTGGGCGCCCTGGCGGCGATGTGGTGGTTCGGCGCAACGATAAACATGATCACCCTATTCGGAATGATAATGGTGGTCGGCATGCTCGTAGATGAGGACCTGGTGATTGCGGAAAACATCCATCGCTATCTCGAGCTTCACGCCGACCCCACGGTCGCAGTAGCCAGGGGGACGCAGGAGATCATGCGATCTGTTGTTGCCACAGTGTTCACCACTATCGCCGCCTTCCTCCCTCTCCTTTTTCTCGCCGGGATCATCGGCAAGTTCACAAGGTGGATCCCGTTGGTGGTCATCATTACACTTAGCTGTTCACTGCTGGAGGCCCTCATAATCCTCCCCTCCCACCTGCATGACCTCTGTCTGCTGATCCGGGGCGGGCGGCTTACCGCCACACGCGACTGGAGGTGGTTCATCGCCCTGCGTGCAGCGTACCTGCGCGCACTTAAGCGGGTGCTGCCGCATCGCTACATTGTAGCAGGCAGCGGCACCGTTCTGCTTGCGGCTGCGCTTGTGGCGGCGTTAAAGGTGATACCATTCACCCTCTTCCCCGCCCGCGGTCTGGAAATCTTCTTCGTCCGCGCGGACGCGCCAATGGGGACACCGCTCTCGGAGACTGAGCGCCGCTACGAGATCCTGGAGCAACGAGTGCGCAATTTTTTCGCAGAGCCGTCTGCGCGCGGCGAGCTGGATAATTTTGCCGCGCAGATCGGAATCTCCCAGAACGATCCCGAAGACCCTGCGACCAGGCGAGGGTCCCATGTGGGCCAGATAGCAATATATCTGACGCCGCCCGCTAAGCGCGATCGCTCGCTGGAAGCGATTGTCGGAGAGCTTCGCCCTAGGCTTACCGACACCCCGGGCTTTACGCGAATAACCGTCGACCGGGTCCGACCCGGCCCGCCAGTTGGCAAACCGATCGCGATAAAGATTCGCGGCCCCGATTTCGCCGTTCTCGAACAACTGGCCGGTCGACTCAAAGACGCGCTTGCCGGTCTGTCCGGTGTCACCGATATCATGGATGACTACGAGCCGGGCAAGATAGAGGTGGCTATAGAGCCGGACGCGACCGCGGCCGCGCGTGCGGGCGTGCAGGTGGCCGACATAGGCCGTGCGGTCCGCGCCGCCTTCGAGGGGGAGATCGCCACAAGAATTAGAACAGTCGATGAGGAGCACGATGTGCTGGTCCGACTTCCGATAGGGCTTAGGTCTACGGCTGCAACGCTGGAACGGGTGCCGGTCCCTAACAGCATGGGACGGCTGATCCCGCTTGGCCATGTCGCGCGCTACCAGGACCGGCCGGGGCCGATCACGATAAAACACCTGGACGGCCAGCGCGCGATCACGGTCCTGGCCGATGTTGACGAGGAGATCACCACCGCCACTGCGGTGAGTAGGCATATACGGCCCATCGTCGGCGTGATCGAAGGCGAGCATCCGCGATATACCGTCACGTTCGGCGGCGAGGTGGAATCGACGCGAGAGTCGCTGGCCAGCCTCAAGATAGCCCTGTTGCTGGCCGCCCTTCTCATCCTTGGGATCTTGGTGACGACACTCGATTCCTACGGCGACGCGGGCGTTGTACTCACCACGATCCCACTGGGCCTTGTCGGCGTGGTCGCCGGGTTCTGGCTCATGGGTCATGCCTTTAGTTTCATGGCGCTGATGGGGATGGTCGGCCTGGCGGGGATCGTAGTCGACAGCGCCATCATCCTGATCGACTTCATAAGGCGGCGTCAGCGGGAGGGAGTAATACTGCACGACGCGATCATGGAATCGGCCCAAATCCGATTCCGCCCGATCGTGCTGGTTACACTGACCACGGTGCTAGGCATCGTCGCCTCCGCATTCGGGATCGGCGGGACCGACCCATTCATCCAGCCGATGGCGCTGGCCATGAACTGGGGACTCACCTTCTCGACCGTGTTTAACCTATTCTGGGTCCCATGCCTGGTCATGATCGTGGAGGATGTGAAACGCCGGCTGGGACGTTACAGGACCTGAGGCCGGGGCACTAGGCTTTATCCATCCCTGCGGTCCTTGCTCCTCCTACCTTGGCATGCTCAGAAATCCGGCAGGCCCTCTTAGGCGTCGGACGCCTAACCGAGGGACCTATCGTAGCACGCCGGATAAGGACCTGTGACGCCGTTCGGGGGAAGCGATATGGCCTGCAGAAAAATAATGGAACGCCCGTAAAGAGGGAGTGATTGCAATGGAAAGGGCGAAACGTTATAGTATGATTGGTCCTCGAGCGAAAGGATTGCTATGACACAGAAAGAACTTCTCAATCGCGTGATCGTGAAGCCTGGTGTGTGCGGGGGACATCCGTGTATCAAAGGGACTCGCATCGATATTGCGATCATTCTGGATGCGCTGGCGGAGGGGGCAACCGCCGACCAAGTCATTGATCACTATCCGCAACTTCGTCCTGAAGACATTCACGCAGCGCTCGCCTATGCCGCGGCCTTAGCGAAAGAAAACCTCTGGAAAGTCGCCGCCGCTTCATGAAGGTGAAGCTCGATGAAAACCTCTCTCGCCACCTCAAACCTCGCTTGCAAGCGCTGCGGTACGATGTACTGACCGCCGCTGATGAGGGCCTCCTCTCCCAATCGGATGTCGCCATTGCGAAGGCGGCCAAGCAGGAAGATCGGATTCTGCTGACGTTAGACCTGGAGTTCGCGGATCTCCGAAAGCACCCGCCCGGCACGCACCCGGGGATTGTGCTTTTTCGACCGCAAAGTTTCGGACCCCTCGCCGTCAATGCGTTTGTCGAGTCGTTCATGAAGACCATTGACCGGTCGCTGCTTCTGAAGAGTGTACTTATAGCCGAACCGACGCGGCTGCGCATTCGACGCCCGTAATCCCCTGCCACCGTCGCCAACGCCACGCAGGACAAGGAGTGGATCTTTATCCACTTGATGCGTAGGGCACAGAGGTCACGGTGCTCACGTGCTTTCGGAAAGCGGCGAGGCGGGGGCGGGGGATGAGGGATATGCGCAGCGAGCCGCATCGATGGTTATGACGCTGCGGCGAGCGAGGATAAGCCGCGACGAGGCCCGTAAGCCGAGGAGACGGCGGCCCGAATCCACCGACCCCCACCGAGGCCGCATCCAGCAAAGCCGTCGACGCGTTATTCGGTGCGAGTTTGCCTGTGGATAACAAACCAGAAGCTCCTCTCTTGACGCCTTGCGGCGCCTCGTGTAAGTTGGATCCCCAAGATGGCGAAGCCACCGGCGATGAAGACGAAGTTCATTTTTATGACCGGCGGCGTCGTCTCTTCACTCGGCAAGGGTCTGGCAGCCGCGTCGATAGGGGCGCTTCTAGAGAACCGCGGCCTCAAGATCACCCTCCAAAAACTCGATCCCTATATCAATGTGGACCCCGGCACTATGAGCCCATTTCAGCATGGGGAGGTCTTTGTCACCGACGACGGGGCCGAGACCGATCTAGATCTGGGTCATTATGAGCGGTTCACTGGCGCCCTGTTGACCAGGCGTAACAACATCACCACAGGAAAGATCTACCACTCAGTAATCGAGAAGGAGCGGAGGGGCGACTACCTGGGCCGCACGGTACAGGTCATCCCGCACATTACAGACGAGATCAAGGCAGGGATCTTCCGCGTTGCCCACGACGTCGATCTGGTGATCGTGGAGATCGGCGGGACCGTAGGTGACATCGAGAGCCTCCCCTTCCTAGAGGCGATCAGGCAGATCAAGGCCGATGTCGGCAAGGAGAATGTGCTCTATATCCATTGCACGCTCGTCCCGTTCATCGCTGCGGCCGGTGAGTTGAAGACGAAGCCGACACAGCATAGTGTCCAAAAACTCCGCGAAATCGGGATCCAGCCGGACATCCTCCTCTGTCGGTGCGATCGGGACCTCTCTAAGGATCTCAAACAGAAGATCTCGCTCTTTTGCAATCTAGACACGGACTGCGTTATCGCCGCCCGCGACGTGGTCAGCATCTACGAGGTCCCGCTCCGATTCCATGAAGAGGGTCTGGATGAAAAGATCGTCGAAAAACTGAATATCTGGACACGCGCCCCAGATCTGACCGATTGGCAGGCCTTGACCGCTCGGATCGCCAACGCGACCGATGAGGTCCGAATCGGCGTGGTCGGCAAATATGTGCATTTCACCGACTCTTACAAGAGTTTAAACGAGGCCTTGCGGCATGGGGGCTTCGCCAACGAGTGCAGGGTACATCTCCAGTTTATCGAGGCCGAGGAGATCGAGAGCGGCACGGTGCACCTTCTGGACGATGTCGATGCCATCCTGGTCCCGGGCGGGTTCGGCGACCGCGGGATCGAGGGGAAGATAAGCGCAATTCGGCATGCGCGCGAGAGGAAGATCCCCTTCTTCGGCATCTGTCTCGGCATGCAACTGGCGATTATAGAGTTTGCCAGAAATGTCTGCGGTCTGGCGCAGGCAAACAGCACCGAATTCGACCCTAAGACCGCTGAGCCGGTCATCGATCTGATGACGGAGCAGAAGGCGATCACAAATATGGGCGGAACGATGCGGCTGGGGGCATATCCCTGTACGATAGAAAAAGGATCTAAGGCCTTCGTGGCATACGGCGAACGCGAGGTGAGCGAGCGACACCGCCATCGCTACGAGGTAAATAACGGCTATCTGCCCACCCTACAGTCCAAAGGACTGGTCGTCACCGGCCTCTTTGCTCCGGCAAATCTGGTCGAGATGATCGAGCTTAACGACCATCCATGGTTTGTCGGGTGTCAATTTCATCCTGAATTCAAGTCTCGCCCCATGACGGCACATCCCCTCTTCGCGCATTTCGTCCAGGCAGCAGTGACGGCAGCCCGGCGGCGCAATTGGACGTCCGGCGCGGGGAAAAAGCGAGAAATGGCCAAGAGACCACGGCTCGTCGAAGCGGCACTGAAAACGGCAAAAAAACCCTTGCCAAACAAGGTTTAAGGCGCTCCGCGCCGCCGACAACGGCTCCGCCATGTCTTGACTTTACACATGCTCCGCTCCTATCATTAGGCCGATGGCGCTAGACATCAAACAGCAGTTGAGACTCTCGCAGCAGCTGGTCATTACCCCGCAACTCCAGCAGGCCATAAAGTTGCTCCAACTATCCAGAATGGAACTTCAGGCCTTGATCCAGCAGGAATTGACCGAAAACCCGCTCCTTGAAGAAGAGGATCCGGAGGCCCCGTCGGAGGAAGAGGTCGAGGCGGAGTCATCTGAAAAATCGGAGGGGGAGAAGGCCGAAGAGGCGCGCGAAGAGGACCGGGGCCACGAGCATTCAGTGGATGAGATCGGCACCAAGGATGGGGGACTCAAGGAACCGAACGATTTCGATTGGGAGAACTATTTAGGCATATACAACACCCCA
>JACPFG010000108.1 GCA_016183125.1 Deltaproteobacteria bacterium
CACGATCATTGGTGCGTCGGTGAACCTTGATCGGAAATGGGATGTACGATTTGAGATTATTGCCACTGAAACTGATTCGGCCCAAAGGGTTGGAATGGGGCTTGGTCTTCCCAAAGTCGATGATCCCTTTATGGTCGTTCCCTTTGTCCAAAAAGGGCCTCATCTGCACGGCGATCCCATTATTTGGGGTGCAATGCTCTTGACCGACTTTTCGATTTTCGAGTTTGAACAACCGCTTTTTGATTAGGTCCCGTTACTCGCCTCGCAGGGTGGCGATGGTGCGGCGGTAATCCCCGCTCTTGAAGATCGCGTTGCCGGCGACGAGGATGGAGGCGCCGGCGGTCCGGGCTGCGGGGGCGTTGTCCTCCGTGATCCCGCCGTCAATCTGGATGGGGGTTTTCAGGCCACGCCGATCGCACTCGACTTTTAGCGCACGGACTTTTTCGAGACATTCCGGGATCAATTTTTGGCCGGCGAATCCGGGGTTCACCGACATCACTAAGACATAATCCGCGAGTGGGAGTGCGGGGAATATACGATCAATAGGTGTCGGCGGATTGACCACGGCGCCCGCGCGGCAACCAAGTTTCTTGATCGCCGGAAGCAGCTCACGAAGATCGCAGGCCTCGACGTGGACCGAGATCCAGTCGGCGCCTGCCTTGGCGAACGGTTCGATATATTTGGCCGGCTCGCTAATCATCAGGTGGCAGTCTAGCGGGAGTCTTGTAATTTTTCGAAGCGATTCGACAATGGGAATCCCAATCGAGATGTTGGGGACGAAGTGGCCGTCCATGACATCCACATGAATGACGTCGGCGCCGGCGGCCTCTACCGCCCGGATCTCTTCGCCCAAGCGGGCAAAGTCGGCGGCAAGAATAGATGGCGCGATCTGGATCATGTTCACGTCAGCACTATGCCAGGTTCCAGCCGATGTCCACGCAAGAAATCAGAGCTTGGCATCCGGCGCGTGCCGGCCAGTTGCACGTCCGTTAAACAGAGCTGTCGGTGGTCACCGGTGGCGATATGGATGGCGCGAGTGAGTTTGACGATGGTGCCGGGTGTCGCATCGGTCGGCTCATCGAGTAGTTCGGCCAGAAAGACCGTAAGTTGCGCGCTTTGCAAGTGCGTATACGCATTCGGCCACGGCTGCATCCCGCGGATGTGGTTAATCAGTTCTGCGGAGGGGCGTTTCCAATTGATGAGGCCATCCTCTTTTTTGAGCGCGGGGGCAAGGACGACTCGCGCCTCGTCTTGTGGGGTGGCGGCAAGTGATCCGGCGGCCAACCGATCGAGTGTTTTCACGAGCAATTCAGCACCTATGGGGGCCAGGCGATCAGCCAGGTCTGACGCGGTCTCGTTAGGATCTATCGGCACCTCACACTGGAGCAAGATATCTCCTGCGTCCATCGCGTTGCCGATGTACATCGTCGTCACGCCGGTGACGGTATCGCCATTCAGGATCGCCCAGTTGATCGGTGCAGCGCCGCGATATTTTGGCAACAGCGAGGGGTGAAGGTTGACACATCTCTTCGGCGGGAGGGCCATGAGGGCCTTCGGGAGAAAATTCCCGTACGCCACGACGACAAAGCACTCTGGCCTCATCTTCTGCCATGGTGTCCATAACGATTGATCCTTAAGCGACTCCGGTTGGTAGAGCGGTATGCCCTTCTCCCTTGCCATAACAGCCACCGGTGGCGACGTGAGTTTCCTCCCACGTCCAGCCAGTTTGTCCTGCTGCGTGACGATGCCAGTAACCTCGTGCGACGAATGGAGGAGAGCCTCCAGGGATGGCACGGCAAAGGGGGATGTGCCGAAGAAAAGGACACGCATCACAGTTCCCCCGGCACATGCGCCGCCTGTTCTTTCTCCCATTGCTTCAATTGCCGAAGATATTGTTCTTTCTTTAGTTGGCTTAAGCCGTCAATGATCAGTTTGCCTTCTAGGTGATCTATTTCGTGTTGCAAGGCGACCGATAATAATTCGTGGCCAGCAATCTCGATCGGTTTCCCGGTTCGATCAAGTGCCCGCACAGTCACCTTAGCCCGCCTTTTCATCACCTGCCGAAAATGCGGAATGCTAAGACATCCCTCCTCGTTTTCCACTTCCCCCTCGCGGGCCACTATTTCGGGATTGACCAACTGATATAACTTCCGCCGTGTCTCTTTGGGTTCGGTCCGGTCGAGCAATGGCACCGGCTCGCCTACATCTACGACGATGACACGCAGGCCCACATTTACCTGCGGTGCCGCCAGTCCAATCCCAGGCGCGGCGTACATCGTCTCGGCCATATCATCCAGCAATCGGCGGATCTCGTCGGTCACGGCCGGCACTTGCTTCGCCTTCCGTTTTAAGATTGGCGCGGGATAGATTGTAATTGGAAGAACAGCCATGGGTTATTCGTCCGGCGGTTGGTATAGAGCTAAGGGCGAACATTTTGCAATCGCCCGAAAATCTCCGTCGAGTGTCCAGAGTTGGCCACGGGCATCCATCGTTGCCTGCGCAATCCATCCGTCAACCAGCGGGATGGTTACGCCTCGCTTTGCAAGCCGACGGCACAAAACGCCCACGACGAGCCAGTGGCAGTCGTCCCGCTCAATGACCGGAATATGGGCAACCGTCTCCTCGATTGCTCGACGATCCGATGGGGAAAATGCCCCGCGCAGAAGTTCAGCGGTAATAATGCGCAGGTTTTTAAGTCGGCGTGCTGCAACCAGTCTCTCAATGTGGACAGCAAGGGTGGGTGAACCCCCGCGAAAATATTCAACCCAGACGGAGGTGTCGAGAATGACGGGGCTATCGGTCATGACGACGATAGCTCACCGTGTCGTTCCGAAAACGCACCTTGCCCCGATACCCTTTGATTTTCGCAATCCTGTGCCAACGCAAATAATCCGAAAGGGCAATGACCACGGCCTTGGCCTTGGTCTTCACGCCAACGGCGTGTTGCACGGCGTGAATCAACTGACTATCTATTGTCACGTTCGTTCTCATAGCGATGGAATGTGCAAACCGTACTTAGTTTTGCACATGCTAATGGTACCGTCAACGCATTTTTGTTGTTACAAGAGCGATACCGGGTCGACATCGCAGGCGCATTTGACGCCGCGGGGGGCATGGGCGGCTGCGTGGGCGAGGGCCGTGTGGGTGAGTGCCGGCACGGAGGCCGGCGAGGGCGTTTTGATCAACAGTTGCCAACGGAATTTTCCGGCGAGTTTTTTGAAAGGTGAAGGCGCCGGGCCCAAAACCGCGACAGACTTTTCTTCCTTCATAAACTGACGACACAGTGACTGCGCAAGGATTTGCGCGTATTCCTTCACTGGGGTTTCTGTATTGCCGGTGATCCGGATGTTGATCAATCGGCCGAAGGGGGGATAGTGCAGGGCCTCGCGGTGGCGGCGTTCTTCGTCGTAGAAGGCGGCGTATCCGCCCTGTTGCACGTGCCGGAGGGCGTAATGTTCAGGCGTATAGGTCTGGATCACGACCCACCCCGGTTTTTCCGCGCGCCCGGTACGGCCGGCGACTTGCGTCAGCAACTGAAACGTCCGTTCGGCAGCGCGAAAGTCGGGTAGGTATAATCCCAGATCGGCGTCCACGATACCAACGAGGCCCACATCGGGAAAGTCGTGGCCCTTGGCGATCATCTGGGTTCCCACCAGGATATCGATCTCCCGGCGGTGCATCTGCGTGAGGATCGTTTCGCGCCCGGCCCGCCGGCTGCCGGTGTCCCGATCGAAACGGGCAATCCGCGCCGCCGGAAACTGTGCGCGCATCCATTGTTCAAGTCGCTCGGTGCCGGCGCCGAGGGCGTGGAGACGCGCCGCCTTGCACTGCGGACAGGCGCGAGGGACATCGGTAGCAAACTCACAGTAATGGCAATGCAACCGTTCCGTGGCCCGGTGGGTCGTAAGACTCACCTCACAGTTCGGACAACGGAAGCAATGCCCGCAGTCGCGACAGAGGAGGACCGGCGCGAAACCGCGGCGGTTGAAAAAAAGCAGGACCTGTTCGCGCTGTTCCAGCGTCTCGGCGATGGCGGTGACCAACGGCTGTGCGAGAAACGTGGCGCCGCGACCGTTTGATCCGGGTCTGCGCAGATCAATCACCTCTATTCGCGGCGGGGCCACGCCGGTCGCGCGCTCCGGCAGCGTGAGATACTGATATTTATGCGCGCGCACATTGTGGAATGTCTCCAGCGCCGGCGTGGCGGTGCCTAAAAGCACTACCGCGCGTTCCTCACGCGCGCGGACGATTGCGGCGTCGCGGGCGTGATAGCGCGGACTCTCTTCCTGCTTGTAAGAGGCATCGTGCTCTTCGTCTATGACGATACAGCCGATGTCGGCAAACGGGGCGAAGAGGGCGGAGCGCGTACCGACGCAGATCCGCGCTTCGCCACGCACCATCCTTTGCCATTGGAGCACGCGTTGGGCCTCGGTCAGCCCGCTATGGTAGATCGCCACCTGGTGACTGAATCGGGCGTTGACGCGACTTAAGAGTTGGGGTGTCAGTCCGATCTCCGGGACGAGCAGCAGGGCCTGCCGCCCGGCGGCGAGCGTATGGGCGATGGCCTGCAGATAGACTTCCGTTTTGCCGCTACCCGTGACGCCATGGAGGAGAAACGGCGTGAATGTGCGCCGATCAATTGCCTGCTGCACGGCGGCGACGGCAGTTGCCTGGGCCGCCGTCAGCGTGATCGGGCGGTCCCGATGAAAGGCCGCGTCGCCGGTGTGTGGCGCCGGGAGACGGGAGCTGCGTGGCAGCGTGCGCTGTCTGAAAAACGAGCGCGGGAGCGCCGCCCGGCACACTTCCCCAACCGGCGCGGCATAGTACGAACTGATCCAGTGGAGGAGTTTCAAGAGCGTCGGTGCGATGACCGGTTTCTCGTCCAATACATCGAGGATCGGTTTCCACTGTTGTTTCCCCTCTCCCCCTCGGGGAGAGGGTGAGGGTGAGGGGGGGCCGAGGACGATCCCCATCATCCGGCGCCGATGAAACGGGACGACGACGCGCATCCCCGGCTGAACGCGCGCGCGCAAATCGGGCGGCACCTCATAGGTAAAGGGATGATGCAACGGGACCGGGATGGCTACGTCAATGAACATCACACGCTCAGTGCCCCAGTTCGTTACGCATTACAAGATGGCATGCTGGGCATTTTTATAAGATGATAAGTCGTTGAAATCATTGCTCTCTCTCTTAAAAAAAAGACGCAACTTTGCCCTTCGCAGATTTTTATCTGGTCGCGGCCCGGTTCCCCAAAAATAGCTGCCCCTTAAGCTGCCTTGGCCCGAAATACGGCATTTTCCAACCGTGCGAGGCGTGCAAGCAATCCCTGTTTCTCGCCCAACAGATAATCCCGTAGCACGTGATTCAGAATCGTCTGATATTTTCCCCCCGACTCGATGGCCAATTGCCGTAAAATCTCGACTACATGACGATCAAGATAGGTCGTGATCCTGACCTTTGCATCGGAAAGTTCCCGTCGGCTCAATCGCGGCCCGTGGATTCGCCGCAGTTTTTTAGGATCGGGTGTTTTGTTCATATGCCAGCTCCTTCTCAAGGTCCCACTCGAAAAACACTTGCCAAGTGTCACCCAGGGGACTGAGGCGACACCATTGCAACGTCATAGCTCACAATCGAATGAAGACCGGTGTGGTCGGGGGCGATCTGGAGCCAAAAGCGGATGCGCTGGCCCTTGCGGACGGGGATCGGCACACGGAGCGGAAGCATGGCCTGTTGCCAGTGGGTGGCTGGGGCGCCCGGCGCAGTCGTGAAGGAGGTCGTGGGTGTGAGCCAGACGGTGAACCAGCCGCCGAATCCGGTTAGGTGACCGGGACGGTGGATGATGAATGTACAGTTGGCTTCATAAATGGCCCCCCTCTCCCCCTGAAGGGGGCGAGGGGAAGAAAGATGGAGACGCGGAAGTGTTATAGGAGCACCGAGGAAGTCCCGTGAGTGTAGTCGGACCGAAACTAATCCCCCTTGCAGGTATCGTCCCATCTTAGGCTTGCGGCCCAATGGAACCACGGTGAGGGCAATTGCCGTGGGGATCATCCGTCCCCCGGGTTTGAGCCAGCGTTTTCGCGCATCGGCAAGCACCGCGAGGATGTTTTCATTTAGCCCAAAATTGCCCAGCGTTTCCGTGATGACAACATCCGCGAGCTCCTTCGGTCGCACCCGTTGGGAAAGGCCACCATAGAATGTGATCCTGTCGACGAACCCGCGATGCGCTGCCTCGGTCTTCGCTAGTGCAAGAGTGGTTCGGTCTACCTCCACTGCGTGGACGTGCCGTGCACCGGCGGCCAACGCCTCGAAGGCGAGTACTCCTGTTCCGGTGCCCAAGTCCGCCACAACATCGCCCGGGTGTACGATCGCGCGAATTGCCCGCCGATAGGCATCCATCCGGACATTATCGCGGAGGAGGACGTGGTGTTTTTTTAGCAGGGGATTCATACGCCGGTGATAAACCGTTTCACCACTTCATAATATGTCTTCACGCCCCAGTGAAAGCCCTCCACCGGGATCCGTTCGTCGTGGGCGTGGGCCTGAGCGGCGAGATCGTAGTCGGCGGGACATTTGAGCGGCTGAAAGCCGTAGGTCGTGATCCCTAGCCGTTTGTAGAAATAGGCGTCGGTCATTCCGGTGAGGAGGAAAGGGACGGCCCGTGCCCCCGGATCGGTGGCCTCCACAACCTGACGGATCGTATGAAAGAGGGGAGTGTCGGCGAGCTGCGCGGTCGATTCGTGCGCCCGCAAGACCTCGTATTCGAATCCTGGCCCCACCAGATGTTTCAATTCGCCGAGCAATCCGTCGAGCGTCTGTCCCGGCAAGATGCGGCCATCTACGTAGACGCTCGCCTCGGAGGGGATGACATTGACCGCATCCTGGACGCCCGCGTGGAGCCCCGTTGGGCAGGCCGTATTCGCAAGCATCGCCAACGGATAGGCCGTCATCGCATTGAGCGGAAGGAGCGGGGCAATGAAGCGGGCGATGGCCGGATGCGCCAGGCTCTGGAGGAGCCATCGACGCGGCCACGGGTAACATTGCGCCAGCGCCTGGAGAAAGGCGCGCGCGGGAGGCGTCACGTGTGCCGGCAGGCGTCTGCGAGCCAGGCGCGCCGCGGCGTGCGCGAGCTTCGCCACGGCCATATCGGCGTGCGGTTTGGAACCATGACCAGGCGTTCCGCGAGCGATAATTTTCAGCCAGACGATCCCCTTTTCCGCTACCTGGATTGGATAGAGCCGATTTCCATTTGCGTGTACCGTAAATCCGCCGGCCTCGTTAAGGGCATATTCCGCGAGGATCAGATCGGGGTGCTTCTCCACCAAGAATTTGCTCCCATGTTCCATCCCTGCTTCTTCGTCCGCCAGGGCGACCATAATAAGATCGCGGCGGAGTTTCCACCCCTCGCGTTTAGCCGAAAGGATGGCCATCAGATCCATAATGGTCTTCGACTTCATGTCGAGCGCGCCGCGTCCCCAGAGGTAGCCATCGGCGATCACGCCGCCAAATGGAGGATGGGTCCATTTCTCGGCCTCGGCGGGGACGACATCAACATGCGATGTCAGGAGCAACGGGCCGCCGTCGGTTGGACCCGCAACGGACAATCGGCAGACGAGATTCGCCCGGCCGGGTGCTGCCTCGATCACCATTGGCGTTAAACCTTCGCGCTGAAGCATCGCTGCCAACCAATCGATGGCAGCCCGTTCGTTCCCAGGCGGATTAGTCGTGTCGATCCGGAGGAGTTGTTGCAGGTATTCCGTGGCTTCACGATACACCGCTTCCCACGAATTTAGCATAATAGGTTGAAAATACTAATAATATCAAAATATTACGAAGGGGTGGAACGTCCCCTGCTATTTTTGCTCACGCAGTTTGAGCCGGGCGGCGCGGCGGGCAACGGCGCGTCGGCTCCGATCGCGGTCAATGGCCGTCTCAAGGCGCACGGTCGGCAAGGGCGCCGGTCGGCCGCGATTGTCCATGCCGACCATCGTCAGGTAGGCGCGCCCCACTTTGTAGACCTTACCAGTCTTCAAGTTTTCCGTCTCGATCCGGACACCGATCTCCATCGAGGTTGTGCCCACATGATTGACCGATGATTTCAGGATCAGAATGTCGCCGATTCGAACCGGGTGTTCGAAACTTAAGTAGTCGACAGAGGCCGTAACCACATTCATCAGCGCATGCCGCGTGGCGGAGACAAATGCCGCCTCGTCCACCAGTTTCATGATCGTGCCGCCGTGGACATTGCCGTAATGATTAGCGTCGGCA
>JACPFG010000013.1 GCA_016183125.1 Deltaproteobacteria bacterium
CCGATCTCTGCACGACCTTTCAGCGACTCAAACCTGGGGACAGGGTTAATCTGGAGGTCGACATATTGGGCAAGTATATCGAAAGGCTTGCCTTCCTCCATTCGGAGGAGTATCACGCCGGGACTAATGTGAGCCGGGCCTTCTTGAAGAAATATGGGTTTGAGCACCGGTAGCAGCCGCACGTGCGGCGTTGAGGGGGGGACCCGGCTGGCTTTGCCAGTCGGGGGGGCGACGCGAGCCCATGTAATGATCGAGTATCACGCCGAGTCTAACGTGACACGAGCCTTTTTGAAACGGCATGGATTCCGATGACAGTTATTGCCCTTGATACCACTCATATCACCGCGCTGCGCTGGGTGGAGACGGCGCTGGCGGAGTTGCAGGCCGGGCGGATAGTCATCCTGGTCGATGATGAGGATCGCGAGAACGAGGGGGATCTCGTTTTTGCTGCCGAGAAGGCGACCCCGGAACTTGTCAATTTCATGGCAAAGCATGCCCGCGGGCTTGTCTGTCTGGCGCTGACCGAAGAGCAGACGCGCCGACTCGATCTCCCTCTCATGGTGAGGGAAAATACCTCGCCGCTAGGCACCGGCTTCACCGTCTCGATCGATGCCCGTGCCGGCGTGACTACCGGCATCTCGGCAGCGGACCGCGCGCGAACGATTCGAGCAGCCATTGCGGCCGATGCGAAACCGGCCGACTTGGTGCGACCTGGGCATATCTTTCCGCTTCAGGCACGCGACGGCGGGGTATTAGTGCGGACGGGCCAGACGGAGGGCTCGGTCGATCTGGCTAGGTTGGCCGGGTTACAACCGGCGGCCGTGATCTGCGAGATCATGAACGACGATGGGACGATGGCCCGTAGACCGCAGCTGGAGGCCTTTGCCAGGGGGCATGGGCTGGCCATCCTCTCTGTGGCGGATCTGATACAGTACCGGATGCAACGGGAAGTGCTAGTGCGCGAAATGGCGCAGGCAGCGTTGCCGCTTCGCAGCGGGGCGCAATTTACGGTACGCGCCTTTTCCAGCGCGGTCGATCAGCGGATCCACCTGGCCCTGGTTATGGGTCTGCCCGATCCGCAGACACCCACACTCGTGCGCGTTCACTCTGAATGTCTAACAGGCGACATCTTCGGTTCGGCCCGCTGCGACTGCGGCTCGCAACTGGACGGGGCGCTTAATGCCATAGTCCGGGCCGGAGGCGGGGTGCTGCTCTATATCAGGCAGGAAGGGCGTGGCATCGGACTGATCAACAAGCTGAAGGCATATGCCTTGCAGGACGAAGGGCTTGATACAGTCGAGGCCAACGAAAAGTTGGGCTTTAAGGCCGACCTACGCGGATATGGAATCGGGGCGCAGATCCTTCGACTGCTCGGAGTGGGGAAGATGCGGCTGCTCACCAATAATCCCCGCAAGATCGTCGGCCTGGAGGGATACGGGCTCGAGGTGGTCGAACGAGTAGCAATCGAGACGGTGCCGACGCCGGCCAACCATTTTTATTTGCGCACGAAGCGCGAGAAGTTGGGACACCTCTTAGAGAAGGTCTGATCCTATGCGGGCCGGCGGCACACCACTACGCGCCACTACAGCGTCCGCAGCCGGACACAGGCTCGGCATAGTCGCCAGCCGATTTAATGCCGAAATCACAGAGCGCCTGGTAGCCGGCGCCATTGAAACCTTGACCGCTCTGGGGGCCGCCCGCGAACAGATCGTAGTTGCCCGCGTACCAGGGGCATTCGAGATCCCGCTCATGGCGAAACTGTTGGTGGAAAAACAACATTGCGCAGGGGTGTTATGTCTTGGCTGTATTATCCGCGGAGAGACGCCTCACTTCGACTATATCGCGAGCTCCTGTGCCCACGGGATTCAACAGGCGGCGCTGACAACTGGTATGCCGATAATATTCGGAGTGCTGACAGTGGAATCGTTTTCCCAGGCGGAGGATCGCGCCGGCGGACGACTGGGAAATATGGGGGTGCAGGGGGCGGAGGCCTTGGTGGAAATGGTAAGGGCCTGCCGGGAGCTTAAGAGCTAGCTAATGGGACATAGGCGACAATCGCGCGAGTGTGCGCTGCAGCTGCTCTATCAGATCGACGTGGGTGGTTCGCCTATAAGCGACACTATCTCGGATTATTGGGAGGCGCATGCCGTCCCGTCGGAGGTTAGTACCTTCGCCGACGAGCTCGTTCGTGGGACATGTGCGCAGCATGCCATTATAGACGAGGCGATCGCCAAACATTCCGCCAACTGGCGACTCCCCCGAATGGCCGCAGTCGATAGGAACATCCTCCGGATGGCGGTCTACGAGCTTTATCATTGTCCCGATATCCCCGTGCGGGTGACACTCAACGAGGCTATAGAAATCGGCAAGAAATTCGGTACGGAAGAGAGCGGGGCCTTCATCAACGGCATCCTCGACCAAGTTGCGAAGGAACTTAACAAGCCGATGGAGTGAACCAGGCGCACAGCGCCGGTGAGGGGGGGACCCGACTGGCTTTGCCAGTCGGGGGGGCGACGTGAGCCCCTGATGATAACCGATCGGACCTGGCGGCTTGACAGTGGCGGATAAATCCACTACAGACCCGCCGGTTACTATACAGGAGGCTACATGGCAGTGCATTTACGGTTAAGTAGGGCAGGCAAGCCGAAACATCCCTTTTATCGGATCGTTGCGACCGATTCCCGCACCCCGAGGGACGGCCGGTTTTTGGAGGTCGTCGGCACCTATCATCCGCGGAAGGCCGAGGCGCAGGTTGCGTGGCAGGCCGAGCGGGTGCGGTATTGGCTGAGCAAGGGGGCGCGTCCGACGCAGATCGTACACCAGTTGTTGCAGCGCGAACCGATAACGCAGTAAACGGTGCAATCGCGTGCGGATCGATATCCTCACGATCTTCCCGGAGATGTTCGGTGGCGCAGAAGGAGATAGCGCCGGTCCTTTCAGCAGCGGGATTATCAAACGGGCAATAGCTGCTGGTCGTGTCGCTATCCATCTGCACGATATCCGAGACTTTGCCACGGATAGGCGCCGCAGCGTGGATGATCTCCCTTACGGTGGCGGCCCAGGGATGGTGCTACGGCCGGAACCGTTGGTAACCGCCATCGAATCGGTGCCGCGCTTGGAGGGAGCTGCTCGTGTCTTGCTATCGCCGCAGGGGACGCAGCTTACCCAAGCGGTGGCTCGTGAGCTGTCAGCGCTTCCGCAAATTATTCTGGTGTGCGGACGCTATGAGGGGGTAGACGACCGGGTGCGGCAGGGGTGGATCGACCGCGAACTTTCGATAGGCGATTATGTGATGACAGGTGGGGAGCTGGCGGCGATGGTTGTGGTCGATGTCGTGGCTAGGTTGGTGCCGGGTGTCGTCGGTAATGCTGCATCGATCGACGAGGAGTCACATGCAGGGGGGTTGCTAGAGTACCCGCAGTTCACGCGCCCCCCTAGTTTTCGGGGGATGCAGGTCCCGCCGGTTCTCCTATCGGGCGATCATGGGGAGATCGCCCGCTGGCGTCGGGCCCAATCGGTGGAGTTGACATGGCGTCGCCGACCTGATCTGTTGGCGCACTCAACGCTTTCGGCGGACGATCGTCGGTTGCTTGAGCAATTAGACAGTGCCAAGACAAAGGAGTGATCAATGGACTTTATCGCCCAAGTGGCCAATAGACAGCAACGGAAGGCGCCCCCGTTTCGTGCGGGGGATACGGTGCGTGTTCACACGAAGATTCAGGAGGGAGATAAGGAACGGATTCAGATCTTCGAGGGGGTCGTGATCGGCAGACGGGGCGCCGCCATCAACGCCTCCTTCACCGTACGCAAGGTCTCTTACGGGATCGGGGTAGAGCGCATATTTCCCCTACACTCGCCGTGGGTCGATCGGATCGAGGTTAAGCAACGGGGCAAGGTGCGGAGGGCAAAGCTCTATTATCTGCGTGCCCTGGCCGGTCGGGCGGCCCGCGTCGCCGAGCAGGAGAGGGAAGCGGTGATTGCAACGGAGCTCGGCTCTGTACAGGCCCCAACCGCTGCTGAATAATGGCCTCCCTCCGATTTGAGCGCAGACTCTGGTCGCGTTCCATTCAACACATTGCCGGGATAGATGAGGTCGGCCGAGGGAGCCTCGCCGGTCCTGTAGTGGCCGCTGCCGTCATCTTGCCGATAGAGTGCGATCTTCCAGGTGTAGATGACTCGAAGCGGTTGTCTCCCGCCGCGCGCGCCAGGTGTTACGACCTTATCGTGATGCGCGCCCTGGCATACGGGATCGGACGGATCGAGGCCCACGAGATCGACAGGGTCAACATAGTCAAGGCCACATGCCGGGCAATGGAGCAGGCAGTCAGCCTACTGGCCCTGCAGCCCCAGCATCTGCTTATAGACGGTCGCCAGCCGATTCAGACGCAGATCCCGCAGACCTGTATCGTTAACGGCGATCGGTTAAGTCTCTCCGTTGCCGCCGCCTCTATCATAGCCAAGGTAACGCGCGATCGGTGGATGGAGGGTTACGAGTTAAGCTATCCAGCATTTCACTTCGGCGCGCATAAGGGTTACGGCACGACGCGGCACATGGCGGAGCTGATGGAGCATGGTTGCACGCCACTGCACCGTCGAAGCTTCTCTCCTTGTAACATTATTCCAGATTCAGACGGGTCAATTGGCCGGTGGCCAGATCGAGGAGGGCGGCGCGGCCCTCCTTTACGGCGGCCACATTGAAACAGCGGGTCATCCCTATGAGGTCCTCTCCCCACGACTCATGTATATGCCCGCAGATCTGATAGGCGGGCCGGTAGCGTTCGATCAGCTGTCGTATGGCCTTGGATCCCGCGGCGACCACGCCGCCCACCTGATCGAGTTTGCTATCACTTGGCGGCTGATTCGCCTACGAAACCGGCCGATCCGCCGCCGAAGCCGACGAAGGTCCAACCCTGAAAAATGCGGCACTGCGCATGGATGGAGCTGCCCGTATCGACGAGATAGGCCTCCACCTCCGGTGTGTCGAGGTTCCCGGGGATCGTCAGACACGGAGATGGCCGCAATAGATTAACTATGGCCGTGGCATCGGCCCGATTGCCCCAATTGGTAAGATCCCCAGCGCATATGACTAGATCGATCGGCTTGCCCGCCCTGTCGATCAGACCGGCTAGATTATGGGTCTGCTGATGGATGTCGGACACGAGAAGGCAGCGCATGTCCGTGTGCGTAGCCGGAGTGCCCTAGGAAATCAAGCCATTCACAAAAAGGCTTGTCTTTTTTTCGGGCTCGACTAAGACGCGAGACACAGATCTATGGGGACCTTCGAATCCGCCGAAGTTGTGCGTACCAAAGAGGGCCGCCAGTACCATATCGGTGCGGGGCCGCGGGACGTGGCCTCCACGATCCTGCTCTGTGGCGACCCAGCACGTGCCCACCGTGTTGCAACATATTTGACCGATACGGCCAAACCGATAACTCATCGCGAATACGTCACGATCACCGGCAAATATCGCGGTCATCCGGTTACCGTAATGGCCACAGGGATGGGTCCGGATAATACGGAGATCGCCGTGGTCGAACTGGCGCAGCTCGCGCCGGCCTGTACGCTGATCCGCATCGGCTCCTCTGGGGGCCTAATGCAAGGGATCGAAATCGGCTCGCTGGTTATATCCACCGGCGCCGTCCGATTGGAAAACACCAGCGCCGCTTACGTGATCGATGGCTATCCCGCGGTGGCACACATTGAGGTGACATTGGCGCTGATGGAGGCGGCAAACCGGCTGGGCGTCAAGACTACCACTGGATTGACTGCCACCGCACCTGGATTTTACGCCCCGCAGGCGCGAAAGGTGCCGGGTTTTCCAGTGCGGGATCCGGAACTGCCGGAGCGCCTCGATGCCATGAAGGTAGTCAACTTTGAGATGGAGAGCTCGGTCCTCTTTACGTTGGGTCATCTGTGCGGGGCGCGGGCAGGTACGGTCTGCGCTGTTGTAAACAATCGGCATCAGAATCGCTTTATCTCGGAAGAGGAGATGCACACGGCGGAGCAGCGTTGCATCGAGGTCGGCCTGGGAGCGGTGGAGATCCTGGCCGCGATGGACGCAAGGCGGGGGAGGGCCCCCATCTGGCTCCCCTCCATGGGTCTATAGAGGACATTAGAGGACATTATGTCGCATCATCACGGTCGTGTCTCTGGCTGGATCGAAGTGATCTGCGGGCCGATGTTTAGCGGCAAAACAGAGGAGCTGATCCGGCGGGTTAGGTTGGCGCAGATCGCCAAGCAGCGGGTGCAGATCTTCAAGCCGGCCATCGATAACCGGTATGTCGAGGAGTTCATTATCTCGCATAGCGATCAAAAATTCGTCTGCCAACCGGTCCCAGGGGCCGCCGCCATCCTTACCCATCTTCGTGATGCCACGCGCGTGATCGGTGTCGACGAGGCGCAGTTCTTCGACGCTGAACTGGTGGCCGTCTGCGAAAAGCTGGCCGACCGCGGCATTCGCGTTACGATAGCCGGACTCGATCAGGACTATCTGGGCCGGCCGTTTGGGCCGATGCCACAGCTGCTTGCCGTTGCCGACGTGGTCCTCAAGAGCCAGGCGGTCTGTATGGTCTGCGGCGGTGTTGCGACCAAGAGTCAGCGGCTCACGCCTGAGGCCGGCCAGGTGATCGTCGGTTCCGGCGAGTGCTACGAGGCTCGCTGTCGGGCATGTTTCGACCCGGACTTTTCACTTGCGCAGGCCATCCCCGCCATTCCGATAGCAGTTCGCAGAGAAGGTTAGCATGGCCTGTTAAAAGTGGTACGCGATACTACCGGTAAGCGTGAACGGGAAGATTGCGGTCCCGTTGTTCTGCCCTTTGGGGGCGTTGATCATACCCACCGAACGGAAGACCGAGGAAAAGCTGAGCGAGAGACGTTCGGTCATCAGATAATCGACACCGATCCCAGCGTTTGCCCCTATACCGAAGGCGGTCGTGCCGTTCCCTGTGGAACCTTCGCTGGTCAGAAACAACCCTATACCGAGCAGGCCGTAAGGGTCCCATTTCCCCGGGGACGATAGCGGATAGTACTTGAAATCGACAGTGGGGAGGGCGAAGAGGAGGATGTCGTTATCTCCGTTGCTCACTCCCTCGCCGTCCTGCGTGGTGACGAAAAAGGAGAATTGCGTAGCGACTTGGGGGCTCCAACGGTAATCGAGATAGATGTGTCCCCCCACGCCGGGACCGAGCTGCGGGTTCGCATCTACCACGAAGATGGTGCCGGTGGGGCCGATGCCGACCGAAAGATCTTCGGCCGTTGCCGAGCCGGCAATAGATACCAGGAGGAGAGACCCAAGTAACAGGAGAGAGAGTCGCATTGCCCAGTCCATAGCACAGGCGGGGTCATTTAAGCAATACCTTACGCCCCACCACGCGCAATTTTCCCTCTATGAAGCGCCGGATCGCCTCCGGATAGAGCCGGTGCTCTACCTCGTGGAGGCGTTTCGTCAGCGAGGCCTCGGTGTCCGACGGCGAGATAGGCGCCGCCTCTTGCAGGATGATCGGTCCGGTATCTACCCCATCGTCGACAAAGTGCACGGTTACCCCAGTGACACGGCACCCGTACGTCAATGCCTGCCGGACCGCATGCAGTCCTGGAAAGGCCGGCAATAGGGCGGGATGGATGTTCATGATCCGGTTATGGTACGTCCGCACCACCTCCGGCGGGAGGATCTTCAGATACCCGGCGAGGCAGATCAGTTCTACTTGGGCCTCAGCCAAGACCTTGAGCAATATTTCGACGGTCGGCTGTTCTACAACGCGCGTGGGGACCCCAGCCCGACGTGCCCGGTCCAAGGCAGGGGCCCCATGGTTATTACTGAGGACCAGAGAAACTGTAGCCGACAGTTCTCCGTTGGCTATGGCATCGAGGATCGCCTGCAGGTTGGTCCCTTTGCCTGAGGCCAACACCGCAATTGTGGGGACAGGCCGGGTCATAGGAATACGATCTGTGGACCTGCGGGGTCCATGGAACCGATAGTGCCGATAGATATGGCATGGAAACCGTGCTTGCGGCATGAACCGCAGCTCTTTTCGGCATCGGCCGCAGGCACTACAAGTACCAATCCCACCCCGCAGTTGAAAACCGTGCGCAGCTCGTCGTCACTAAGGCCCCCTAATTTGGCAAAGTAGGCCATGGCCGGTGGCAGTTCCCAGTGCGACCAATCGATGAGGGCCTGGCAGCCTGCGGGGAGGATGCGTGGAATATTGGCCGTAAGGCCGCCACCGGTGATGTGAGCGATCCCGGCAATCCGGTGACGTGCCACAAGTGCCTGGACAAGGGGTGAATAAAGCGCCGTGGGGCTAAGGAGGGCCTCTCCGATGGTCTGATCGGTGTCTGGGAGCTGCGTATTCCATGAAAGACCGTGATCAGCACACAACTTCCGCAGCAACGAATAGCCGTTGCTATGAAACCCGGTTGAGGCAACACCGACGATGGTGTGCCCTGGGCGGATGCCGCTCCCGTCAATCAGCTCTTTGCGCTCAACGATCCCGACGGCGAAACCGGCTAGATCGAAATCGTCACCCTGATAGACCCCCGGCATCTCGGCCGTCTCACCGCCTACCAACGCACACCCCACCGTCTTGCAAGCCGCTGCGATCCCTTCGATAACGCGTGCATGAAAAGGAGGCCGTAATGTTCCCGTGGCCAGATAATCGAGGAAGAAGAGTGGTTCGGCCCCGGAACAGGCAAGATCATTGACACACATGGCGACGAGATCAGTGCCGATCCCGCCCGGTTGTCCGCATTCAATGGCAATTTTCAGCTTTGTCCCGACCCCGTCCGTGCAGCTCACCAAGATCGGCTCACGATAGCGATCGGTTGCCAAGCGAAAATGCGCTGCAAATCCGCCGATGCCGCTTAGGACCTCCGGGCGATAGGTCGACCTGGCGGTCTTGCCGATCAGCCTGACAAAGAGATCCCCCCGGTCGATATCGACACCAGCCGCAAGGTAGCGAGAAGACATGGAACGGTCGGTAGCACAGACGTTACGGCATTGACATAGGTAAGTTCCCACTCGGAGAGGCCGACAATATGTAAATGCCGTATAATATAGATTACTTAATAATCACAACCGCTTAGAAAAGAGTGCTTCCCATGGCAAATAAAATAGGGTACTATTCTACCACATTAAAAAATTGTTCGACCGACAACAAGGACGACCATGGCACTAAGGACGGAGGTGGTAGGGAGGGGAGTCGGAGGGCGCAGGCAGCCCCCGCATGATGCCATGGAAGGTCTAGTCAAGAAGTTACGCGAACGGATCAGCGAACTCGAACGTCTCACCGACATCCTATCTCGCGGCAAATACGATTGGGAGACGACATTCGACGCCATTCAGGCGCCAGTAAGTCTTCTTAGGAGTGATTACACTATCCAACGAGCTAACCTGGCACTCGCAGCAGTGGCGGGCGAGGAGATCACCAAGATTACAGGACAAAAATGTTACCAGGTATTCGCCGGCCGGCAGACCCCATGCGAAAACTGTCCCGCTCAACAAGCCCTCACTCGCGACTGGCCAGTCCGATCTACCTTGAAGCATCCTATCCGCGACCGGGACTATGAGGTTCACGCCTATCCTTTTGCCGGGGCGCGCGGGGGGGCAAAGGCGCTGGTGATGCACTATCGGGATGTCACCGAGGAGCGTCGCCTGCACCAGGAACTGATCCAACAGGAGAAGATGGCGGCCATCGGGATGCTGGCCGGTGGGGTGGCTCACGAAATCAATAATCCGCTGGGTGGAATTCTGGCATTTACGCAGCTTCTGATCCGAGACCATAAGGGGGATGAGCAGATCCACACCGATCTGGAAGAGATCGAGCGGGCGGCGCTACGCTGCAAGAAGATCGTCCAGGACCTCCTCGACTTTTCGCGCGCATCGTCGGGGCATGATAAGTTGCCTGTGCGGATCAACGATATCCTTGAGCGAAGTTTCGGTTTTCTAAAGCGGGAGTTTCTCTCTCTCAATATCACTCTGGTTCCACAGCTGGCGATGGATCTTCCTGAGGTTGTAGGCGATGCAAACCGGCTGCAGCAGGTACTGCTAAACATCATGACCAATGCCACGCAGGCGATGCCGAAGGGCGGGACGCTCACGGTAGCCACGATGTTCGAGCCGATCAAGGAGCAGATAGGTGTAGTTGTTCGCGATACGGGGATGGGGATCCCGCCGGAGAATCTGGATAGGGTCTTCGATCCTTTCTACACGACAAAGGCGCCAGGCAAGGGGACCGGACTCGGCCTGTCGATCAGTTATCGAATCGTCAGGGACCATGGTGGGACTATCACGGTGGCAAGCACGTTGGAGAAGGGGACGACATTTACCGTATGGCTGCCGGCCATTGAGCCGGCAGCCGTGGCAGGGTCTCCCGCCGACAGATCGCGGAGGAAGGGATGAAAATGCGGGTCTTGGTTATCGATGACGAGGATGCCATACGGCGCGCGCTCGACCGCTTCTTCACGGAGCAGGGCTATACAGTGGTTACGGCGTCGTCTGTCACGGAGGGGCTGCGCCATGCCGCCGAGCAACCGATAGATGTGGCGGTGGTGGATCTGGTGATGGCCGACGTCGACGGTGTGGAGGGGGTTCGCCGACTCCGGCAGTGTTGCCCCGATGTTGTGGCGATAATTATGACCGGTTTTGGCACTATCCAGAGCGCCGTGGAGGCAATGAAGGCGGGCGCGTTTCACTATGTCACGAAACCGTTCGAATTGGAGGACCTGGCACGGGTAGTCGCCACAGGGCTGGAGCTGCGCACGCTCAAGGTTGAGAACCGGATTCTCAAGCAGCAGTTACGCGAGCGCTACCGGCTCGGCAACATGATCGGGCAGAGCGAGGCCATGCAACGCGTCTTCTCGCTTATCGAGAAGGTCGCGGCAACGGACAGCACCGTGCTGATCCTGGGTGAGTCAGGCACCGGCAAGGAGTTGGTCGCTCGCGCGATCCATTACAACAGCAGGCGGGCCGAACGACCGCTTATTACCGTCAACTGTGCCGCGATACCGGAGGAGCTGTTGGAGACCGAGCTCTTCGGGCACGTGAAAGGGGCATTCACCGGGGCGGCGGCCACCCATCAGGGAAAATTTGCCGCCGCACACGGAGGGACGATTTTTCTCGACGAGATTGGGGATATGAGCATGAAGTTGCAGGTAAAAATCTTGCGTGTGCTGCAGGAGCGCCGCTTCGAACCGGTCGGATCGTCTAAAGTCGCCGAAGTCGACGTGCGGATTATCGCTGCGACGAATCAGGAATTGGAGCGAGCCGTTAAGGAGCGCCGTTTTCGGGAAGATCTCTACTATAGGCTAAACGTCATCCCGGTCAAATTGCCGCCGCTGCGGGATCGCCGGTCGGACATCCCCTTGCTGGTTAATCACTTCGTGAAGGCCATCACCGTTACTAATAACAGCGCGGTCAAGGGGGTGACGGACACGGCAATGCGGGTGTTGATGAGACACTACTGGCCGGGAAACAATCGAGCGAATGGTGGTGCTCAAGGGGGAGGGGATGCTCGGTCAGGAGGACCTGCCGCCGGCCCTGCAACAGCAGGGCGACGAATTCCGGCCACCTGAGCCGCTGGAGATCCCCGATGCGGGGTTGTCGCTGCGCCACGCAGTGAGCGCCTTCGAGGACGCGCTGATCCGCCGGGCATTAGAAAAGAGCGGGGGGAACAAAAATAGGGCGGCCGGATTGCTCAAGCTCAACCGAACCACATTGGTGGAAAAGATCAAAAAGAAACGACTGGAGGTGTCCCATGTATAAGAACGTCAATCTGCTGGTGGTAGATGACGACGAGGCCCTGATAAAGGTCTTCGAGCGGGTGGCCAAGGAGGAGGGCTTGTCGGTAGCGGTCGCCAAGACTGGCACCGAGGCCTTGAATGTCCTGAACCGCGAACCGGTCGAGGTCGCGGTTATCGATATCAACCTCCCCGGCTACTCCGGCATGCAACTGCTCGAATACATCAAGGCCAATAACTACCCCACAGAGGTAATAATAATCACCGGAGTGGGGACGGCGGAGACGGCTGTGAAGGCGATAAAGATGGGGGCATACGATTACCTGACTAAGCCGTTCGACGACATCGCCAAGGTGGTGGTAGTAGTGACGAAGGCGCTGGAAAAATTCCGGCTCGTCCAAAAACTAAAGCGACTTGAACGGCAACGGACCGACAAGTTCGTCTTCGAGGGGTTGGTCGGCAAGAGCCGTAAGATGCAGGAGGTCTTCAACGTTGTTGAAAGCGTGGCTGGGACCATGTCGACCGCGCTGGTACTGGGGGAATCGGGGACCGGCAAGGAGCTGGTGGCCCGCGCCATCCATCGCCTGTCGAAGCGCGCGGACAAGCCGTTTGTCGTCATCAACTGCGCGGCCATCCCTGAGCCGTTGCTGGAGAGCGAGCTCTTCGGCCACCGCAAGGGGTCGTTTACGGGGGCCATCCAGGATAAAAAGGGACTGTTCGAAGAGGCCGATGGCGGGACCATCTTTTTAGACGAGATCGGCGATCTGCCGCCTGCTACGCAGGTGAAGCTGCTGCGTGTGCTGCAGGAGGGGGAGATCAGGCCGGTGGGGAGCAATCATAGCCAACATGTGGATGTCCGACTGATCGCCGCCACCAACCGGGACCTGGAGCTGCATGTGAAGGAGGGGAAATTCCGGGAAGATCTCTTCTATCGGTTGAACGTTATCACGGTATTGCTGCCGCCTCTTCGCGAGCGGTTGGAGGATATTCCGCTTCTCACATACCATTTCCTGCAGAAGTATAGTAAGAAGCTGGAAAAGGGAGTAACGAAAGTGGCCATCGATGCCTTGCAGGCCTTGCAAAATTACTCTTGGGTTGGCAACGTCCGAGAGCTGGAAAATGTGATCGAACGTGCACTTGTCCTGGTACAGGGGGATACCGTAACGCTGAGGGACCTGCCGCCGCGTGTGCTAGGCGAGAGCTTTTATCTGGCAGAGGAACCGATGTCTACCGATCTGTCGCAATTCAAGTATCAGGAGGCCAAAGAGCGCGCCCTGTGGGCCTTTAACAGGGCATATCTGGCCAATCTGTTGCGGCAGACCGGGGGGAACCTCTCGTATGCGGCCGCCAAGGCGGGGATGGATAGAAGCAATTTCAAGAAGATCGTGAAAAAATTCCATGTTGACTACGAGGAGTTTCGGAAGAAACAAGGGATCAAGGAGCTCTAGTAGCCTATGGGACGCGGCAAGATCCTGACAATTATCGATCCCAAGTTGCGCGATAGGTCCATCCTAGCGGCCCTGGAGGGAGAAGGGTGGTACGTCCGCGAGGCGGGCTTAAGCGACTATCAGACGATGCTGCCGCTGGAGGGGCCCGACTGCGTCTTGTTGGGGCTCCGAGGCGACATGGATGGCGGAAAGGCCATCCTGCAGGCGGTCAAGGCGATCGACGACAATCTGCCTGTGATCTGGGTAGTGGGTGGAAAGATCTCGGTGGAAGGAGCGGTGGAGGCGATGAAGGCGGGGGCGTTCGATTATTTCCTTCTGCCAGTGGACGCCGCGCGGCTGCGCCTGGCCGTGGCCAACGCCATTAGGCTTGCGCAGTTGGCCAAGAGGGTCTTCTTGCTGGAGAATCAGGTCGGATGGCGCGGGCGGTTCGACAATATTATCGGCCATAGCGCAAAGATGCAGGAGATATTCCAGCTGGTCCATACGGTAGCAAAGAGCAACGCTACAGTTCTCATCACGGGCGAATCCGGAACCGGCAAGGAATTGGTGGCGCGGGCGCTGCATGTCCATAGCCACAGGGCGCGAGAGCGGTTTATCGACATCAACTGCGGCGCTATTCCGCGAGAACTCCTCGAGAATGAGCTGTTCGGCCACGAGCGGGGCGCCTTTACCGGCGCCGATCGGCGCTACGCGGGCAGTTGCGAGCGGGCACACAAGGGTTCGCTCTTCCTCGACGAGATCTGCGAGATGCCCCCGTTGCGCGAGCGGCCCGAGGACGTTCCGTTGCTGGCAAAACATTTCTTGGAGAAGAGCGCTACGAAGGCGGAAAAGCTCTTCGTCGACTTTGCATCCGAGGCCTTGGATCTGCTGGTAGCGTACGACTGGCCCGGAAATGTGCGCGAATTGGAAAATGTGGTGGAACGGATAGTCGTGTTGCATAACGACACGCAGGCGAAGATCAAGCACCTGCCGCCTCATATCCAAAAGGTGGCGCGACGCACCGATCGTCCGCGCGAGTTGGTCCTTCCGCTTGTAGATCCGCAGACGATCGTCCCGCTCGACCTGGTGGAGAAATATGCTATAGAAGCGGCGCTTGAAAAGTGCGTGGGGAACGTGGGGGAGGCGGCCAAGCGGCTCAAAATAGGTCAGGCCACTCTCTATCGTAAGATTCGCCAGTACGGCTTGCGGCATTAGAGGAGAGGGGGATGGCGATGGAGATGCAGGTAGAACGGATGGGTGACGTGGCGGTCCTACGTTGCCACGGCAGCCTGGATGCCGATACGGTCCCGGAGTTTCGCCATGCCATCAGAGGACTTTGTGAACAGGGGGTCTGCCGCTTCGTGCTAGACGGTGCCGCGTTGCAGTTCGTCGACAGTATGGGGCTCGGCGTGCTTATCTCGCTGATGCGCCGTGTCCGCCCTCAAGAAGGCGAGGTCAAGATAGCAGCGCTAACCGACGACGTCCGGTCCATCTTCGAGATCACGCGTCTGCACCGTGTATTCGACATCTGTTCTACCTCGCAGGAAGCCTGCCAGAAATTCAGGCGCAGATGATCCGCCAGTTTGGCATCGCGGTAGGGATTCAGAGCTCCACCCGGTATCTCCCATGGTTGCGCCGCCTGGTTGGGGCTATTGGTCGGGCCAACGGGCGGGCGCTAAGTCCGGCCGTTCAGTGGCGATGCACTGTTGCCTTGATCGAGGCCGTCGATAATGCCATCGTACACGCGCATCATCGTGCCGTGGGACGTCGTATCTGGGTGCACTGCCGCATCGCAGATAGGAGGATTACGATAGCGGTGCAGGACAATGGCGCCCCGTTTAGGCCACCAGGCTGTGCGGTACCCAAGCCTTTGCTAACGCGTGGGCGCGGTATCTATCTTATGCGTGAGTTGATGCACCGGGCACGGTTTCGTCGCTTCGCGAATGGAAATGTGGTGACCCTGACCTATGAATTTTGAGCGAGAGGCGCTGCGCTGTCTGCACCGGATGAGTCGGGCAATTGCCCGTGCCCCCGGACTTACGGCAGTCTGCGATCGGTTGTTGGCGGAGGCGATCCGAGTGATCCCGGTCACCAAGGCCTCTATCATGAAGTACGATCCACGCGACCGCACTCTGCGGATCGTGGCCGCTCGCGGGATCCCGCAAGGGATCGCCCGATCAGCGCGCGTTAAGGTGGGAGAGGGAATAAGCGGGCGTGTCTTTGCCGCTTCCCGCCCCCTTCTAGTGCGGGACATCCGCGCCGTGCGCGGGGTCCATCCCAGACGGCGATACCGAGGGCGGTCGCTCATCGCAACCCCGGTGACTTGCATGCCGCTCAAGGTCGGCAACCTCCCCGTAGGCGTCGTCAATATGACGGACAAGAGGGATGGGACGCCGTTTACGAAACGGGACCTGGAATTATTGACGACGATCTCTAATCAGTTGGCGGCCTATCTCCACCTATGCGACCTGGCCGATGAGGTGGCAGTAGCCAGGCGCACCGATGCCGAGTTGGAGATGGCCCGACAGATACAGCGGGGGCTCTTGCCGGCCGATCGGCCTCGGTTGCGCGGGTTGGATGCCGCCGGTGTCTGCCTCACCTCTGCCCGCGTCGGCGGGGATTATTACGATTACTTCCCGGATCCCGGCGGGACGAGCGCCGTGGTCATAGCCGATGTTGCGGGACATAACGTAGCCGCTGCGTTGACGATGGCAAACCTCCGTAGCGCCTTGCGTGCGGAGGCTGCAACGCCATACCTCTCCTGTTCGGCGGTCGCAGAGCAGCTCAACGCCCTGGTCTATCCTGACCTGGCGCGGGCCGAACAGTTCGTCTCTCTGGTCTATGGCAGGTATCTCCCCGAGACCCGCACGCTGCGGTTCTGTATCGCGGGCCACCCACCGCCACTACTCTATTGCCGGGTACGTCGGGCAGTGGCCCCGCTAGGTGGAGGCGATGGGTTGATAGGGATCACACAGGACGCGCGGTTTAGCGAACATCGCGTGCAGTGTCATCTGGGAGATCTCCTGTTGCTCTATACGGATGGACTGGTGGGTGCCCGCGACCGCCGCGGGCGCTCCTTCGGCCACCTTCGGCTCCAGCGTCTCCTTGCGCGAATGGCGGGGCGCTCGGCTCGGCAAGGGCTTGCCGGCATTATGGCGGCGGTGCGAGCCCATACAGGCAGCACTCCCCTTGACGACGACATCACCGCCGTCCTAATCAAGATCAGATGACCTGGCATGCGGAGGATCTGACCCTATATCTGGCCGGCATGGCGCCGCGACGGATCCGTGCCGAGTTGGAACCGATGCGAGCGGCCTGCGCGCGCTTTGGAGATCCTGAACGGGCCATTCCCGTTATCCACATAGCGGGGACGAACGGGAAGGGATCGACGGGGGCGTTTCTGCGCGAGTTGTTGCGAACCGCAGGGTTTAGCGTCGGGCATTACACCTCGCCTCACTTGACCGATTTTACGGAGCGGATCCAGATCGATGGTGCGTCAGTGTCGATGGAGACGTTGGCCCGATACGCCGGACCACTGGCATCGGCCAAGTTGGACCTCACCTATTTCGAGTTTGCCACGCTGCTTGCCTTCACGGCCTTTGCAGAGGCACCATGCGACTACGCGATCATAGAAGTCGGTATGGGCGGCAGATGGGACGCGACCAATGTAGTCGAACCGCGCTGTTCTGTCGTGACGCCGATAGGCCTGGATCACCAGGCTTACTTGGGGTCAACGCTTGCGGCAATCGCCGGGGAAAAATGTGGGATCATCAAGTTTGGCGTGCCTGTGATCAGCGCACCGCAAGATCCAGCCGCAATGGCGGTAATCGCCGCCACCTGCGCGGAGCGACAGTCGTCGTTGACCGTTGCCGAACCGACGTCGCCAGAGTTGCCGCTCGGGTTAGCGGGCGACCATCAGCGGGTAAACGCTGGTGTGGCCCTTGCCACCGCCACCCTCCTTTGCAAATGGGGACAGGCCCCATTTCGGGCACTTGCCGAGGTCCATTGGCCCGGCCGGTGCGAATGGCTCTCGCGGGACCCGCCCATCCTCTTCGATGGAGCGCATAATCCGCAGGCGGCGGAGGCGCTGGCAGCATACTTGACAGAGGTCCGAGATGGGCGCGATGTCGTCTGCGTGCTAGGGGTCATGCGCGACAAGGACGCCGGTGAGATCGTGCGCGCGCTCCGGTCGGCCGTCGATCGCTTCGTGGCCGTCACCGCCCCTACCGATCGTGGGATGCCGGCAAGGGAGCTAGCACAGATTATCCGTGCCCGCGCGGCCCATGTGACGGTGGCTTCAACCATGGACGAGGCGCTGCGTCCCTCGCTTAACGACTCAGAGCGGAAACTATATGTCATCACCGGTTCACTATATCTCTATCAATGGGGACGTTCCACCCTGTTATAACATCCTGAAATCATTTGCATTCTGCACCTAATTCGGGAAATCGCCGGAAAAGTGGCTTAGCTTGACTTAATAGTCGGTTATGCTTACGAGCGGGTCATGTCATTTCCTCAGGAGAGGCCACGGCGGCTTCGGCAATCGGCGGTTATCCGCCGACTGGTGGCGGAAAACAGCCTGTCGGTGAGCCAGCTGATCCAGCCTCTCTTCGTCATTCCGGGCGAACGTGTGACACTCCCTATTCCATCCATGCCGGGTATCAATCAATATTCCGTCGATACGCTGGTGGAGGAGGCTAAGACCCTGGTCGGGAGCGGTGTGCTAGCGGCGTTGATCTTCGGCACGCCGGAGACAAAGGATGCTAATGCGAGTAGGGCCTATGCGGAGGATGGGATAGTGCAGAGGACGTGCCGGGCGCTTCGCGAGACCGTGCCGGAATTGTGGATAATCACCGACGTCTGTCTCTGCGCTTATATGAGTCATGGACATTGTGGAATTGTGCGAGAACGGTCTGCTACGGGTGCAGTGGATAATGATAGTTCCCTGGAGTTATTGGCCAAGACATCTGTCTCGCACGCGCGTGCAGGGGCACACATGATTGCTCCCTCAGACATGATGGATGGGCGGATCGGTTCGATCCGCGCCGCGCTCGACGAAGCGGGATTCGCCGACACGCCGATCATGAGTTATGCCGCTAAGTATTCTAGCGCCTTTTACGGACCGTTTCGCGATGCCCAGGATTCGGCGCCGGAGATGGGGGATAGGTCGACTTATCAGATGGACCCGGCAAACTTGCGCGAGGCCCTCCGCGAGGTGCGCCTGGACATTGCCGAAGGGTCGGACATTGTGATGGTAAAACCGGCGATGCCGTATCTAGACGTCATCAGGGCCGTCCGTGAGGCTGTGGACGTGCCAGTAGCTGCGTATCAGGTCAGCGGCGAATACGCGATGCTCAAGGCCGCTGCCGAGCGCGGCTGGGTCGACGAGCGCCGCGCCGTGCGCGAATCCCTCACTGCGATCCGGCGAGCCGGTGCGGACCTCACCATCACCTATTTTGCCAAGGAATTTGCTAAATTAGTAAGATAGCTATGGGGCCAATTCGCACCGAATGTCGGCGATCAGTTCCGGACCGATTGCTTTTTGGATCTTCGCAAGCAACTCCGGTTTGAGGTAGGTAAGCTCCTGCATCCAGGTGGAATTACTTACGCCGATCACCAGCGTGGTCCCCTTCATCCTCACAGGCACAGCCGCGGCAGCGATCTTGTCACCGACGACCTCCTCCCAACGGTCCCAAATACTGTGTTGTTGCATTTTTCGGGCCAGCGTGGGACGTTGGCGCAAGAGTTCCGTTAACAATTCGCCGAGGCGCTGCATCGGCCCACCTTACGCGCTACGAAATCGGTTGACAACTGGAAAGGGAATGGCAAAGAATTACGAAATATGAATAAAAAAGAGCTCAAGCGGTTTCGCGAAATCTTGACCGAGCGGCGCCAACAGGTCTTGCAGGCGGCAAATCACACTCGTGAAGAGGGCCTAGGTGTAGACCAAAACGATCTGCCAGACGAGGTCGATTTGGCATCGACCGAAGCGGGGCAATCCCTTCAGCTTCGTCTGCGCGATAGGGAAAATGTCCTGCTCAAAAAGATCGACAAGGCCCTTCAGAAGATCGACGAGGGAGAGTACGGTGTCTGCGAGATCTGTGGCGAGGATATCGATGTCAAACGCCTGGAGGCCCGCCCCGTTACCGACCTCTGCATCCGCTGCAAGGAAGAGCAGGAACGGGTGGAAAAGAGTTATGCAGGATAGTGCCCCGGCGTGAGGATCCGGCTTTGCCGGTCCGAGCGCCGCAGGATTTCGGGGGCGCGGGGGCGGAGCCCCCGATGCAATCATCGAGCAGGAACGGGTGGAAAAGTCGTACGCCGGGTAACCCTACTTTTTTTCTTGCAGGCGATCTTCCCAACAGGTGCGGTTGTGGTGAAACGGGCAGCGGACGCAGGGGAGTTGCCGTCGCCCGCCGATGTCGAATCGGCCGGTTCGGATTTCCGCAATGATGCGGTTTAAGCGTTTACGGGCGGCATCGAGGCGTGCCGCAGTTACCGGTCTGCTTACCGCGTCGCCCGAATCGAGGAAGACGAGGACCGTTTGCCGCACGGCAATTTCTCCCCATGCGGTTGCGGCGGCTATTGCATAGGTCGCCATCTGGAGTTCGTACTCTTCCATTAGAGATTGTATATCTCCCCGGTTTTCGATCCGATCGGTCTTATAATCTACAATCTCCCATCCTTTAGCGGTTTCTCCCAGCAGATCGATCGTTCCGCGAATTTGGGCATTACCCTGCTGCAGTGAGAACGGCCATTCTGCTAGGTTAGTGGTATACTGGCTGTGGCTGCGGCCATCGGTATACGATGCGAGCAATTTCGTTGCATGGACCAGATCTGCGTTGGCCGGCGTAAATCCCATCTGCCGAAATGTCGCGCTAAGGGTCTCAGCCGGATCGGCGCCCGACCTGTAAGTAAGTTTCCTGATCGTTTCGTGGAGGACATCGCCGATGGCCGCGCCGGAGAGTTGCTCCTGGCGTGCGTGGCGGATCCGTTCGCCGTGGAGACTGCCGGGGATCCCCTCCACATATTGCAACCGATATTGCATCGGGCACTTGGCGTATGTGTCTAGTTCGCTGACGGTGAAGTTCCTTCGGAAACTCGCCTCGTGCGCTGCGCAGCGGGCTCCTTTGCCGACCGGCGGGTCCTGTCGGCGGGCACCCCCACTGTCGGCAAGCGGCGCACTCCCTGAGTGGCGACTGGCTGGGAGCCGGGCCGCTGATCCGGCATTGGCTGCGCTTTCCACCCGACTGTCATGATCCCCGCGAGGGCGCAAACGGTCCATTGAGGATGGGCAGGAGAGGCTTTCGCTAGACCCTGCCAATGCCAGGGCAGCGGGCCGGCGGAGGCCCGGAGCCACGAAGGGAGTGTGGCCGCTATCCTCGCGGAGGAGCGATTTAAGGTGCGCATGCCACGTCCCCTTGTCGCGCGTCAGTCCTTCATGGATCGGCAGGACCAGACGTTCCTGTGCGCGCGTGAGGGCAACATATAGCAACCGCTGTCGCTCCGCCGCTTCTGCTGCCGACTCCACGCGTGCTAACTCCTCCCACAATGGAGTGGTCCGCTTTGGCGCCGTAGGGTCATCCGGTTCAGGCAATTTCAGCCCGACCCCGCGTCCGGGACTATAGAGCCAGGCCGGGCGGACGGCCCGCGGTTGCCTGATCAAGTCCGGAACGATCACGGTACGAAACTCCAGCCCCTTTGCTGCATGGATAGTGAGCAACTGCACGACGTCCCGTTGGGCAATGCCGAGCGGTTGATCCGGCATTCGGGCCACGCGCTGTCCAATCTCGTCGAAGGAGACGATCCATTCGGCTACAGGAAGCGGTTGACGCATCGTCAGCCAGAAGAGTTTTTCGATATTGGCGGAGGCCTGTCCTGATGGATCGATCGCCGCACAGTAAGCCCTATATTCGGTCGATTCGATAATTGTTTCCAACATGGCGCCCGCATGGAGATGTGGCGCCATGTTGCGCCAGTGGGTCAATAGTGGTCCGATGCGCGGATCGGCGAGAGAGGCTGCGCGCAAGTCGCGTGCGGGGGCGTTCGCTTGGGTTAGATCGGGGAAGACAAGGCGATAGCAATCATCGTCGGAGCACCCGATTAGCGGGGACCTTAGCACCCGCAAGAGCGCTGCATTGCACGGTTCGTCGTTAGCTAAGCTTACCGCGACTCGCAACGCGGCGCTTAGATCGAGGACTTCGGGCCTCTCCAAAAATCCTCCACCGCTGTGCACGCGGCACCTGATATCTAAACGTTGCAACGCCTCCACGTACCGGGCCATGTCGGTCTTGGCCAGAAAGAGGAGGGCAAAATCGCCACCGGGGGACCCATCACCCAGGGCCGTCGCGATAAAGTTCGCTATTGCCTCAGCTTCGCGGTCCCGCCGTGCTGTCGCGTCGTCACCGTTTCCTTGCGCGGAGTGGGCGGAGGCCGCGACGGGGAGCGTCACCACCTGAGGGAGGTCGCCGTCCGGGCGCCTGGGGATCAGCGGCTCGAACCAGTTCATATCGCAGGATGCCGCATTGACGAAGGCGCAAATAGCGGGACGGCTGCGAAAATTTTCCTGTAACGTCAATCGCTCGCCTCCGTGCTCCGAGATATATTTTACGAGTCGGCCGAAGGCCTCTATGTCCGCCCCTCTGAAGCGATAGATCGACTGCTTCGGATCGCCGACGATCGTGAGGGTATTGACTCCAGGTGCATGCAGTAGACGGCAGAATTGTTCCTGATTTGCGTTGACATCTTGCGCCTCGTCTACGATCAGGGTGCCGAATAGTCGTTGGTAGTGTGTCCGGACGGCCGATTCCCGGCGTAGGAGGTCACAGGTCAGCAGTTCCAGATCGGCAAAATCGAGCGCCCGCCACTGCCGCTTGGTTGCGTCATACGCTGCTTCGACCAGCTTCGTTAGTTCGCGGATAGCCTCGAGGTGTGTCGTTTCGTCCGCGTCCGGGGCCGGCAGGCCATCGACGCGGGCGAAGCGCTTAAGGTCCCACCGCCTATCGACCAACCATGCTATCCAGTCGGCCACCGCTGGAAACCGGTAGCCGTCGACAAGTTGAATGACGCCAGTGTTGTCGGCGGTCAACTCAGCGAGGATCGTCTCTCGCGTGCTGCGAGCCAGTTGCAGGGCGGCAGCGGTTTCGTCGAGCGTCGTGAAATTGGGGTCGATCCCCGTCAGCGCCGACTGTTCCCGCAAGATCCTCGCCTGTAGACTATGAAATGTGGAGACCTGCGCACGGGCAAGGTCCGTGGCCGGATAATCTCCCAGTTCCCTGGCGACTCGCGATTTGAGCTCCGCGGCGGCCCGCTCGGTAAATGTGATGCAGCAGAGTTGCTCAGGCGCCATCCGCCGCTCCCGCAAGAGATGGACTATCCGGCCGACGATCACGGCGGTCTTGCCAGATCCGGCGCCGGCTACTATGGCGGCCGAGCAATCGGCATGGGCGACCGCGTAGAGTTGTGTTGGCGTCAGTTCCATCACATCACTCCTTGGCGGGCCTCCCGCAGACTCTACGCCACTCGCACCACGACCTGCACTCGTGCCGATCACTAGGGAACTCTGCCCGGCGTATCATGGCGACGGCCTCGCGCAGATACCGCTCTGCCGTTGCCGTCAACCGTTCCCACTCCTCATCGGTCACGAGGCTACCGCTACGGCCGGAAAGCCCTATCGTATCGGCATTTGCCGTCTTGCGCGCCAGCCCCTGCCTCTTGGCCGCCTTGCTAGTTACGATCAGCAACGCGCCGATCGCCTCAGCCTTGGGCAGTAGGAGCTGCCCCACGGCCCGCAAATAGACGGGAAGTTGAAAATGACGGCCGGCGTCGATCTGCGATCTTGGAGAATCAGGGGCGCCGGTCTTGTAATCGTAAATCGCAAAACGAGTCCTCCCCTTGTCGCTGTCTATCCTGTCGATCGTTCCCGCCAGTTCGATCGGGGCGTCTCCGGGCAGGTCTATTCTAAGCGGCGGAAGGTCCTGTTGACCGAAGCGCCATTCGACGGCGATGGGGGTTAGGGGTTCGCGCAACTCGGCAACCATGGCCAATTCCTTTTGCAGCAGCCGGACACAACAACGAATGGCATCGAGCCTCAGACGTTCGCGTAATGCCGGATGGGTGGCTTGCAGAAGTTCCAGGGCCTCGGCAATTACCTGATCCGCGATCTCGGAGACGACCTGTTCGAGGGTGGCAGCGTCTGGCGTAGCGGTCCTGGCCTCTGCAAACCACGGCCCATGCAGCTTCACAAACTGCTCAAGGATCGCGTGTAGGATCGTTCCGCGGTCTTTCGGTTTCACCTCGATGCTCTCCTCTGTCTCCGGCGTAAGTCCCAATACCCGCTCGCAGAAAAAAGCGAATGGGGCGGCGGCGAACCGTTCTAGTTGAGAGACGCTGAATCGATGCACGCGGAACCGAATACCTATATGGGCGCGTATTGCCGGATCCGTCAGCGTTACCGAATCGGTTGTAGATCTTTTCCTTTCCCAAGAGGAAGGGGAGATGGTTTCGCCCACCGCGACTATTAGGTGTTCCTCTTGCGGGGGCAGAACTGCGGCAGGAACCGCATCGCGCCCGTCGGTGCCGATAAGGGGATAACTGGCCACGCAACTGTTCCGAGCCATCGTTCGCCAGCGGTTCCACTGTTCCAAACCTGCCGCATTCTGCGCCTCCGACAGTGGGAGGCACGCACGCAACAGCGCACATTCCTCGTCGCGAAATTCGCTACCTGCGCAAAAAGGGAGCGGTGCAACCGCGGGGGGGATGACCCCCTCCACGCAATTTGGCACCAGAAGTAACCTAGCGGCGGCCATCGGCAAGGTCTGGAAAGGGAGAGTGCGTGGGCCTCCCTCTGACAGCAGCAGGTCACCATCGCCGATCAACTCCTCCACCATGGCATGGAATTCGATCCCGGTTAGGGCGGCATCCCTAGTAATGGTCTCCATCTGGTGAAGCGTCTGCAGCGTCACGTTCAGTTGTCCGAGTTGATGGAGAGAATCGGCTATCGGCAAGTCACCACGCGCGGATCGCCATGAAGCTGCCCAATCATCACCGTCCGACCCACTAAGCACCCGATCGCGCAATACTTTGATCCATGCCGAGAGAGGTTGCTCGCCAGCCGGCCGATGCCACCGCCGATGATCGAGAAGCCATGGGACGAGGGCCCCGGTTGCGCGCGCGCGCGGCGGTGGCGCCGCCCCTACCAGGGCTAGTTCCTCGGCCAGGAGCCGTTGTCGCAGATGGTCGGGCGGTGCGATAATGACAATGTCCTCAGGGGCGTAGCCCTGCGACAGTTCTGCCGAGCACTGCTGGGCGATCCAGGAGATCTCCGCGCGCGGCGATGTGATAGCGACAACCTCCATCGGGATCGGTTCTGCGGCCGGTGGCGATAGCGGAGGGCGCACAGGGATGGGCGACGCGTCACACAGGCGAGCAATCACCGGATCTGCCGGCGAAAAACCGACGCACTCTATCGCACCTATGCCAGCCAGGAGAGAGGTCGGCGGCGACGGCGCGCGTATTCTAGACAATGCGGCGCAGATGCATCCCCCCTCGTCCATTATGCCCCACTTTTGCAGGCATTCCTCGTACCGCTCGTAGACATGTAGCAGATCGAATTCAGCGGCCCCTCCCCTAGTGGCAAACCAGCCCCGCAGCAGAGCAGGTGTGCAGCCGCCGTGTTTCATTGCCTGCACGGTTCTATCAAAACAGGCGATCGTGCCTGGCAGTGTGCGCACCCGGTTAAAATATTTAAGCGGCGCGTCGGCCAATGCCTGACGCAATGCCATGCGGCGCAACCCGCGATGAGCCAACGGCTGGTCCGTATCCGCAACGGTACGAACGAATTGCCGCCAGGTTATTATCCGTGGACCGAATATTATATCGCCCGCATCCGGCAGCAGTGTCCGCTCCAGATCGCGGCGCATCGCCTCCGTGGCGGCGATGGTAAGTATCGTCTGACTTGCGGAAGTGGGATGCACGCGGTGAGTATGGTAAGCCGCTAGCGGTGTGTCAATGGAACGATTGCCGTGCCGGGCCTAATATAAACCGAGCCGGCGATGGGTGGGCGCTGTGCGCGCCAACACCCATGCCGACCCGGGGGGAAGCCGACTTGGCTAGAAGGATATGTTCAGTCGTTCCGTCCCACCCTGTTCTACCGTTCCCTGAATCGATGCGGTGACGAGGCAAGGTGCCTCTGGCTGAATCGTAATGGTCGTCGTCTGGGTTGCTTCGGTAGACGAAGATGTTACGACCTGATACTCACCTGCGGGCGCCTGCACGGAGAACGTCCCGCCATCTGACATCTGAATACTCGTTACTTCCACCACCGTCGCTGTCCCCTCGATAATAATGACCTGACGGAGACTTATCGATTGGAACAGTTCAAGGCTTGCGTCGGCCAATGCAACCGTTCCGCTGAACGTCCCGCTGGCGGCGGCGGTAAGTTTGATATCCACACTGGCGGTTGCCGATGCCTCTACTGTCAATTTTTGGGCAAAGGTCGCGAATCCCTCTCGTACAGCAACTAAGTTAAACGTTCCTGCCGGGAGGAACATGGTGAACCGTCCCTCCGCGTCCGCCGTGGTCGAGGCAACGATCTGGATCTGATCCTTCAGGTCGAGAGATGCCTCGGCCTGCACCTGCACGGACACCCGCGTCCCCGCGATAGCCTGACCATCTGCGGCGCTCGTAACACGGCCGCTGACGACGGCTGCCTGGTTGCTCTCCATCGCCTTCACGGTCGGCTTCAAGACATACTGCCCGCTCTTGCCGGCCAGCACTATCGATGCATGGGCATCGAAATCGAGCAGCAGCTCGGTGGTCTCGTTTGCGGCGATGTCAAACCCTTGCACGATCTTGATGCCTGTTTGCGTCTCGCTGGCTAACTTAAGCTCATGGGCAGCCCCGTCCGCGGTGATCACGTAATTCGCGAAGGCATGGGCCTGCCCTTGCATATTGACGCTGCTGTCTGCTTGCGAGCCTAGAATCAATCGGAGCTGACTGTAATGTCCTGCATCCAGCTCGGTGATACCGAGCCCTGCGCGAAGACCGTTTCGCAGTTCAAGCAGGTTGACTGTCTTGCTCGGTTTCAAGGCTGTCTTCCATCCTGCCTCTGCTTCCGCCGAGGCATTCACCTGCACCTCAGCCACGGTGACATAAACGGCCTTGAAATCGTCCGATATGGCATCCGTGAGATCTACCGACAATTTTCCCTGCTGCAGCGCCTCATCTGCTGCCGGTCCTGTAGCCTCCTCAGATCCCTGACAGCCCCCTAGGGCCATCAGGACTAGAGGCAGGCAGACAAGCCGAAACGTCCTCCCGATTGTGGCGTTCCATTCCATGGCCACCTCCTTGGTTCGTTGAACCCGCTCTTCTCCGTGTGCCTCCGTGATACGCTTGGGTATGTAATGTGGCAAGGCGAAAAGCGGAGTGTTTGCAACAAATCGTACTCTTATGAATACATAAAGTCGTACAACATGCTGTTATAATAGAAGTATCATTAGACAAAATACGTAAAGTCTATATATTTTGAATACGTATATGACAGCACAAGCCCTTACGTTAGAAAATTATCCGACTTTCACTATCTGATAGAGGCGTCGTACGTGAATTGGGTAATCTGTTCCCGTTGTCGCGGGTAGCGCTTTATCGAAAAATCTCTCCTCTTGATTTTAGTAGATCAATCTAGTAAATTCATTTCTAGGTGGTAACTCGAGAATTTCAAAAGGTTTTATTCGAACGGCTTTCGGAGAAGGCTCCCCTGATTCAGATCCTTCTTGGGCCAAGACAGGTGGGCAAGACGACCGCCGCGCGGGCGATTTATGACCGGTGGCCTGGTCCAAAATCGATGATTTCCGCGGATTTGCCGAGTCCGCCCCCGGCGGAGTGGATTGTCCAGCATTGGCAGCAAATTATCCGCCAAGGGCCGAATGCCCTCTTCATTATTGACGAAGTCCAGAAGGTGCCCGGGTGGAACGAACAGATCAAGGCCCTGTTCGATCCCGAACGTGGGAAAGGGACGATCAGACTCCTCTTGCTTGGATCGTCCAGTCTTTTTTTACAACAGGGCCTGCGGGAGAGTCTCGCGGGGCGTTTTGAACTCATCAATGCCCCGCATTGGAGTTACCGGGAATGCCGGGAGGAATTCGGGTGGGATCTTGAGACGTATCTTCGTTTTGGAGCCTACCCCGCTGCGGCGGCCTTTGTCGCGGATGAACATCGGTGGCGGGAATACATCCTGCATAGTATCATCGAACCGGTGCTCGGCCTCGATATTTTGGGCCTGGCGCCGGTCGCCAAGCCGGCGCTCTTTCGGCAAGCGTTTGAGATAGCGGTCCAATATCCCGCACAGGTGGTAAGCCTCCAAAAATTGCTGGGGCAACTCCAGGACCGCGGGAATGTCACCACGATCAAACACTATCTGACCCTCTTCGAGCAGGCCTATCTACTGCGCTGTCTGCCGAAATATTCCGGGTCGGTTATCCAAAGCCGTGGATCAAGCCCCAAGATCATCGTACTCAATCCCGCGCTTACGCATGCCTATCAGTCGCAGGCGCGGCTGAGCGTCGATCCCGGATGGTATGGTTTTGTTTTCGAATCGGTCATTGGCGCCCACCTGGCCCAGACCGAGGGTGCGACCATTGCATATTGGCGGGAGGGGCACGACGAGGTGGATTATGTGCTTGTCACGCCGAAGCAAACGCTCGCTATTGAGATCAAGTCGGGTCTTCGACCAGCCTCGGTGCGCGGCCTGACCAAATTTTCCCGACGATATCCCCGCGCCGACTCTGTTCTGTGGGACCGCACGCGATGCCTCGAATTCCTCGAAACGGGGAAACTGGTTTAACTATTTTGGGATCCGGCTGTAGATTTGCTCGATGGTGACCGCCGCAACATCTCCAGGCCCCCTAATTTCGAGCGAAAGAATCGTGGGGTCCTGCTGTTTGATCTTTTCATACAAGGAAAAGAATTCCTTCATTTGTGGCGGAGGCTCCCTGTAACCGGTCTCGGCCGGGCCATATTGCACAAAGACCGAAGGGGGAACGGGAAGAATATTACAAAGCGCCAGGTGCAATGCCTCCGCCGTTCGCCTTCGAAACGCCGAGCGCGTTTCTTCGCTCTCAGCCTGTTGGCTCAGTGCAAGGAGGGTTTGCGTCTGTATCAGCCGTTGTTCGAATGCTCGTGCCTTGTATACGGTGATGACATCCGCATTAGTGGCAAAGGGATTTCCGCTTTCTAACCGGAGGCGGTGTTCATCCGCGGCGAATTCGAACAGCTGGGCGACATAGCCTTGGGCAAGGTGTTGACCTCTCCGAAAATGTGCCGGGTCGTACGCATTGTACGCCGCCTCATCGCTCAGATGTGCGTCTTGCTTTGTCGGATCACCGGTCGCGGTCCGGCTGCGCGTATCAAACCAGGTCGGATCGACGAAGGTTATATTAATCCCATCCGGTATCAGGGCGCTCACCATATTCCAGGCATGCGGCAATGCAAGACTGCTGTCAGGATCCTCGAGACTATAAGAGGTCATATAAGTATTCCGCAAGTTCGGATTCCACTCCTTGAGGACGCGATAGACCGCTGCATTTACCTGGGCATAGTTGCGGCAAATACCCAGTCCTCCTGCAAATATCGCGTCGTGCGGTAACTGATCTATCCGTTGTGCCTCCGGACTTGTCTCAGGTGATTTTCCCTCGAGTCCCATGACGATCACTTTCTGTATAGCGTTAGGGTCGTTTCTCATGGCGTTATCAAAGGCCTTTTCGGGTTCGCCGATCATGGCGTGATTGTAGGATAGCCGATGGCGGGTGATCCGGCCCGTGAGCAGGGCTGCGTCATGGATGGACATCCGCGCTATTTGTTCTTTGGTTGCGCCAAGCTCCTTGGCAGTTGCGAGGACATTGAGGCGAAAGGTGTCCATGTTTTGGATGCGGATCGGATCTGTGAGCGAGCCTTTTGCACCGGCGTGACAGCATTCGTCCCACGTTTCCAAGGAAGAAGGGTTTGTTGTAAAGTAGTGTTCGAAAAACGGATCGCCGAAGGAAAGTGCCTCCGGGGCCGAGGGCGGATGATATTCCTCAAAGGATGTGAAGATAATTTGTGGCGGAACGAGTCGTTTGAGGAGATCGAAACCATGGGTCTTCAGGATGTCCACATAGTTCCGAAAGATCCCGGGAGGAATCGCCTGCAGATCGGCTGTAGTGAATCTCCCGTCGTTATTGAGATCCAGGCTATTCAGAATAGCCTGGGTTTTTTCTGCGTCGAGCGGGTCGTCGCGATGGCCTCCTTGATGATCGCCCCAAGCCGAGCAACCTTTGATAGCATCGAGATGTCGCCCATATAGGGAAAGCCTCTATCACCTTTTTATCGGTTGCAATATGGGGTGAAGTTGCCCAAAATACAATCGCAATTGTAACCCACTGATTTCAAACGCTTTTATTTAAACAATCCTGTATCCGGTACCTAATTATTGGTTCTTCTCTCCCTTCTTGCCTATCAACCCTTTGGCATCCTGCTCTTCCAGCTCCAGCCTGGGCCTGGCGGCCTTGACTCGTTTCTCGACTTCCCGGATGGACTCCGCTGGAGGAATGTCTTCAGGAGCGGTTCCTCCGATTCGTTTGATTGCTTCCCTAACTTCCTTGCCGACCTGCTCATGGGTCTTGATGGCCTGTTGCTGGTTTTTGATTCGCTCCCGCTCTAATGTATCCCGTGCCTGGGTCATTCGAAACTGATTGGCGGCCAGTTCCGTTGTATCCATTCGATCCAATAATTGCTCTTTTGGTTTTATCCCTTTTCGAGCCTTGATGGCCTCACGGCCCAGCCCGCCGTAGAGTCCCTTGTAACCTGCATCGTGAAAGACGCCAAACATCCTGTCTTGAACACCCGCCTGTTTGGCGACACCAGACAGGGTCTTGAATTCTTCCGAGGTCTGCTTGCGAAGCTCCAGCCTTTCGACGTCAGCGGCGAATGCATCCGATAATTCCTGACG
>JACPFG010000105.1 GCA_016183125.1 Deltaproteobacteria bacterium
TGGGAAGACGCCTGAGCACCTTATCCATATCGTGGACGAATGGGTCGCGCGTGGCAAAAACGTGCTGGCGACGAGGGCCGAACCGTCCATTGCGGCGGCGATCTGCGCTCGCATTGCTCGTGCGCAATATGATCCGGTCAGTCGGTGTCTGGCAATCATACAGCAGCCGATAGAACCGGTGGACCGCAGGTTATGCATAGTGGCCGCAGGTACGGCGGATGTCCCTGTAGCCGAAGAGGCGCGGCGCACCGCCGCATTTTTCGGCGTTGAGGCATCTACACTCTACGACGTAGGCGTGGCGGGAATCCATCGCTTGTTGGGTCAAATCGAAACCGTGCGGCAGGCGGATGCGTGCATAGTCGTTGCGGGGATGGAAGGAGCGCTGCCAAGCGTGATCGGCGGGCTCGTGGCGTGCCCGGTGATCGCCGTGCCGACGAGTGTCGGTTACGGAACGCATCAACAGGGGATGACGGCGCTCTTCGCGATGCTCAACAGCTGCGCTGAAGGCATCACTGTCGTAAATATCGACAACGGATTCGGCGGGGCGTGTGCGGCGCTCCGCATTCTCCGCACCATACAACGGTAATTTCTTCGCTTTTTTGCGCGTGCACAGAACAAAATTTTGCGAAAAAAACGCGTAATGGGGCAGAAAAAGATTGACACTCGCGCATACCTCTCTTATACTTTCGCCAGATTGTCGTCGTGATCAACCACAAGGAGGGGGTCAATGGCGAAGAAGAAACGGACGGCGAAGAAGAAGAAAAAGACCGTGAAGCGCAAGAAGAGACGGTAAGCCGTCGGCAAGAGTTTGTGCAAAGGGCCTCGACACCGAGGCCCTTTGTGTTTTCCGGCGTGTTTTTTCTTGAGGTCCGTGCCACCGTATGATACGCGCGCGATGGCAAAGGAGGCAAAGCGAATATGGCAATAGTCCCGACGAAATGTTTTCTCACTCGCGGTGTCGGAAAGCACCGGGAGAAACTACAGAGTTTTGAACTCGGATTGCGCAGCGCCGGCATCGCACATTGCAATCTGGTCCGCGTGTCGAGCATCTATCCTCCTGGTTGCCGGATCATTTCGCGGCGCGAGGGGGAGCGGCTCCTCAAGCCCGGTCAGATCGTCTACTGCGTATTGTACGATAACGCGACTAACGAGCCGCACCGGCTGGTCGCGGCCTCTGTCGGGATGGCCCTGCCTAAAACACGCAGTCATCACGGCTACTTATCGGAGCATAAGAGCTTCGGACAGTCGGAGCAGCAGGCCGGAGACTATGCGGAGGATCTGGCTGCAGAGATGTTGGCCACAATCCTCGGCGTGAAATTCGATCCCGATATGTCTTGGAACGAGCGGAAGGGGAGCTGGACGATCTCCGGCGAGATCGTGAAGACCCATAACATCACGCAATCGGCCGTGGGCGACAAGAACGGCCTTTGGACCACCGTCATCGCGGGTTGCATCTTTATCCCCTAGAGTTCCCATGCGCTACTTCGATGTCCCGTCAGACTTTTCCGAGTACGAGCGGGCCAGGGTGGTCATCCTGCCGATCCCATATGAGGCCTCAACCTCGTATGGGAAGGGAACTGCCGAGGGTCCGGAGGCGATTCTGGTCGCCTCGCAACAGGTTGAACTGTACGATGAGGTGCTGGATGCGGAGCCATGTCGGATCGGCATTCACAGCGCCTCGCCGCCTGATCTAGAGGGCGCCACCGGCGAGACCACGTCCTCATCTTAAGGCAAAGAAATTTCCCGTAGTGCTGGGCGGCGAGCACAGTCTAACGGCTGGGGTGCTGCGCGCGGTCCGCGAAGCGTATCCGGAGGTCGGTGTTATCCAGTGCGATGCGCATGGCGACCTGCGCGAGTCCTATGAGGGGAGTCGGTGGAGCCACGCCTCTGTCATGCGGCGCCTGGTAGAGATGGGATGTCCGACTGTCGGTGTCGGGATACGCAGCCTCTGCTCTGAAGAGATGGCATTCATTCGCGAGCGGAAGCTGCAACGCTGGTTCGCGCATCAGATAGTAGGTCGCACCGACTGGATCGCCGCTGCTATCAAATCGCTTCCCGCTACGGTCTATCTCACGTTCGACGTGGATGTCTTTGACGGCGCCGTGCTTCCGGCGACCGGCACGCCGGAACCCGGCGGCCTTAACTGGTACGAGGTGCAGGCCTTTATGCAGGCCCTCTTCGCGCAGCGTCGCGTAGTGGGGATGGACTTTGTGGAGCTGGCCCCCCGGCCGTACGATCACGCCTCTAATTTCACCGTGGCAAAGCTGATCTACAAGGCGATCGGATGGTTTGCACAGCGGCAGAAGGATCAGTGGAAGGTAGGAGGATGAGAAGCGAGCGAATACTTCATCGTGTCGGCCTTCACGAGGATCTTGTTTGCCATATCCCACTCGGTGCTATCCAATTTGATACCGGCCTTTATCAGGAGCTGATTGAAATACATCCCGCCAATCCTGTCAGTGAGGATAGCAAGGCAGAGTTCTTTAAGCATCGGATGCATAAATTAAGTATAATTAAGTATGAATTAACATCTTTTATAATGTATTGTCAAGATAAACCATATAATCTATATACGACTGATATGTAATTATGCCTCATTTTTGTCGACCAACGGTCTATTTCTTAATTACTCTACTATTACTTTTGTCCCTTCCTCTGTCTCGACCGACTGCGGCGGGCGACTCGAATGCCACTGCCCTTGAGCGCCGTGTCCTCTCTTTTAGGTTGCGAAACGGTATGCAGTGGCTGCTTGTCCGAACCGACGGGGCCCCCGTCTTCACAGGGGTCGTCCAGGTGAAAGTCGGGGGGATAGAGGAGGCGCAGGGGAAGACCGGGCTCGCCCATATGTTCGAACATATGGCCTTCAAGGGGACGCGCGAGATCGGCACGACCGATTTCGCTGCGGAGGCGGAGCAGCTTGCAGCGATCCGCCGGTTGGAGGCGCGAATAGCCAAGGCTACACCTGAAGAGAGGCAGGCCCTGGAGAAGGAGTTGGAAGGGATCGCCGCTGAGGCGCGCAAGTATGCGGTCTCCAACGAACTGTGGCGTCTATTTCATAAAAATGGGGCCGATGAGCTCAATGCCTACACGAACAAGGACCTGACGGGCTACTACGCACGCCTTGCGACAAACATGCTTCCACTCTGGGCCTATCTTACGGCCGGCATGGTCGGTGCACCGGTCTTGCGGGAGTTTTATCAGGAGCGCAGCGTGGTGATGGAAGAGCGACGCAGCTCCGTCGATTCGAACCCGCACGGCAAATTGTACGAGGCCCTAGTTGGGACCGCATTTGATAAGAGCCCTTACCGGTGGCCTACCATCGGATCGATGGAGGACTTAAGAGACCTGCGGCTGACCGATGCGGAGTCCTTTTACCGCAATTACTATTGTCCCGACCGTATGGTCGGCGTGGTAGCAGGTGGAATAGACGTAGGATTGGCGCGCCGGGCCGTGACACAATCTTTCGGCGCGCTCCCTGCGCGACGGTGCCTCCCCTTGACTCCACACGAGTCTGTCGAACCACCGCAATCCTCTCCGCGAAAGGTGATCGTCCCATTTAGGGCCGAGCCGCGGATCATGATCGCGTGGCACAAGCCGGCCCTGCCGCATCGGGATGACTATGTATTCGACCTCCTCCTCCCAATTTTTTGCGACGGGACGACGTCGCGACTTGCTAGGAGGCTTGTGCAGACCGAGCGCG
>JACPFG010000012.1:0-8483 GCA_016183125.1 Deltaproteobacteria bacterium
ATGGACTGATCGTGCCGATCCTCGATGCCCGCCTGGGGGAGGTCTTCTCGGCCGCATTTCGGACAGACGGGACGGCGGTGCTGCCTGAACAGGCGACCACGCCTGCGGCCTGGGCCGAGCGTATTCGCGCCACAGGCGAACAGTGCTGCTGTTTTGGCGAAGGGTTCCTCCGGTATAAGACAATTTTTACTGCGGTCGGATGCAAGGCGCCGAGTGAGGCGACGTTCCGTAGCGGGGCCTGGGGTGGGGGGGCCCGCCAGAGGCGGGGGGAGAGGGGCGGAGCCCCCTCCCGAGGTTCGAGCCCCGCGGAGGGACGTCGCCTCACTCGGCCACAGGACGTGCATCGCCCGCGTGCTGCACTGGTGGCGGTACTTGCCACCGAAAAATTGGTGCGAGGCGAGGTGGCGGATCTCAACACATTAGTCCCTAATTACCTCCGAAAAAGTGTGGCGGAAGATAAGGGACGGCTTGCAGCCGGAAGATAACTACGCTACAAGACACTTACTTTTGGCACGGCGATCTATGGCGATCACTCTCAATGGTGGGCCGCTGGCGTGGGAATCGGTGCTCCAAGCGCTTAGCAGACCGGTGCGGGTGCGGATCGGCCCCACGGCGTACGGCAGGGTCCGCCGGGCGCGCGCGGTGATCGAACGACACCTGGGCGACTCCGCGCCGGTATACGGGATCAACACCGGCTTTGGGATCTTCGCGCGCACGCGCATTGCGCGAAAGGACCTCTTTCTCCTCCAGCGAAACCTGGTCTTAAGTCATGCAGCCGGGGTGGGCGAACCGCTGGCTCCGGCAATAAGTCGGCTGACGCTCCTTTTCAAACTACAGGCATTGCTCAAGGGACATTCAGGCGTTAGGCCGATAGTGGTCGATTACCTGCGTGCCTTTTTGAGCGCGGATTGTCTCCCTCTGATACCGGCGCAAGGCTCGGTCGGCGCCAGCGGGGATCTGGCGCCGCTTGCACACATGACGGCCCCATTGCTCGGCGAAGGGACTGTTTGGCTCCGGGGGCGGAGGATGGGGGCCGGTAAGGCCCTGTCGCAGATGGGTCTTTCGCCGCTGATGCTCCATCCGAAGGAGGGGCTGGCCCTCGTCAACGGGACCCAGGCGATGACCGCCGTCGCGGCAGCCGCGCTTGCGCTGGCCCATGAGTCGGTAGCGCATGCGGAGATTGCCGGGGCGCTGACGATCGAGGGATTATTCGGTTCGGTTGCGCCGTTTCAGGCCCCATTGCATATGGTCCGCCCGCATCCCGGCGCGGTTGCCAGCGCACGGATCCTCAGGCGTCTCTTGGCCGGCAGCCACGTAGTAGCCTCGCACAAGACCTGCCCCCGAGTGCAGGATCCGTATGCGCTTCGCTGTATCCCGGCAGTACACGGCACGGTCCGTGAGGCTTACCTTGCCGCCAGGGCCACAGTGACCCGCGAGATGGAGAGCGTAACCGATAATCCGATCGTCTTTCCGGCTACTGGGCGTATCCTTTCTGGCGGCAATTTTCATGGCGCGCCGGTGGCCTTTGCAATGGATCAGTTAGCGATAGCACTCACAACATTAGGCTCTATGGCCGAGCGTAGAGTGGAGCAGCTGACCAACCCTAAGGCCGGCGAATTGCCGGTGCAGGGGCTGGCCCGCAAGCCGGGGCTCCATTCGGGATACATGGTAGCGCATGTGACGGCGGCGAGCCTTGTTTCCGAAAACAAGGGGTTGGCCCATCCTGCCAGCATCGATACTATCCCTACCTGGGCCGGCCAGGAGGATCATGTGAGTATGGGGATGTGGGCGGCCAGAAAGGCATTGACGGTGGCGGAAAATACCGCGAACATCATAGGCATCGAACTGCTGGCAGGTGCGCAGGCATGCGATTTACACCCGGTCTCGTATCGATTGGGCCGCGGCACGCGGGCCGCGTTTCGCGCGGTGCGGATCAGAGTGCCTATGCTGCGCAGCGATAGGTTCCTAGCAACGGAAATTGCCGTGATCCGCGATGCAGTGACAGCCGGCGCGATACGCCTGGCCGTAGAACGAGTGGTAGGCCCGATCATTTAGGAGGAACAATGGAAATATTTCTAAAATGTTTCATCCCGCTCTTCGTGGCGATCGATGCCCCGGGAAACCTGCCGGTCTTTCTAGGACTCACCCAGCAGATGACGAAGACCCAGAGGCGTCGAGTGATCTGGCAGGCATCCGCTACAGCCCTCTTTGTGGCGGTAGGCTTCCTATTTGCCGGCAAGATCATCCTCAATTTTCTCCATGTGACGCCCGCGGACTTCAAGATCGCCGGCGGTGCGGTACTCTTTATCCTGGCGGTGCGGTGGGTGCTCCCGCACACTCGGCCAGAAACGACCAACTTGAATATCGGCCCTGTTCCACTTGGCATTCCGATCTTCGTGGGGCCTGCCGCGCTCACAACGCTGTTGATGCAGGTAGATGTCTACGCGCCATACTGGGTCCTGGCCAGCCTGGTGACCAATATAGCAATCATATGGGTTACTTGCCGGTTTTCCGATGGCATTGCCAATTGGCTAGGGGTTAGCGGTATGCAGGCATTCGCCAAGGTGATCAACCTCCTTTTAGCAGCGCTTGGTGTTATGATGATCAGACGGGGGCTGGAGGATATCCTGGCCAGGTAGACAATGCTCAATTACGTTGACAGGCTTTCGCCCTTGGGCATATTATGGACGCGTATGAAGGTCGGTGTACGGTATGGCAACCGGTCGCAACCCACAAGGGGCGGCCGTTTTTTTTTGCGAAAGGAGGCTGCCTATGGAGCCAAAGGATATGCAGTTGATCGAGCAGCATAGTACCCATGATGCAACCCTAGCAAAATTATGGCAAGAACACGTGGTGTATGAACAGCAGCTGGACAAATTAGAGCGAAAACCGTATCTGACTACCGATGAACAGGTGGAACGTAACCGACTCAAAAAACTCAAACTCGCCGGCAGAGACCGGATCGAGACCATCCTGGCGCAGTATCGTTCGAGCATCCAAGCCAAGTCCAATGCCGGCTAGGGCTTGGCCCATCGCCCGGGAAGGATTCCCGTTCATTGTTTCCGGCGCGGCGGTGGCCGGTTTCGGTTGGGCGGTTGCTGCGGCGCCGCTGGCCGTTGTCGGCTCGGCCTGGGCGGTGGCATGTGCCTTCTTTTTCCGCAATCCCTCGCGTGCTGTTCCGGCCATTATCGGTGGGTGATGGAACCGTATTTTCTTAATCGGCCGATGCGCAAACTGAGTATCTTTCTCTCCGTCTTGAATGTCCATATCAATCGCGTTCCGATAGGGGGCCGGGTGGTGGGCACTCGCTACATTCCAGGTCGTTTCCGCATCGCCTCTCATCGCAATGCATCAGAAGAGAACGAACGGAACGCGATATGGCTGCAGGGAGACGGGGGAGAGGAAGTGGTGATGGTGCAGGTGGCAGGGTTGATCGCCCGGCGGATCGTCTCTTACGTGCGGGAGGGAGACAAGGTCGATCGCTGTGAGCGCTGCGGATTGATCCGGTTCGGCTCACGTGTCGATCTCTATCTGCCCCTTTCGTGGCCCATAGCCGTGCAGGTAGGCGCGAGGGTTCGCGGAGGAGCCAGTCTGGTAGCGCGAATTGGAGATCACCAATGAGAGAGTTTGGGCGAGTCAAGTCGGGCGTCTTCCTCCTCCCCAGTCTGTGTACCACCGGGAACCTCTTCTGCGGGTTCTATGCAATCGTTAAGGCCCTCCATTCCGATTTTATCGCGGCGGCATGGGCGATATTGGGGGCAGGCCTATTCGATTTTCTGGATGGGCGCGTGGCCCGTTTGGCGCGGGCCGAATCCCGCTTCGGCATCGAATACGATTCCCTTGTTGACCTCGCGTCGTTCGGGCTGGCCCCCGGCATACTCTTTTACCTCTGGTCGCTCTCCGGTTTCCACCGGATCGGCTGGTTGGCCGCGTTTCTATTCTTTGCGTGTGCGGCCCTCCGCCTGGCGCGTTTCAATGTGCAGATCACGACGGTCGAGCGGGCATATTTCCAGGGCCTGCCGGTGCCGGTGGCCGCCTATCTTATGGCCGCCACCGTGATCAGCTATCACGACTGGTTCGGGCCGGCGGCCCCCGGACGGAACTGGGCGGTGCTTTGGGCAACAATCGGACTGGCCCTGCTGATGGTCTCCACTATTCGTTACCGCAGCTTCAAACAGATAGACCTGCGCGGTCGCTGGTCATTCTTTACCCTAGTGATAGCAGTCGGCCTCCTGGCAGTGATCGCCGCTGCGCCCCCGATGAGTCTCTTTGTCCTCATTTGCTGTTACGTCGCCTGGGGGGTTATCGAAGAGCTAGTAACGATGCGCAAGGGGCGTCAGGTATGGTGCGACCTGCGCGCAAGGCGTACGGCGCGGCGGATTCGTAGACTCGAACAGGTTCTGCAGCAAAAAATCCGTCCTATAAATCCGGGGGGAGGGAAATAGGTGGGGCCCGCGTGCGCGTTTTGCGGGGCTGCGTTGGAACGGGAGCGGGAGATAGGCAGGCGTGACGTCTGCCCCGCCTGCCGTAGGGATCTCCACTGTTGTCTACAGTGCCGTTTCTACGACCGGAATGTCCACCATGAGTGCCGCGAGCCGCAGGCCGAGTACGTGAAAGAGAAGGAAGTTGCCAACTTTTGCGATTATTTTGAGTTGTATGGACGGTTACGGGGGACTCCGACCGAGGATCCGAAGGCCAAAGTTAAACGCGCATTGGAGGCACTGTTTAAAAAGTGAGATGTGAAGAGGACCAGATGCCGAAGAAATCCGCCTATACCGTTGCGGTGGTGGGAGCCACCGGCCTGGTCGGCAAGGAGATGATCTCGATCCTGGCCGAGCGGCAGTTTCCGGTCGATCGCCTCGTACCGCTGGCCTCGGATCGCTCGATCGGGGAGTCGGTCCGGTTTGGCGAGCGGGAGATCCCGGTGGAGGTGTTGAGGCGGGAGGCGTTTGCCGGGGTCGACATCGCACTCTTTTCCGCAGGGACCGAGGTGAGTCGGGAGTTTGCGCCGATCGCGGCCGAGCATGGCGCCGTTGCGATCGATAACAGCGCCGCCTTTCGGATGGAACCGGATGTCCCGCTCGTTGTGCCAGAGGTCAACGCCACGGCAATTGCGGGGTGGCGCGCGCGCGGGATCATCGCGAACCCGAACTGTTCAACCATCCAACTCTGCGTCGTTCTCAAGCCGATCCACGACCGGGCCGGTGTCCGGCGAGTAGTGGTAGCAACATATCAGGCCGTTGCCGGCGCGGGGAAGGCGGCCATGGACGAGCTGACCACGCAGGTCCGTGGGCTATTTGCGGGGGAGGAGCCGAGCGCCGGGCTGATTGCCCATCCGATCGCGTTTAACTGTGTCCCGCAGATAGATCAGTTTCTCCCGAACGGCTATACGAAGGAGGAGTGGAAGATCGTGGAAGAGACTAAAAAGATCTTGGGCGATCCCTCCATAGCGGTCACGGCCACGGCGGTGCGCGTGCCGGTCTATGTGGGTCACGCCGAGGCGGTTAACATCGAGACCCAGAGCAAGGTTACGGCGTCCGAGGCGCGCGAATGCCTCCGTGCCGCCCCCGGCATCGTCATGATGGACGATCCCGCCGCGAACGAATATCCGCTGCAACGGCAGGTGGCTGGCACCGATGCGGTCTACGTCGGCCGCGTGCGCGAAGACCCCTCTATCGCCAACGGACTTGACTGCTGGATCGTTGCCGACAACCTCCGCAAAGGCGCCGCCCTCAACGCCGTCGAAATCGCCGAGATCCTCATCGAACGGTATCTTTGAAGTTGTTTCGCACATCATTCCCTGATATGGTTCGGTTATGGATCGTCGCATCCATAGCCGCGCGCGCCGTGCGGGCGGGCGTGTGAAACGGCGCAAGACGTGGATCCTCCAACTCGATCATGATGATCCCGAAAAGGAACTCGACTTCGAGGTGCGGTGGCAACTTTCGCTTTCCAAGGCCGACCGGTTTCAGATGATGTTCACTAAATCGCGGATGGTTCGCAAGATGCTCAAGGCCCATGGACATTCCTCACCTCCTCAAATTGTTCAACGCACATCGGGTTAAGTACGTCGTCATCGGGGCGACGGCCTTTCCTCCGCATGGGTTTTCCCGCGTCACGCTGGATCTGGATATCTTTATTGAGCCAACGGTCATAAATGCCGAACGGGCGCGGGACGCCCTCCGGATATTCGGCTACGACGTGACGGATTTAACCATTGAGAGTATGTTGGCAAAGAAGACCCTCTTCCGCGGGTACGGTCTGGAATCGGACATACATCCGTTTGTGACGGGGGTTGACGCATTCGAGGCGGTCTGGCGCGCGCGCATGTATGGGAACATTGAGGGTGTGCCAACAAACTTTGCCTCGCTCGACGATCTGATCACGATGAAACGCGCCGCCGGCCGTGGCAAGGACCTCGATGACCTCCGCTACCTCGAAAAGATCCGGGCAATTAAGCGCAAACGAAAACAGCGAAAATAGCGAACCCCTTGATATGCCTTGCCTTCAACCCCCTGGAGAACCCTTGCCAAGCGCAAGAACATAGTTGAGTCACGGGGAGGGCTCGGTTATATTCCGTCCGTGCGCCTCTGGTTTCTCTCTCTTTTGTCGTGCATCGGGCTGCTCGGTCCCTCGGTGGTGTTCGGATATCCCTCTGTCGAGCGGAAGCCTTCAACACAGACGCAGCCCCCACTCGATCTGGGATTGCAAACAGCGACAGGATACGCCATCAGCGATGACGATGGCTCACTCTACGTCACGTTCGGGGAGACCTTCAAGATAGTAGATCTCGGGACGTATGCGCTGGCGGGCTCGCAGCCGTATGCAATAGCGGGCGATACCGACCTTACAGGTGCGATCAAGGGGATCGCCTATCTCCCCGCGCTGAAAACGGTCTACGCGACACAGGAGGGGGGCCATCTGCTCCTCTTCGATCTGGCCAAGGTGACGGAAAAGCCGACTCGCGTTACGGTTGCATCAGGCAAGACACTCTCGCATCTGGTCGCAGATCCGGACGCCGGCAACCTTTATATCCTCAATTCTACCGATACCCAGTTGCTCCAATATGCCATTGGGACGAGCCAGTCGATCCCGATCGATCTGAAGGGCGCCATCAGCGGGAATTTCACCGTTAATCAGCTCCTATTTGTCCGTTCGGTGAGTGGCGGTGCCGGAGTATGCTACGCCTCAACTAATGTCGGCCGGGTAATCGCCATTCCGACCAGCACACATATCCCGACCGCGATTACTGTCGACAGCGGCGGCACCCATGACCTCAAAGGGATGGCGGCATTACCCGATAGCTCGGCACTATACGTTGTCGATCCGACCGACAAAACGGTCCGCAAGATCGCGACCGCAACAGGCACGGCCACGGCGACGATCAACCTGACGGCTAACAGCGATATAAACCAAATCGCGGTAGCGGAGGTAACGAAACCGACCGGGACGTACGGATTTGTGGCTGGGAGCAAGGGTCTATCCGTCTTCGACACTGGCAATAACGACGTATTAGATCTGGGGAGCACGTCTACCGACGATGAACCGCTCCCCATAAGCGGCAGCGGACCTATCCTAGCCAGCGACGACGGGTATCTTTACATCTCGTTCGGCAAGATAGCCGTGGTGAGCGATAATCCGTGGATCACCGTGAGCAAGGTCGAGTATGGCGGCGGAAAGAGCAGCCTAGGGGTGGGAGGGACGACAACCCTCACCTTTGAGGCGGATGAGGCTGGGACATATGTAGTACGGTCTGGCGGTACTGTTGCCGGAAATGGAACGACGCTTACCGACACCGGCGGTGCCACGTCGGGAACTGTCGGAACGGCCAACACTGCGCAGACGGTAACATTTGCCTATGATACGAATTCAAGCGCATTACAGGAGGGGAGCAACACGGTCTATATTTTCGCTACTGACGCCGATGGGAACACGGGGAGGCGTGCCGCCACGGTGACGGTCGACACCCCGCCGCCGGCGGTTACTATTCAGAGCGTCAGTTTCGGAACGAGCAAGATCTATGTCAATCTCCAGCGTCTCGAAGCGGCGGACATCGCCGAGTACCGCGTATATGTCGACACAGATCCGGCGGCCGTTTTGACCAAGACTGCCGCCGATGCCACAGCGCCGCAGCCGGCTGCGGGAAACGAACCGACGGTCGTGGTTACCGATCTCTCCAACAAAACGACTTATTATATCGCTGCCGAGGCTAAGGACACGAACGGAAACGTGAGCCCGACCCGAACGAACGCGTTTGCCAGCGGCACGGTGGCAAGCGGAAAGCCCGAGGCCACGGTCGGTCCCGCGGGACGAGCGGGGGAAACAGGGTGCACGATGGTCGAAGGCAATGGAGAGAGTCCCTGGTTCGGGTCGGTCTGCCTCGGCCTTCTCGTGATAGCGATGCTGCTAAAACGCCGAATCGTCGCCAGTACACTCGCGATCCTTGTCTTCCTCACGGCCGGCGCTGCCGAAGTGCGGGGCGA
>JACPFG010000012.1:8509-13947 GCA_016183125.1 Deltaproteobacteria bacterium
GGGGCGAGGAGCCGGAGCGGTTTGCCCCGGCCCAGTGGACATTCGCGTTGCAGGGGGGCGTCTGGTTGCCGACCGGGAGCGTGGCGAAGGAATTTTTTGGGGCATGTTGCAGTCCAACGGGGATGATGGAGGGTGGCTATCTAATTAAGGAACGGTTCGGTTTCGAACTTGGTGTCGGAGGTTTTTACGATTCCGGGGTGGCCAGAGGTGTCGATTCGGGGGAACTATCGCAGGACAGCTTCGCGCTCCTCTTAATCCCCCTAACTACTAACGTAACCGTGCGGGGCCGCTTCTGGCCGCGGCAATCGGTTATTCCATTTCTGCGCGGCGGCGCCGACGCTATCTTTTTTCGGGAAAACGACGCCGGGACGGTGATCAAGGGGATAAAATGGGGGCTGCACGGAGGTCTGGGGATGCAGGTCTCGCTCAGACACCTGACGAAGATCGAGCCGGAGTTCGAGTTCGGGGTTAAGGATGCCTCGCTGCTCGTTGAGGGGCGTTACCGCTGGGTCGATAATTTCGGCAAGGGTGGGCTGGACCTCTCCGGTCTTCTAGGCACGGTAGGTATCTTGATGGAGTTTTAGGAATGCCGGCTATCGAGTTAATTCTTGCATACGACGGTCTCCCCTTTAACGGCTGGCAGATCCAGGCCAACGGCGTGGGGGTTCAGGCCCTCCTGCAACGAGCCGTCCGGACGATGACGAAGGAACGGACAGCCGTGATAGGCGCCTCGCGGACGGATGCGGGGGTTCATGCGCTGGCGCAGGTGGCGCATTTTCACACGAAGCGGAATATACCGCCCCATGGATGGTTGCGCGGGCTCAATAGCCTATTGCCGGCGAGCATTCGCGTGCGGCAGGTGCGCCAGGTTCCTGCCACATTTCACGCGCGTCGAAGCGCCAAGTGGAAGCGCTATCGGTACCTCATCAGTACGGGCCCGGTAGCATCGCCGTTTTTACTGGGGCGCGCCTGGCATATATTCGCTCCGCTCGATCTCCGCGCCATGCGGTCGGCAGCAACGGCTCTTATCGGTCGGCACGACTTTCGCGCGTTCGCTGCCGCGAATGACGGCAGTAGGTCGAAGGTGCGGAGGATATATTCCCTGAAGATCCGAACGGTCAGAGGTATGAGACCAGCGAAGGGAGCCACCCCGAAAGGCGGTTGTATCGCGGTAATCGACATTATCGGCGACGGGTTTTTAAAGCAGATGGTCCGAAATATAGTCGGAACTCTAGTAGAAGTTGGCCAGGGGAAACGCGCTGCTGGAGATATCGGACCGATCCTGACAAGCCAAAACCGCCGCCGGGCCGGCCGCTGCGCCCCGCCCGGCGGACTATATCTCGTCGAAATCGGCTATCGACTACCGTTTAAGCGATTTCGCTCAGTTCCCCTGCCTTGATCTTGGCGACCAGGAGGTTCCACTCGGCGGTGGTCAGACGGACTATGTTGTTATCTTCGCCGATCGCAGCCTCTTTGCCGTTGTACGCGACAGCCGGACAACCGCAACCGCTACCGGAGCCGCAGAGCCTGACACTGAATTCTTTCATACGTTCCTCCTTAGGTTGACGTCAACATACCACTATCGTCCCCGCTTGGCAAACACTCGTGTATAGAGCAGGGCTGCTACCGCTGCGCCGAGAAGGGGACCGACCCAGTAGATCCAGTGATTCGCCCATCGGCCGGTGATCAGCGCCGGGCCGAATGCGCGGGCAGGATTGAGCGCGGCGCCAGTTAGCGGCCCCCCCATCAAGACGCCGAGCGTTACGGTAAGCCCGATCGCCAGGCCCATCGGCGGCTTCATGCCGCGATCGTCCACGGCGACGTGCAACACGACCGCAACGAGGAANACGAGGAAGAATGTGAGGATCGCCTCGACGACGAGACCGCAGTGCCAGACAAAGTTCGGCAGCGCCGCGCCCGGCAGATTGCAGAGGCCGAGATAGGGGGCAACCTGCGCGTAAACAGGATAGATCTTGCCGAGCAAAAAGGCGGCCACGACTGCGCCGAGGAGCTGCGCGACCACATACGAGAGAAATTCCCCTGCGCGCATCTTGCGCGCAAGGAAAAGCCCGAAACTGACCGCCGGATTGATATGCGCGCCGGAGATGTAGCCAAACGCGTATACCATCACGCAGATTGCAAGTCCGTGCGCAAACGCAATCCCAGTAATCCCAAGCTTGCCGCCTGTCAGCGCATCGGCGCACACCGCCCCTGCGCCGACAAATATCAGCGTGAAGGTAGCTATAAACTCTGCCAGCAACTTCGGGAATGCCGCCATATCTCCCCCCTTGAGAGTGGTTAGGACAGCTGCATCAACTGTGCGATGATTTCCTTATCGTCCCGCGCTTGCTTAATATCCTCCTGGATTATTCGCTCGCGCCGGCAAAGCCGGTCGCTCGCTACCGTCAGGGGGGAGATCCTGCTCTCCTCCCCTGACAACCCCCCATCGACGAAGCCTATTGGAGCCGCTTTAACTGGTCAATAATCTCCCGATCATCCCGCGCCTGCTTGATATCCTCCTGAACCTTCACCCATGCAACGGTGCCGTTTTTATCCACGATGACGGTGGCTCGACGAGAAATGTTGGCGTCCTGGAGAAATAGGCCGTACTCCTTGCAGACCGTGCGCTGCATGTCGGCCAGCAACCTGTGTTTGAGCCCATACTTTTCGGCAAAGGCCTTGTGAGACCAGACCGAATCGACCGAGACGCCGAAGACCTCGGCATTATACTTCGTAAAATCCGGCAGATCCTTAGTGAAGCACTGATTTTCCGGCGTGCAGACGGGACTCCAGTCTAGCGGGTAGAAGAGAAGCACCACGTTCTTTTTTCCGCGAAACTCCGTCAACCGGACATCCTGATTATTCTGATCCTTCAGCGTAAAATCCGGTGCTGTTGTCCCAGCGGCAATCGGGGTCGTTGGAGCTGCCATGCAAACCCTCCTCTGTTGGATAGAAGAGCGGGCTTCTACTCTAATCGCCGGTAAGAGTCAAGGAGATGCGCAGTGGACTGGCCGATTTTTCCGTTTACAAGGGCAATCGATTGTCGATATAGCGGCGACATCTTACAACGGCCGATCCATCCTTTGAAGTATCGCTATCGGCGCATCCTCAATTGGTTGCCGATGGGCCTCGCGTATGCCTTTCTCTATTTCGGCCGGTACAATCTGACCGTAGCGAAATCGGCGCTCGGCGACGAGATCATGAGCAAGGCGGATTTTGGGTTGATCTTTGCCATCGGCGCGTGGGTCTACGGCTTCGCCTTTCTCATCAACGGGCCGTTGACCGACCGGATCGGCGGTCGAATGGCGATGTTGATCGGCGTGTTGGGCGCCCTCTGGATGAACTTGCTGATGGGGCTAGTTTTGTATGGCAATACCCTTTGGCAGTGGAATGTTCCCGTCGTCGAATCGTTCGTTGTCCTCTATGCCCTGAATATGTACTTTCAAAGTTTTGGGGCCGTCTCCATCGTCACGGTGAAGGCGCCCTGGTTTCACGTGCGGGAACGCGGGACGTTTTCTACCCTCTTCGGCATCGTCATCTCGCTCGGCATCTATTTCGCCTTTGACTGGGGGTATGCGGTGGTGCAGCGCACGCGCGCCTCCGTTACAGCGAGCGGGCTCAATGAAAACTGGTGGCTCTTTTTTGTCCCGGCGGTCGCGCTGGCCGTCCTCTGGGTGGTTATGCTCCTATGGCTGTGCGATCGTCCCAGCCAGGCGGGCTTTCCCGATTTCGACACAGGCGAGGGGAAGCTCTCCGAGAGCGGCGAGCGGGAGCCTGTCAAGCGGGTCTTCCGCAGGATCATCACGCATCCTGTCCTGATGGTGGTCTGCATGGTCGAGTTTTGCAGCGGGATCCTGCGCAATGGTGTCATGCATTGGTATCCGATCATGGCCAAGGAGGTCGGTTTTTATAAGACATTTGCCGTTACGCATCACTGGGGATTGGCCCTCCTGATCTGCGGAGTGATCGGCGGGGCCTCGGACCGTTTTTTCGAGTCGAAACGGGCGCCGATGGCCGCCATCCTCTACGTGGTGATGATCTGTGCCAGCATTGCGATGGTGTTGACATTGGGGATAGGTTATTGGCCGACCGGCATTATGGCGCTTGCGATCTCCATGAGCGTGATCGGCGTCCACGGCATATTTTCCGGCACCGCTACCGCCGATTTTGCCGGGACAAAAAATACCGGCGCGGCGGTCGCGATTGTCGATGGCATGGTATACCTGGGGACTGGGATCCAGGCGATCGCCATTGGGATGATCGCGCCGACCGGTGAGGCGGCCAAGAACCCCGCCAACTGGTTTTTATGGCCGCTCTTCTTGGTGCCGTTTGCCGTCATCGGCTTGCTGCTGAGTCTGCGCATCTGGCACGCGCTTCCGCACATGTTGCCGCAGCAGCTCTCCTTCCGATTCAATAGAAAGCCCTCGCGCGATATCTCTTCGGAATGCTCATCCTCCTGATCCGAGACATTCGGCTTGTACTGGCAGAATAAATGACGCTTGACTGGCATTATAGTGCCAGTTAACATGCATTATTATGACGACGTTAGCTGTTCGGGCCATCCCGGTGACGGATTTGCGGTCGGATATTGACGGGGCGCTGGAGGGCCTGGGACGGCGACAGCTCTTGAAGATTCTCAAGCGAGGAGAGCCGATCGGCGTGTTGTTGCGCCCCGAGACTTACGAACGGCTGGAAGCCGAGCATCGTGCGCTGGAGGATCGGCTGGAGGGATTGGCTGAAACGCTGGCGATTCTGCAGGATAAAAAAATGCTGCGAATGATCAAAAAATCGCTTCGGGAATTGCAGCGGGGAAAAGCAAGGCCATGGGAGGAAGTTTTTGGCGAGCCCCTGTGACGTTGTACTCACACCGACCGCTATCCGGCTCCTCAAAGGGCTTGATCATGCGGTCTTTTTGATTCTGCAGCAGGCCATCCGCAAATTGTGTGACGCACCGGAATTGGGCAAGCCGCTCGCCGGCGATCTTAAGGGGTTGAGCACGTGGAAAGTCAGTCGGTATCGGATCGTCTATGTCTGGCAGAAAGAGAGGGATCGGATCGTTATTGTCGGCGCCGGCCTCAGAAAAGAGGGCGACCGGCGCGATATTTACGCGATCCTTCAACGTCTCCACCGACACGGGGTACTGGCGGACCTCCTGCGTGTGCTTTGAAAACAGAATAGCCCTTGTGCGACTCACACATCCGAATGCGGCCTCGGCGGGGGCGTGGGATTCGGGCCGCCGTCTCCTCGGCTTACGGGCCTCGTCGCGGCTTATCCTCGCTCAATGGCCTTTGCTTCGTCCGCCATAAATCGTTGGCGGACTTCGCATATCCCTCATCCCCCGCCCCCGCCTCGCCGCTTTCCGAAAGCACGTCATAGAAGTTACCTCTCTGCCCCACGCATCAAGCGGATAAAGATACTCCAAGTCTCCCCTCCTTTGA
>JACPFG010000110.1 GCA_016183125.1 Deltaproteobacteria bacterium
AGATTCCGATCTTCGGCGGGCTGAAGATCCATACCTATGGCGTGCTCGTCGCGCTCGGATTCCTGGTTGGGATGTGGTGGGTAAGCCACGAGGCCGAACAGGTCGGCGAGGACCCTCGTCGCGCCACCGATCTTGTCTTCTACATCATCATCGCCGCAATTGTCGGCTCGCGAATCGCTCATGTTCTGTTGATTGAGCGCGACCGGTTCCTCGCCGATCCGCTGATGATTGTCCGGATCTGGGAGGGAGGGCTGGTCTTTCATGGGGGTCTCGTCGGCGCGGTAGCCGTCTCCATCTGGTACACGCGGCGGCACGGGCGGTCGTTCTGGCGCTATGCCGATCTCTTTGCCCCCGCAATCGCGCTTGGCCACAGTCTCGGCCGGTTGGGGTGTCTTGCCGCCGGCTGTTGTCATGGGGCACCGGTGGCTGCCGCCCACTGGTGGACGCTCACCTTCCCACCCAATCCGCAGGGGAGCGCACCGCCGGGTCTCCCATTATACCCTACCCAACTGATCGAATCGTCCGGTGAGTTTCTAATCTTCCTGTTCCTGGTTCTGTTTCGCAGGCGCCTCCGGGTGCCAGGTCAGTTATTCGCATGCTATCTCTTCCTGTACGGAATCTTGCGGTTCTTCAACGAAGGGCTGCGCGGGGAAGAGACGCGATACTACCTGATCGGACACCAATGGACCGCGGCGCAGGAGATTAGCCTGCTGGCCGTCTCTGCCGCGGCACTGCTTTGGGTCTGGTGCGGCCGCCGGAGGACGCATGGTTAGGGATAGCTATAGGTGTGCGGGCTTGGCATTAACGTTACTGCTTATCGTACTAGTAGGTTGCGCCAAGCCGCTCGTACGGGCAAGCGCAGAATCGATGGCGCCGGTGGCACGGACCTTTGCCGCAGACCCGACACCGGTCTATTATGCGCTGCGCTGGGCCCTCACCAGGCGAGGCTATCCGGTGGCCACAGAAGACCTGCAAAGCGGCTTGCTGACGACCACCTGGGTCCCGACTACAGTCGATTCCCACTACGTCCAACCGTTCCAGGCGCCCGATTACGGCGTCACGCCGAGCCTTCACCAACTGGGAGTGCGTATCCGTCCCGAGGGGGCCGGCCGCACTACTGTCGAGATCACGTCGCAGTGCAAAAGCGTAGCAGCCTTCACGCAATCGAGCGGGCGGGAGGAGCGCGCCGTGTTGGACGAGGCCGGGCACTATCTGCGAAGCATGGAGGTCGACGTGACCAACCTGGGAGTGGCCGACTAACCGACGGCATCGCCGCAATGGATTACAAATCGACCCTGAATCTGCCGAAGACCGATTTTCCGATGAAGGCTGACCTGCCTACACGCGAGCCGGTGCAATGCAACCGGTGGGAAGAGATGGGCTGTTATCAGGCCATGGTAAAGGCCCGTGAAGGCAGGCCACGCTTCCTGCTGCACGACGGCCCGCCGTATGCCAATGGACACATCCACTTCGGCCATATACTCAACAAGGTGCTCAAAGATATCGTGGTCAAATCGAAGGCAATGGCCGGCTATTATACCCCGTTTATCCCGGGATGGGATTGCCACGGCCTGCCGATTGAGCTCCAGGCCTTAAAGGAGAAGGCACCGGCAGGCGCAGAACAAGCGGGCGATGCCGTGCTTCGGATTCGTAAGGCCTGCAGGGCATACGCGGAAAAATATATCGACATCCAGCGGGCGGAGTTCAAGCGTTTGGGTTGCCTGGGGGACTGGGCCAATCCGTACCGCACGATGGATTTCGCGTATCAGGCCGCTATCGCGCGGGCGTTCGGACAATTTGTGGCCAACGGGATGGTGACCACTGGGCTCAAACCGATCCACTGGTGCTCATCGTGCCGCACCGCCCTGGCAGAGGCCGAGGTCGAATATACGGAGCACACATCGCCGTCGATCTACGTCGGCTTTCCTCTTACGGAAGGAGACGACCTACGGCCCAGGGCCGGTATGCGCGCTGGCCCAGTAACACTCGTCATATGGACAACGACCCCATGGACTATACCTGCCAATCTGGCCATCGCCCTCCATCCGGATCTCCCCTACTGCCTTGTCGAGGTGGGGCAAGAATTGTGGGTGATCGCCGAGGGACTCCTGGAAACGGTGATGACGACGATGGGGATCGAGCAATATAAAGTCCGAGCTCATTGCACCGCACGGGAACTTGAGCGGCGGGAGTGCCACCATCCGCTTTGCGATCGCACCTCACTCGTCGTGATCGGCGAACACGTAACACTTGATGTTGGCACGGGGCTGGTGCACACGGCGCCCGGCCATGGGCAGGAAGACTACGAGGTCGGCGCCAGGTATGGATTGGCCCCATTCGCTCCGATCGACGATGCGGGCCGCTTCACAGATGAGGCAGGGCTGCCATGGCTCACCGGCGTCTCCGTCTGGGCTGCCAATCCGATCATCATGGAAAAACTTAAGGGATCGGGGGCCCTGGTGTATCAAGGTCAGGTGACCCATCAATATCCGCACTGTTGGCGCTGCCATCGTCCGATCCTCTTTCGGGCCACCGAACAGTGGTTCATAGGGATGGCAACCGCGGAGTTGCGCGCTCGCGCGCTCAAGGCGATCGAAGTGGTGCAGTGGATCCCTCCGTGGGGACGCAACCGGATCTTCGGCATGATCGAGCAACGCCCCGACTGGTGCATCTCGCGGCAACGTAGCTGGGGGGTGCCGATAATCGCGGTTACCTGCGAGACATGTCATGCGCATACCACCTCTCCTGAATTGATCGAACATGTGGCCAAACGATTTGAGACCGATGGGGCCGACGTCTGGTTTAGCCAGTCGCCACTCAGCTTATTGCCTCACGGGTTTGCCTGTCCACGATGCGGATCCACCGGGCCATTTACCAAAGAGACCGATATACTGGATGTCTGGTTCGACTCGGGCACGTCGTTTAGCGCCCTGAAGACAATCTTCGGCCTTGCGCCACCGATCGACCTCTATCTGGAAGGGAGCGATCAACATCGCGGCTGGTTTCACTCGGCGCTGCTAGTCGGGATCGGCACGCAGGATTCGGCCCCATATCGGGCCGTGCTCACGCACGGGTTCGTTGTCGATCATGAGGGGCGTAAATATTCCAAGTCGGCTAAAAATTACGTGCCGCCGGAGAAGGTGCTTAACCGGTACGGTGCGGAGATCCTGCGACTCTGGGTGGCGGCTGAAGATTATCGCAACGATATCCGGGTCTCCGACGAGATCCTGGCCCGCGTGGCGGAGAGCTACCGGAAGATTCGGAACACGCTCCGTTTCCTGTTGGGGAACCTTTCGAATTTTGAGCCGGACCGTGATGCGCTGCCGGATAACCGGTTGACCGATCTCGATAAATGGGCGCTTAAGCGCGTTTCGGCAGTGATAAAGCGGTGTCGCCGGGCCTACGACGACTACGAGTTCCACTTAGTCTACCATACGCTGAACGCGTTCTGTACGGTGGATCTCTCTGCCTTCTACCTCGACATCATCAAGGATCGCCTCTACTGCGAGGGTCCAAAAGGCGAGCTGCGACGCGCGGCGCAGACCGCCTGCTGGCGGATAGCCGATGAGGTGACCAGACTGATGGCCCCTATCCTCTCGTTTACCGCCGATGAGGTCTGGCAGTACCTTCCGAAACCTGCCGGCGCCCCTGGCAGCGTATTTCTGACCGATCTGCCGGAGGGAGACCGGCCGGACGATGACGCCGAAGCGGACCGATGGGAGCGATTGCGTGCGATTCGGGGAGAGGCCACAAAGGCGCTTGAGGCGGCACGTCAGGCCAAGACGATCGGCTCGCCCCTGGAGGCCGCATTGGTGATTGAAGCGTCCGCCGATATGCGAAAGTTTCTTGAAGGTTTCGGCCCTATCCTGCCGGACCTCTTTCTCACATCGGCTCTCCGCTTTGGCAAAGCGCAAGGCGGGTTCTGCGTGTCAAGCGAGGCCGTGCCGGGGCTGACAATCGGGGTGGAACGGGCCGGCGGCACAAAATGCGCGCGGTGTTGGAAGTTTCATGAGGATGCAGGACATGATGCCAGCTTCCCCGATGTATGCGCGCGTTGCGCCGAGGTACTCCATGCCCTATAAATATTATTGTCTCCTCTATATCAGTCCGATGGTGTTTCTTCTAGACCAAGTTACCAAGTGGATCGTGCGTGAGCAGATCCCCCGCGGTAACGCCGTGGCGATCATCCCAGGCTATGTCGATCTCGTCCACGTGATGAATACAGGCGCAGCGTTCGGTTTTATGGCCGGGCCGTACGCAGGCTGGCGCACCCCTTTTTTTCTAGGAATCGCCGCGATCGCGCTGATCGGACTTTTGTGGATTATGCGCCGGTGTCCGGCACAGGAACGGTTGCTGCCTCTGATCTTCAGCCTCGTGATCGGCGGCATCTTGGGCAACGGTCTCGACCGGCTTAGGCTCGGCGCCGTCGTCGATTTCATCTCCTGCCATTGGCGCGATGCGACAGTAGATTTAACAGCCGGCGGGTGGCGGCTTGCCTTTCCGCTAGAATGGCCCGCCTTCAATGTTGCCGATAGCGCAATCACGGTCAGTATGGTATTGTTGTCTTGGCAATTATTGCGCAAACGTTAACCGCCTACGATGCGACCGTTTCTCTTCTATATCGGCAACACGGCTGTCCCAGCATTCTTCCCCTCGATCATGGCGGGCGCCCTTCTAATGACCTGGGCCGCTTATCGTCTGGCCAGGCAGCGGGGTCTCTCGCCGGTGGCGATCCTCGACATGGGGATTATAGGGATCTTGGCCTCTATCGTCGGCGCACGCCTCTTCCACGTCCTGGTAGAGTACCCGCACTATTACTGGGAGGACCCGCGGCGGATCTTCTATTTTTGGCAGGGGGGATTCGTCTCGCTGGGGGCCTTCATTGCGGCCGTGGCCGGGTGGCTCATCTATTTTCGTGTAAGAAGGCTCTCGCTGCTGCCATATCTGGACATCGCCGGGCAGACCTGCCCGATTATCGTCTTCTTCGTGAGGCTCGGCTGTCTGCTGATCGGATGTTGCTACGGAAAGCCGACCGATTTTTTTCTCCACCTGACGTTTAACCATCCTGGGGCCACCGCATATCATTTTTTCCCTGGCATCCCGTTGCACGCGACCCAGCCATACTTCATGGCCAATGCAGTCATCGCCTTCCTCTTTCTGCGCTGGCTGTCCCGCCGCCGGAGCTTCCACGGACAGATAACGGCGGCATTTCTCCTCTACTACGGGATCAGCCGATTCCTCTTGGAGTTCCTGCGCGGGGATGCCGACCGCGGCCTATATTTCCACCAGAGCATATCTACCGGGCAGATCGTCATGCTCTGTTTTATTGTCGCCGGGACCCTGCTCTACAGACTGGCTAAACGTCGGCTGCCCATTTCTGGAATAGCGCCCACCGATCGATGACTTCGCCACGTCGCACATCGGTCCTGGAACCGTTCATCGCCACAGTCATCCTCATTGGGCTCACCCGCGTGCTTACCAGATTGCCATTGTTTGCCGATTCCCAACTCCTGATCTTCGCGGCCCTTGGGATCTACGGCCCGATCGCGCTGGCACTTCTCCGCCGCCGGCCGATCCCGACGTTCGAACGGACATGGCGCGAGCTGGGGCGCGGTATCGGTTGGTTCGGCATGGCCTCGTTAGCCGTCTTTCCCGCATACGGATTGGCTGCGCATCTCTGGCAGACCCGCATGATTGGTCAGCACTGGATCGGTTGGGCAACGATCCCTTCTGCAGGGATGATCCTAACGCAGTGCTTCTTCATCGCGCTGCCGGAGGAGTTCTTCTTCCGCGGCTACGTGCAACCGATCTTGGAGGATGCCTGGAAGACCAGATGGCGGACCCTGGGTGCATCGCTAGGCCCCGGCTGGATCATCACGTGTCTGGTCTTTGCATTTGCGCACAGCGTGGTGGCCTATCGCTGGTGGCATTTCGCCATCTTCTTTCCGAGCCTGGTGTTCGGTTATCTGCGCGCCCGCACAGGCGGCATCGTCGCGCCGACGCTGTTTCATGCAACCGCGAATCTATTCACCGACTGGTTGGTTCACTGTTATAGGTAGAATGCTGCTAGACATTGAACTTGAAAAACATGCAGTCGCCGTCCTGCACGACATACTCTTTTCCCTCGGAACGGATCAACCCCGCCGCGCGGAGAGCGGCCTCCGACCCACACCGGATTAGATCGGCATATGGATAGACATCCGCGCGAATAAATCCCCGCTCGAAATCCGTGTGGATCACGCCGGCGGCCATCGGGGCCGTTGCCCCCCGCGGCACCGTCCAGGCACGGACCTCCTTCGGTCCGGCCGTAAAAAAAGTGATCAGGCCGAGCAGGCGATAACAGGTATGGGCCAAACGATCGAGTCCCGACTCGACGAATCCCAAGTCTTGCAAAAAAGCAGCACGATCGGCCGGATCGAGCGCGGCGATCTCTGCCTCCATCGCCCCGCACATAACTACCACCTCGCTCCCTTCTTTGGCCGCCAATGCCTGCAAGGCCTCGACCGCTGGCGTCGGGCACTTGAGTCCCCCTTCGCCCACATTCGCTACGTATAGCTGCGGCTTGGCCGTAAGCAACCTAAGCTCCCGCAGGAGAGCCCCCGTCTCACGGTTCTCCGGAACCTTCCTGGCGGGCATGCCTTGGCTAAGCGCAGCCGCGTACTTCTCGCAACACGCCACCTCAGCCGCGGCCTCCTTCTGTCCGACCCTCGCACCCTTGGCCGCGCGCTCTAACCGCTTTGTGACCGTCTCCAGATCGGCCAGCAGCAGCTCCGTATTGATCACCTCCGCGTCCGCCACCGGATCGATAACGCCATGTACATGGACCACATCCGGATTCTCGAAACAGCGGACGATCTGGACGATGGCATTCACCTCGCGGATATGGCCTAGGAACTGGTTACCCAATCCTTCCCCCTTGCTGGCGTCCTTGACCAATCCGGCTATGTCTACGAATTCCACTGTGGTCGGCGTAATTGCAGCAGGGTGTATTATTGCTGCGATGTCGTTGAGGCGAGGATCATTCAGCGGCACGATGCCGGTATTCGGCTCGATTGTACAGAAGGGATAATTCGACGCTGCCGCATGTCCGGCGGTCAGCGCGTTAAAGATTGTCGATTTGCCTACATTAGGCAGACCCACGATGCCGCACGCCAATCCCATCCCCGCACATTACGAAATCCTCCGGCGATTGGGAAGTGTTCACTTCGTTCGGACTAGGATCCCCTGCAGGCTGGCCCCCTTGGCCCCATTCAATATAACAGTGTCAGGTACAGCAGAAAAGGTATAGAAGGCGCTGCTACCTGCCTTAAGCGTAATACTGCCGCCGGCGGTATACGCCGCGGTAGTTGGGCCGGTCAGTACGGTAGCGCGTCCGTCGTCGGCATCGCACTTAAGGCAGACACCGTGCCAATGGCCAGTCGTGCCGTTTTTGCCCCGGGCCTTGTAAGTATACCGGGCATCTGTCGTGACACTTGCATCCGTCGTGGCAATCGCAACACCCCATCGTCGGATAAATTCGGCAAACTCGTTAAACTCGGCCGTATCCGTGCCGTATGAGGAGATGATGTTGTCCACCCCGGTAGAACTGGACTGCACCAGCGACTTTAAAAAGGCATCCCCGCGGCTGCCTGCCTGTTCATAAAGATATCGCAGGAAGAGATAGCTAGCTCCACGTTCCGAAAGATCTGGCGATCCGGATGTGATCACGGGGGACTCCGCCGGCGTCTGCAGGTAGAGCGCTGCCCGCGACGGGTTCTCCTGACCGAATCCGGAGTTATCCTCTATCTGGTGGGAGAGCGCCTCGTTGAGCCATGTGGCCTCGCTGTTTCCCCCGTTTACGATCACGTGATGGTAATAACTTAGCAGGTGTTGCACCTCGTGCGGGACCACCGCAGTCAATAGATTGCCCATGGTGAATTCCTTAGAGAGTTTGGTCCCGTAGACCCCGTTCGGATCGGGGGCCAGCACGTAGACGATCTCCTGTTCGTTGCTGGCCGGGTTGCTGCCGGTCCGGCGCAACAGATCGCCTGCGAAAAAGAAACCGGTGACAATACCGCCGCCGCTGGCCCCCAAGGCATTTACTTGTGTTGTCATATAGACCTTGATCGCACTGTCGCCATTGATATCTGGGGGGTCCCCCAGAACCGAAAACGTGGTGTCCAGACCGGTTTGAAACTGATTGCAGAGGGTTTCGTAGTCATCGCGTTCCATAACCCCCGGTAGATTTTGGTCGATGGCGTCATCGGCATAGAGGGCGACCCGCGAATTTACGCATTTGGCAGTGGCACTTGCCTCCTTGTAAGCGGTCGTAGAGGTGAGAGAGCTTAAGACCCGAAAGGTGCTCCGGTCCCCGACACTGACAGAGGCGTCGATGGCCTTACCGATGCTTGGCTGCATTGCCTCTTCATCCGTTACGGCCAATTCCTCCTCGGCAGCGCGCAATATCCCTTCAAATTCGGTCTGGAGATCTGACTCCGTATCGTTTTCAAGCGCCTTGCCCAAACCGGTCAGCGGAGCGCCCAAATCCCCTAGCGATACACTAGTCGACCCGGCCGACTGTTCCGCAGATTGGACTATCAGCATATACTCGGCGCTGGAGACGCTTCCTGAAAAACTGAGTGTGGCCTGCCCATCGCTAAATGGAAGGAGGATGATATCCCCCTTCTCCATCTGTGCCACAGAACCGACGATATCGGTCTCGCCTGGAATCTCAGCACTCTCACCGGTGCCACCGCTACTACCATCGGTAGAACCACCGCCACCACACGCCCCGATCATGCCGGTCGCCAAAAGGGCTAAGAAGCGCTTGACCCCAGGAGATTGCACAGTGCCTCCCCCCGATGTAGGAGGGAAAGAGCAAGGGATATGCCAGGGCGGATAATGAACAATTGTGAATGAATCCTAAATAGATTCAGCTAGTTATGGTGTGTATTGGCTACGACATAATAGAAGGTCATTGAAAAATTTAGGGTAAAAAACGACTCGTATACGTCGTTATGAATGGTGTAAGAAGATAACATATTGAAATATCGATACAAAAATAGAGGTGCTCCGGTACTCTGCCACGGTAAAAAAACACTGCCCTACTTAGTACGAATAAGCACGGCGCCAAACGGGGCCGATGAAGGTGCCGCAATGTTGATCTGAGCTGGCACGGTATCGATTAGGTAGTATTGGGTAGCCGCCGGCTCCAGACTCACCCCCATTTTGCTCATATAGCTTGCCCGCTTTACGCCACTTAATACGGTACCGCGGTTATCGTCGGCATCACAGATCGTGCAGACACCTTGCCAATACCCGGTAGAGGCCTGAAGACGATCGGCATACTGAAACCGTGGATCGGCCGAGATCCCACGATTATTGAGGAGGAGAGTAGCGCCCCAGCGGATGAGGAACTCGGAGAATTGATCGAAGCCCTCGTCAGTAGAGGCATAAGCCGCCTCGATGTTTGCAACCCCGGTGGCCGGCGAATGGAGCAGGTCCCATACCAACTGTTTGCCATCGCCATGCTGCTCATAGAGATAGCGCAGTAGCAGGAATATCCCGCCGCGCTCGGCAAGCCCTGGCGATCCGGCGGTGACCAACCCGTAGATCTCCGGTCGCTGCAGATAGAGGGCATAGCGTGCCGGATTCTCGATTCCGTAGCCTAGCAGGTCTTCGGCCAGGTGAGAGAGCCCTTCGTTGAGCCAGGCCTCTTCCGGCTTCCCTTGGCCAGCCAGGACGTGGGTGTTGTAATTGATCGCGTGTTGCAGCTCGTGCACCATCACTGCCGGGATCAAATTGTTCATGGCAAACGATTTCTCGATCGGCAGGCCGTAGAGCCCGGCGGTATCGGGCACCATGATGTAGAGGATCTCGCGGGAGTTGCTGCTTCGCCCAGGATAGAGATCGTTGGCGAAGAAAAAGCCGGTGATGATACCGCCCTGGCTGCTCCCCAACCGATTCACCTGCGGCGTCATCAGGACGGCGATGTGCTGATCGCCGTTGATATCTGAAGGTTGTCCGAAGAGGGAAAACTCCACCTCGATCGCCTTCTGAAATTTCTCGCAGAGACCGTTAACGTCGTCGGCCGACAGATCCTTCGGATTCTTCCGGTCCACCTCAGTATCGACGTAGAAGATCGTCTGCGCGGTCACGCAGGCCACACGCCCGACCACATCGGTATAACCACCGCCGGATAGCCCGCTTAAGACATGCAAACTCTCCGTGGAACCGATTGAGGGAACGGAGGCGCTGCGGGCAATGGCCGCCTTTCCAAGGCTTGCGCGCACCGGCGGCGGGGCTTCAGCAGCCAGGGCCAGTTCCAACCCGCGTAAATGGTTATCGAAGGCCTCCTGGAGGGAGGGATCCTCCCATCCATCTTCATCTTCAGGATGATCTGCGGCCAAATTCGCTAGCACGCTCGCGTCGCTTGACGTCAGGGCAGTGGTAACGTTCCCGCTCGTTGCCAGATTGAGGATAGCCAGTTCGAACTGCGCCCCTTGCGCAACGCCATCCATATCGATGACTTGGGACTCCCCGGCATCGAGCACAACCTGGTAGATATCGCCAGTCTTCATTTCAGCAGCACTGCTTACCGTATTGGTCACCTGGACCCCTTCCCCTCCGCTGCCACTTGCCAGATCCAATCGATCATCTATCGGTGCTGCGCTCCCACATGCTGTAGTTGTAATTAACCCTATTACTGAAACTGCTTTTTTTATCTTATGTTTTCTAGTGAGTTTCATATGACCCTCTTTCCTTGATCGGATTGCAGAGCAAGGAACGTGCCACTGAAACATCACCCCTCTTCAATGCTAAAAGATTAATTATTACATAGAGTTATGTTGATGCTGGGATACAGATAAATGGCGGATAAAGTATAGTGCCCGAGAGGGGCCGGCGATGCGGTCTCAAATTGATAGGTTCGATTTTAAGGTATTAATTTTGCGAAGATTTTTTTACGTGCGGGGACTGGTAGCTATCAATCTGAGAGCTGCGGGCTCATTCGCGGGCATAGATACGGATGATCCGGTCCAAACCGATGCTTTGAAAGACGACCTCGCGGAACTCATTTAGGTTGATCCGGTCGGCAAATAAGAGATCGATCGGCTGTGTCGAGCCGATCGGAACAAGCAGCGGATATTCGAGCAGTTTTTTAAGACCTATGGGGAGGTTTGCCCAGCGATCTGGGTCGGTTCGACGTAGGTTGACTATGGCATGATGTCTCTTCCCTGCCCGGTCGACCACCCACCACTGATCTCCCAGTGGATCTAGGTGGAGGATCTCCAGCGAATTGTTTGTGATCCCTACATTGAGAATGCGATAATAGGGGATTACGCCGTCGGTCTCGCGGTCGTAGCTAACCTCGAAGGCGAGCGCCAGGACAGGGATCTGGGTACCCGACGGCGCAGTAACTTCGGGCGGGGTCTTCGGCTTGCGGGGCTCCACCCCCCTGCCAACACAGGCCGTCATAAAGATAACTATCCCGATCGCCCAAAGCGCACCGCGTGCCATGATGATTGCACCCTATCTGAAGACCCCGCGTCTTTCAAGAGGGGAAAGGGGGGAGAGTTTAGCAGGCTGTTGACAAACCACCGGTTGCAGGGCCGAGCAGCCACAGGCTGCTCGGCGGGACCATCCGCCGGAGGCGGAGGGCGTTGTGCGGAGGCCCGATTCACTCGGGCCGAAGCGATGACAGTTTGTCAACAGCCTCTTAGATGAGGAAATGTGTCGCTGAAAAAAGTTTCGAAACGGCGTAGATCGGCATTACGGCAACCCTTTCCATGCGGGAAAAATTTTCGTGGGAGAAGCGGATCCCTAATGAAAGCCCCTTCTCTTCGAGAAACGCAAAAAGACTCCGCATCCCCCCTTTCGTTCCTGCCTTGACCTCGATGGGGAGAATTGCCTCGTCTCGCTGAATCACATAATCCACCTCCGCGTTGCTTGCCCGGGCCTCCCGATGCCAATAAAAGAGCTGCGGTCGAACGCTCGGCTCATGATAGGCTAGTAATTCCAGCCCGACGAACAGTTCGGCCAAATTCCCCTTACTGATGAGGTCGATCGGTTCCTTCACGATATGTTCAGAGAGATCCAGGCCTAACAACCGCTGATGAATACCCAGATCAAACAGAATGACTTTGAATTTTTTTGGATTGATCTGTGCGCCCAAGGGAATGCCGCCGGCCGACGTATGGGTAATGCGATAGGCAAATCCTGCCATGCACAACAATTCGAGCGCTACCTTGTAGCCATGCATTGCCTCCCCCTGGGCCACCTTCGAATATTGAAACTTGCCGCCAGCTTGCTGCGCTGCGGCTCGAAACACCTCCATCAAGCGGGTCACAGAACCTCGTTTTTTGTACTTGGCAAAATCGTCTTGCAGCGTGAGGACAAGACCGTCGATGATCTTCTGACAGGCTGGCAGCTCGCTCCCTTTGATGAAGGCCCTGATCACCGCCGGCATCCCGCCTAGCACCTGATAGAGTCGAAATTGCTCCAACAATTCGCGATGCAGAACGCTATCTAACGATGTCTGTGGATTCGCATCCTGGACCATCTGGTCGAGTTCTTTGCGACCGGTGGCCCAGAGAAATTCCCGAAAGGAAAGGGGATAGAGAAAGAGATTGGTAATCCTCCCCACACCAAAGGAGGGGATCTCGGCAAGGGCAAACTCCAGCATCGAACCAGCCGCTACGACATGCAGATCCGGCATCTCTTCATGGTAGAAGCGCAAGGCGCGAATCGCATTGGGACAGGCCTGAATCTCGTCAAAAAATAGAAGACTCTTGCCAGGAACGAGCGATACCCCCGAATAGGCTGTCAGTTTTTGATTGATCTCCGTTGGGTTTAACGACCCCTCAAAAAAAGAGGCCAGCCGCGGATCTTTTTCAAAATTGATTTCCAAAAATGTCTCAAAGGCAGATCCAAGTTTGCGGATCGAATAGGTCTTTCCGACCTGCCTGGCCCCGCGAAACAGCAACACCATTCTCTCGCGGGACAGTCGCCATTGCTCAAGACATCTATCTATATGTCTTTCCATATTTTTTTAACATAATAAACAATAACTCAAGGTAGTATTATTATTATATTATCAAAAAATCAAGGTAATATTATATGTTTATTGTCAAAAAATCATGGCAAAATATCCGCGAGGACTTTATCGACATAGTGGCAGGCAGCGCGGTGGTTGGGGCCTTGGGGGAGTAGGGCGGGCGGATCGGTAAGGCAATTGGCCTCGCGATATTTACAGCGCGGGTGGAAGGGACAACCGGGCGGGAGCGTGATCGGCGATGGCACGTCCCCGCCGAGCGGTGCCGCCCGTTCCCGCCGGGTCGGATCGGCGATCGGCACGGCGGCAAGCAGCGCGCGCGTATAGGGATGGCGCGCTTCCAGCAACTTTTCCGCGGGGAGCTCTTCGACAATCTGCCCCAGATACATGACCGCAATCCGGTGGCTTACTTGGGCGACCACTTTGATATCGTGGGCGATGAAGACGTAGGCAATCGCGAGCGTTCGTTGCAGATCCATCAAGAGATTCAGGACCTCACCCTGCACGGAAACATCGAGCGCCGAGACCGGCTCATCCGCAACGATGCATTTCGGTTGGAGCGCGATGGCCCGGGCGATTCCGATCCGCTGGCGTTGGCCCCCACTAAATTCGTGGGGATAGCGGTGGGCGACATCGCCTGAGAGACCGACGAGCGTCAGCAGTTCTTCCACGCGACGGCGGCGTTCCCCACCGGCGCCGATGTCATGGATTACCAGCGGCTCGGCCACGATATCTCCCACTGTCATCCGGGGATTTAAGCTCCCGAAGGGATCCTGAAAAACGATCTGGAGATCGCGGCGGATCGCGCGCAGGGCGCTCCGGCTGCAGGCCACCAGATCCTGACCATCGAACCGAATGGCGCCGGCATCCGGGGCGAGGAGACGCACGATCAACCGCGCGAGCGTCGATTTCCCACAGCCACTCTCGCCCACGATCCCAAGCGTCTCCCCTCCCTTTACGTGCAAGGAGACCCCATTCACGGCGTGGACGTACGCCGTCGGCTTTCCCAAGAAGCCACCCCGCACCGGGAACCGCTTTATAACATTCTCGACTTCGAGCAACACGAGACCTCCCTTACGACGGGAAATAACACCGCGCCATATGCCCCACCGCTTTTTCCTCCAGCGGCGGCATTGTTTCCCGACACCTTGCCTGCATCTTATAGCACCGGTCTTGAAATGGGCAGCCTACCGGCAGCCGCGCTAAGTTCGGCACCGTCCCGGGGATCGTGGCGAGCCGTAACCCTTCCGGTCGCCGCTGCAACGGGGGGATCGCCTTAAGCAACCCCTCCGTATACGGATGCCGCGGGTGGGCAAAAATATCGCGCACAGGCGCCGTTTCCACGATCCGTCCCGCGTACATCACCGCCACCCGGTCCGCGACATTGGCCACAACCCCAAAATCGTGCGTGATAAGGATAAGGGCCATCCGTAATTTGTCTTTAAGCTCCTTGAGAAGGACCAGGATCTGCGCCTGGATCGTCACATCCAGCGCGGTCGTCGGCTCGTCCGCTATCAGGAGGGAGGGCTCGCAGGCCAGCGCCATGGCGATCATAGCGCGCTGGCGCATCCCACCGGACAGCTCGTGCGGATAGCTGCTCGCACGCAGAACCGGCTCCGGGATGCCGACTAGTGTCAGCAACTCAACTACACGAGCCCTCACCGTCGCCCCGCGGGCCCGCCCGTGCGCTTCGAGGACCTCGGCTATCTGGTCCCCCACGCGCATGACCGGATTTAGTGCCGTCATCGGCTCCTGAAATATCATGGCGATCTCCGCCCCGCGGATCTCCCGCAGCAGGCGGGCAGGTGCCGAGACGAGATCTATGACACCGCCGTCGCGGCGCCATCGGACGGCACCGCGGACGATCCGGCCCGGCGGGGTGGGCACCAGTCCAAGGATCGAGAGGGCCGTCATGCTCTTGCCGCAACCCGATTCACCGACGATCGCCAGTGTCTCACTGCTATCGATCGTGAGGCTCACGTCATCGACGGCGCGAACCACACCGGCATCGGTGAAAAAGTGGGTGGAGAGATGGTCGACTTTAAGGATGGGCACACCGTACACATACCTTATCCTTGTCCCCGGCTCAACCCCATGCTACAAACTGCGCGAACAAACCAAAGGGGGAACCGATGCGAACAATGGTGCGGGCCTGCGGAATTATCGTAGCGATGGCGGTTGCAACCGCCTGCGGACCGAAACTGACGAAAGACACGTATATCGAGGTCATGTCCGCCTTAGGGTGCAAGTTGCTAAACGAAACGGACCCCGGCGCCGCCGAGGTTTACAAGAAATTCGGCGTCACGCAGGCCGACGTGAATGCCTTCCGCCGTGGCACCAAGCGCGAGGTCATGATGGAAGTAGCCACAGCGATCGGCCAAAACGTCGCCAAATGCCACGGCGCCGGCGGCCAGTAAATGGATGTGCTGGAAATCATTGACCTTCAATGTCCTGGAGAACGCTTGGCAAGTGTGTGTTGTCCCCTATCAAACTCGTAACCGCGGATCGATTGCATCACGTAGGCCCTCGCCGACCAGATTAAAGGCTGTGATGGTGATGAAGATTGCAAGGCCCGGGCTGAGTGTCAGCCACCAGGCGATGTCCATGAACTCCTGGGCCTGGGAGAGGATGCTCCCCCAGGTAGGCACATAGGGCGGCACACCGAAGCCCAAATAACTTAGCGATGACTCCACCAGGATCGCCGAGGCAACCCCAAAGGTGGCGCTCACGAGTACCGGGGCTAGCGCATTGGGGAGGAGATGCCGAAACATCACCCGTATGTCGCCGGCACCGGCGGCGATCGATGCCTGGACAAAATCCTGTGACCGGAGCTTCAAAAATTCTCCCCGCACTAAACGGGCAATGCCCGGCCAACTGGTAAGCCCGATCACTATCATGATGTTGTAAATACTTGGGCCGACGAAGGCCAATACGGCCAAGATCAGAAAGAAGGTCGGGAAGCAATACATCACCTCGATAAGCCGGGAGATCCACAGGTCTACCCATCCGCCATAATAGCCTGCCAGGGCCCCCAGCAGGATCCCTACAGCGACGTAAATTCCGACGGCCACGAAGCCGATCTGTAGCGAGACCCTAGTCCCGTGAACCATGCGCGCCCAGACATCGCGTCCCAGTTCGTCGGTCCCGAACCAGTGAGCGGGGCTAGGCGGCTGCAACATTGCTTCCAGATCGTAGGCGGTAGGAGAATATCTGCCGACCCAGGCGGCAAGCACGGCCATAATAGCCATGACGCCGATGACGGCCAACCCGGCCAGTGCGAGCTTGTGCTTGCAAAACTGGCGCCAGACAAGCACCCAATAGGCCTCCCGAGTCATGAGCGACTCCCGAACGTAATTCTCGGATCCACTACTACATATAGCAGATCCGATAGGAGCAGACTTAAGAGCGTTAAGACCGCATCGATAACGGCGATTGCCATAATCACCGGATAGTCGCGCGCCAGGACCGCCTCGAAGCCTAGCCGCCCCATCCCCGGAATGGCGAAGATCTGTTCGATGATGACGCTGCCGCCGAGCAGCGCCGGGAGCAGCGTCCCCATCAAGGTAACGAGCGGGATCATTGCGTTGCGAAGCGCGTGACGCACCAACACCCGCCACTCGGAGAGGCCCTTTGCCCGGGCCGTTCGGATGAAATCCTGCCTGATGACTTCCAGCATCGAGGCGCGGGAAAACCGGGAGAGGAAGGCAAATCCCCCGTATGTCAGGCAGACGATAGGCAAGACCAGATGCCAGCCGATGTTGGCAAAGCGGTTTAGGAGGGGGAGTCGTTCCGCCCCGTCGGAGATAAATCCGGTGAGTGGAAACCAGTTCCAATACTCCCCGCCTGCAAAGAAGACGAGCAGCAGCATCGCCACCCAAAACGCGGGGAGCGAATATAGGATAAAGAGGCCGGCGGCTATAAGTTGGTCAAGCCACCCGCGCGGTTTGAGCGCCGCCACGACCCCTAATGGAATGGCGATGATGTACGTAATCGCAATCGTAGCAAAACTTAAGCACAGTGTTATCGGAATCGCGTCCTTGAGTTTGGCCAACACTGGACGATGGTCTTTGAACGAGTCTCCGAAATCCAGCCTAACCAACCGCCACACCCAGCGCGCATACTGTTCCCACACCGGCTTGTCCAGGCCGTAGAGCTTGCGAGTCTCCGCGATGATCTCTTCGGGCAAGCTCCCCCCTTTTAACGTTCCCTGAACGGTTTGGGCCTTCAGTTCGGCCGGATCTCCTGGGGCCAGTTTCATGATTCCGAAGGTGACGATCGTGATCCCGATAAGCGTAGGGATCATTAGTAACATCCGCTGGAAGAAATATCGAGTCATATCATTATTGCCACAACTCCACTGCCCGATTCACACCCCATTCTAAACTTTCGAATCCGAGCGTATAGGCCCGCACGTTGGTAAAGCGACGATCCGCGGCCACCAGTTCGGGCGGATTCAACAAAAAAGTATAGGGCTGCTCCTCGTGCAAGATTCGGTGCAGTTGCCGATAGAGGGCGGCGCGCTTCTCTGGCTCAAACTCGCGTCGGGCCGCCTCTAGCAACCGATCCGCCTCCGGATCGGCAAAACCTACGTGATTGGATCCCTTGGCTGCCTGTGAGGAATGCCAGAGTTGATACTGATCCATCTCAACTGGCCCGACCCATCCGCCGAACATCGCATCGAACGCCCGGTCGTTGATCGTCTTGACATAGGTCGTCCATTCCAACCGCTGCGCGTCGACGCCGATCCCGACCTTCTGTAGATCCTCCCTCAATACATTTGCCAGGAGATCGCCTCGGGAGCTCCCGGCGCGATACAAAAATCGAAAACGGAAGGGGATCCCGTCCTTATCCCGCCAGCCGTCCCCGTCGCTATCGGTCCAACCGGCATCATCCAGGAGGCGGGCGGCCGAGGCCGGGTCGTATGGCCATGACGCGATCGACCGGTCGTAGGAGGGATGATCCGGATACGCCGGGCCGCTTATCAGCCGTCCCTCTCCGAACTCGGTGCGCGCCAACATTCGTTCCCGATCGATCAGCATGGTCAATGCCTGTCGCACACGCCGATCGGAAAAATAAGGCCGTCTGATATTCCACCCGAGGTACATCTCTGTCGGCAGATAGTAGCGGTGCTTCGTGAAGCGGTCCAGAAATCGGGGGTTGTTGGTCTGGCGAGCCCACTGGACTGGAAACAGCGTGGCAAAGTCGATCTCCCCTTTTTTCAGGGCCTGAAAGCTGACCGTCCTCTCCGGAACGATCCTAAAGACCACACCATCTATTGCAGGAGCCGCCCGCCAATAGCTCGGGTTGCGCTCTAGCACGATCCGACGCGAAGTAACCCACTCAACAAATCGGTAAGGGCCAGTCCCGAGTGGATGGCGGCCGGCCGGATGTGTATTAAAATCCGTGCCGTCGTCGAACGCGTGCTTAGGGACTATCGGGATCCCCGCAGTAAACTCAAACGCCATAAAATAGGGCTGGCGGTACGTGAACCGGACTGTGGCCTCATCCACCTTCTCCACATGCAAGATCTCTTTATAATATCCTCTCAACACCGCCGCATCGACCGCAGGATCCATTATCCGTTCGTAGGAGTAGAGCACGTCGTCGGCGGTAAATGGCGCGCCGTCATGCCATCTGACTCCATCTCTGAGATGATATGTAAAGGTCTGATGATCGGGGGATACCTCCCATCGCTCGGCCAGTTTCGGGCGCCACGCCAGGGTGGCAGGGTCACGGTCGGCCAAGGTCTCCATAACATAGGAGAGGACCTCGCCTGTGGCAGCATCGTTGGAGGTGATCGGATTGAGCGAACTTGGATCGGCGGCCAATGCGATCGTCAGGCCCCCGGCATCGCGCGGCACTCTATATTGGCAACCGCCAAGCAGGCCGAGCACTATCGCCAAAAGCATAGGGCCTTTTAGAGAGGCTTCCATTATCTCCACTGCACCACTCGTGTCCCCTCCGGAAGCGTTACGGCAAAGGCTGCCGGTCCCAATGCCACGCTCGGTTCGAACCTCTCATAGCGGAGTAGTAGCGCCACGCGGGGCCTCGTCAGTTCCACGCGAAGCTCGTGAGGCAAGAGTGTCCCCTTCACCGAACGATAGTCCGAGAAGGTTACGGTCCCCTCTACATGCCTACGTTCCGGCTCTCTAAATCTGATGTATTGCTCAGGCAATCGATTCCCGTCGGCAAGCGACATCACCGCGTTTTCTCCCGGACTGATGGCAAGCCCATCCGGCCCCATCCACCAGTCGCTGTAGCGCTCCCCATATTCCATAGGCGGCAGGCCGGCAATCAAGCTTATCAGCTCCGAGGGCGACCAGGGAAGACCGGTGGCCCGCCCGACGGTACGCGCGGAGGCCTCCGCACGAATCGCCCTCTCCTCGTGCGGCAGATACCAGGTCAACTCTCCCTCGCTCATCAGCAGCAGCGCTACTGTCCCTACGGCGGGATCGATCACCTCAAGACGCAGATCGCTAGGCCACCTGAGGGCCCCAGCCATCTGATAGGTCCCCCGCTGTCCCAACCATTCTCCCTCTAACGTGCCGGAAAATCGTAATGTGCGAATGGCGCCAAGCCTCGCATCTAGCATTCGAGCGGTACGTTTAAGTTGGCCCTCGCTCTCAAGGATCTTCAGACCCCTGGTAGCGCGCCCGCCACTGGCACATGCGGACGCTATCACCAGGAGTGTAAGCGCCGTAAGGGCCGCCCACTTACGGCCGTGCTCCAAGCTCCTTAATAAGCTGCTCCAGCTTCGCCATGTCGTCCACATTGGTCTCGTCCTTGCCGAGAAATAACGCTCGCGCCTGCCTGGCCAGCGCTAGTGCCCGCCGCGCATCTCCTAGTTTCGCGTAGACGGCGGCGAGATGGTACCAGATCGTTCCCTCCTTCGGGGAGAGCTGACTAGCCCTACGCAGCAGATCCAGCGCGCGCGTATGATCCCCCTTCTGAAAATAGAGCCAGGCCAGGCTGTCGATGATATAGCCGTCGTTGGGACGCAAGGTCGCCGCCGCCTGGAGCAACGCCTCGGCCTCGTCTAAGTTGCGCCCCTGTTCCGCATACGTGTAACCGATATAGTTAAGCGCCGTGGCATCGCGCGGATCCCGTTTGAGCACCTCCCGCATGGCGGCGATGGCCCTCTCCCGGTCCTTTACCCGCTCATAGAGGGCGGCGAGCGCGAAATACCACCGCCCCTCATCGGGCATGGCGCGAATGGCCCGCTGGAGGGTGGCAATTGCCTGATCGTAGCGCTTCTGCTGTTCGTGCAGATGGACGAGATATTCATAAAACTCGGGCACCCCTTTTTTACGCCCGATCGCCTCGTGCAAGACCTGGGCGGCAGCCGCAAGATCTTTACGCTGTTCATGCTGGTAAACCACCATGCGCAACACGGCGTCTTTGAAGAAGGCAGACGCCGGCGGGATCTGACGATAATTTGCCCGATTCTTCATGAATAACCGCAAGATAATACTTGAGCTTGTCGGCCTCGGGGTGTTTGCGGAGCACGGACGTAAAATGCTGGATCGCCTTAGGATATTCCTTGAGTTCGTAATAGAGCACCGCAATGCGCAGTTGGAGCGTCGGATCGTCCGGAGAGGCCCGTTCGATCGTCAACAGAAGTCCCAAGGCCTCGTGGGTTCGCTTCTGTTCCAGATAGAGCTGCGCAAGGGCCGACTGGACCTGCATATTGTCCGGCTGCAGATCGAGAACCTTGAGAAACATCGCCTCGGACCTTTGTGGTTGTTTCAGATGGGTGCCATACAGATACCCTAAGTAGTAATAGGCGGCCGGAGATTCGGGGGCTAGAGCGACCAGCGCCTTGAGGGTCCGTTCGGCATCGGCCAGGCGATGCGACTGAATGTAACAACGGGCCAGCAACGAGTAAACCTCTTCCTCCTTAGGCTGTTTTCGGCGCATGGCCTCCAGCACGGCGACGGCCTCCGTCGGCCGTTTCGTGGCCAACAGGATCCGGGCTCGGAGCAACTGCGCTGGAATGAGATCGGGATTTAACTCCGCTGTCCGGACCAGGTCGGCAAGCGCTTCCTCGTAGCGCTGCATCTGCGCCAGATGTTCTGCGCGTTCATAATAGAGAAAACCGATGTTGGGCAATTTCGAAATCAGCGCATTTAATTCGACCAAGACCTTTTCGGGGTTGTCACCATACGCGGCCAGTTCGGCACGCAGGAAGGCAGCAATGGGCAGGGCTCCTTCCTGCTCGCGCGGGCTCTCCCGACGGACCTCCACGGTATCCACATCGCCCAGCGGCAGGGGCCGCAGCCCCCCGGCGGCGTGGGCCAGAGGCCGAGCAGCTCCTGCGGAGGCACAGCCGACGGCGATACATGCCGAACTTATCATTACAAGCAATGTCCGGCGATCCATAGCGGCTACTTATAACATTGCGCTGACTAGGGGGCAATGAAATCAGTGGTCCTTAACAAAACAGGCCAGGAATTCGACGTTGCCGTCTGCGCCAGTAATTGGAGAAGGGATCACGCCGCGGCACTGCCACCCTTGCAGCTTGGCTCCGGCCTCTACCGCTGCTATTACTTCTTGATGCAAGGCCGGGTCGCGCACGATCCCGCCGCGCCCAACCTTTCCCTTCCCAACCTCGAACTGCGGCTTGATGAGCGCCACGATGACTCCCGCCGGCTTGCATATCTGATCTACTGCACCGAAGACCTTGGTAAGCGAGATAAATGCCAGATCGAGCGTCACACAATCGGCCAATTCCGGCAGATCGCGCGCCGTCAAATACCGAACATTGGTACGTTCGCGCACGATTACGCGCGGATCCTGGCGCAGTTTCCATGCCAGTTGACCGCGCCCAACATCTACGGCATAAACCCGCGCCGCGCCGCGCTTCAACAGACAATCGGTAAATCCGCCGGTGGATGCCCCTGCATCCAGACAAACGGCTCCCGCGACGTCGATGTGAAAATGATCGAGCGCATGGGCTAGTTTCACGCCGCCACGACCGACGTAGGGATGCTCCAAGTGGGGGCGTTTCATGGGGAACCGAAGGCGGTTAACGCAGCGGCCAGTTCAGGCGCGCTCGTTGCGACATCGGCCAGTGTCTCCCCTGTCCGAATTGCCTCCCATGCCTGTCGCAGGCTAATTGCGCCCGCCTTTGGGCCCATCGGGTGGGCAAAGATGCCGCGTCCGGCAATGAAGCCAAAATCGGCGTGGCCTATAGTTGAAAACAAGGTCGGCAGCGTCCCCGCCCAGTCACTTCCGCCTGGGATAGGCAACGCCGGCCTAATCGGCCCCATCGGTTCCAGACAGGCGGCGATACTGGCCATGATCTCTTCCTTTGGAGAGCGCATCCTCTCTCCGAACCCGGCAATGGCAATCAGGTCGCAGCCGGCCAGGCGCATCAGTTTGATGAGAAGCGGCGCCGCAATGCCGAAATCTGGTTGACGCGAAAGGACTGCCGCACCCACAAAGTGACCCATGATCGGGACCGTAGCCAGCGTTCGAACCTGGCGCACTGCGCTGAGGCCCGTCCAGATCGGATTGAGCATTACAACATCTGCACCGCTTGTCTCGGCAGCGCGCAGACGTTCCGACAGACATGCCACTTCATCTGTAATGTTGGCGATAAAGCCCTTGCGCTCGCCGGTGGCCGCAACGGCCCGATCCCGCGCTGCCGCGGCCGCGCGCACGCGATCTGCAAGCGGCGACCATTCGGCGTCTGCCTGCATCTCGTCATCCTTGCAGAGATCCAGCCCCCCCACCCATGCTGCCTCGGCAACCGGAGCGAAATACGCCGAAGTCAGCCCCAAATTCGGCTTTACCACACCTACAAAAAATGGCCGATCGCGCACGCCTAACCGCTCTCGCAGTCCATTCAGGCCGAACTGCGGGCCATCAAACCGTTGAAGAAAGGTGTCGGGAAACGAGATGTCCATTAGCTTCACCGTGACGATGCCGGGGGCGTAAAAAGCCCCCTCGCCGGCTGCTGCCGTCAAGAGATTGGGCAGTCGCGCACCGAAGTTGCAGATCGGGTGAGCGATCTCCCCCTCATAGGCCCCTGGGCGACTGGCCAACGGACGGCAACCGATCACCTTAGCGCCGTGCGCTGTGTGCAGGTCCTCAGACACGCCGTGGCGACGCCACATCGCCGTGCTGCTCTCGCAGCAGAGTGCTGCGGCTGCTGTGCGGGCATCTCCATCAGGGACGAGATGATAGATAAACCGGCAGTAGGTTTCCTGCGGAAGGTCACCCCACTTGGCAAAAAACGGCTGGATGTCGGACTGGTGCATGTAGATATCCTCTTACTGGCCGATCACAGTCACGGTAAGGCCCCGTTCCTGACGGGGCCCGTCGAGCTCTATAAAAAAAATTGCCTGCCATGTCCCAAGTTGCATCTTCCCCTTACTAATGGGCACCGTTTCGGAGGCGCCAAGAAGGAAGCTTAGCAGATGGCTGTGCGCATTGGCATCAGCGGTCCCATGCTTCCGGTTGTGGAGATACTCACCGGCGCGCGGCACCAGGTTTTCGAAGAAACGGACGGCATCCTTCTCTAGCAGCTCGCACGGTTCGTTGATCCGAATTGCCGTTGTTGTGTGTCGGGTGGAGATGAACGCCGCTCCCTCACCAATATCCGCATTGGCAATAACCGTCGCCACACGTTTAGTCACGTCGATCAACTGGATCGGGGCATCGGTTCGGATCGAAAGTTGTTCGCTGTGCTGCCTCACCTGTTGTTCCTCTCAGCTTTTCCGCTCCGTAATATAGTTAGCGGTTGCCCGCAACGGTTCTGCCGGATCACCAAATGAGGTAATCGCCGTTAGCGCCTCCGCTGTCAACTCTCGCATTCGCGTCCGCGCCGCGGCAGCGCCGACAACGACCGGGTAGGTGGCCTTCCCTCGTGCTGCATCGTTCCCTACGCGTTTGCCCAATTGTGCTTCCTCGCCCTCCATTCCCAACAGGTCATCGGCAATCTGAAAGGCCAACCCCGCCGCTGCTCCATATCGCTCAAGCGCCGCCAGTTGCGCTGTCGTCGCGCCGACAAGTTTCGCCCCGCTCGTAACTGCAACCTTAATCAGCGCTCCTGTTTTCAACCGATAGGTCTGAGTCACGTCAATCTGCGTCATCTGTCGACCTTCACCCTCCATGTCGAGCACCTGACCGCCTACCATCCCACCCGCCCCGGTGGCACCGAACGCCTCTGCGAGCAGCCCGTCGCCGGCTAGTATTGCCAGCCCTTCGCCGAAGACCTTGTGGTTCGTCGGTACCCCACGGCGTAGGTCGTCGTCATCCATTGCCGGCAGGTCGTCATGGATCAGCGAAAAGGTGTGGATCATCTCCAGCGCGCAGGCACACGGAAGGACATCCACTTCCTTCCCGCCTACCGCCGCGGCAGCCGCCATAGTCAGGATCGGACGCAGCCGCTTTCCGCCCGCCATCAGGCTATATCGCATCGCTTCTATGAGTCGTGGGGGACAGCCCTCGCGGCGCTCCAGATACGCGGCAAGCGATCGGTCCACGATCGCCTTTCGCTCGCTCAGATACGCGGTAATATCCATATCACTGTTCCGTTGCGAAGGATTCGGTGGCCATCTCGCCGCTTGCCCGTTTTACCAGCTGCTCTACCTTACCCCTCGCCTCGGTGAGCCGCGCCTCGCAGACGCGCGACCACCGAATCCCCTCTTCGAAGGCAGCAAGCGATGCCTCCAGTGTAAGATCCCCTGCCTCCAGGTGACGAACTGCTTCCTCAAGGCGTCTTAAGGCCTCTTCGAATGCCATCGCCTGGGTCTCTTCTTTTGCACACGCCATATGGCCTCCGTTAATGAATGATCGCGTCTTTCGTCCCCTCGCTGAATCGGATATTCACACGATCCCCTGTCCGCAGTTCCGCTGCATCTCTCACCGGGCGTATTGTGCCGTTCTTGCATACCACCGCATACCCTTTGGCCAAGACCGTTAGCGGTGACAAGTGATTTAGTTCCGCCGCCCGCTGCTGAACCTGCTGCCCCAAGCGCTCCAATCTGGATCGGATCCCGAAGGCCAGCCGCTCACGGCAGTGATCGATCTGCAGCAGCCAATCGGGAAACCGCCCCGTGGGGGCCTTAAGCCGGCCGCGCAACTCGGAAAGAGATTGTCCCTTCCGATCCCCCAGCCGTCGCAATGCCGCTATGAGTTGGCTCTGTCGCTCCCGCACGGTGGCGAGCAACTCCGCCTGTTCCGGCACGACCAATTCCGCTGCGGCCGACGGGGTTGGGGCCCTGAGATCCGCGACAAAGTCGGCGATGGTGAAATCGATCTCGTGTCCCACTGCGCTCACGATAGGTGTCCGCGCCGCGAAGATGGCTCTAGCGACCGCCTCTTCATTGAATGCCCATAAGTCCTCGATCGATCCCCCGCCCCGTCCGACGATCAACACGTCGCAGGCCCCTTGCGCGTCCAGCGACGCAATCGCCGCGGCTATCTCATCTGCGGCCCCTTCGCCTTGGACACGGACAGGGGCAAGCAAGACCTCTACGGCAGGAAATCGGCGCCGCAATATGTTGATGACATCCCGAATAGCCGCCCCGGTAGGAGATGTGACGACCCCGACCCGGCGCGGACAAAACGGCAGCGGCTTCTTGTGGCGTGGATCGAACAATCCTTCGACAGTCAACCTCTGTCTCAATTGCTCAACCGCTAGTTGCAGTGCTCCGATCCCCTTCGGTTCGGCCGAATCGATGATGATCTGAAACTTGCCGCTCTTTTCATAGATCGAAAACCGTCCGTGAACGATCAGTTCCAACCCGTTCTCCATCTTGAACGGAAAAGATTGGGCCACGGGTCGAAAACATACGGCCGGGATCAGCGCCGACTCATCCTTCAGGTCGAAATAACAGTGGCCCGCGGCAGAGGGCCGAAATCCGCTCACTTCGCCGACCATCCAGACATCGGAAAAAGCACCCTCCACCAGTCCCTTTGCCGCACGAACGACCTCGCTCACCGTGAGGATCTTCGGGCCTGTGGCCAGATCCGGCTCCGCCACTGCCCCATCCGCCACTGGCCGCGGCTGCAGAGGGACCTCCTGAAAGAGAAAACTCGCTTGCTCCATGGAAGGGTGGTTAGTCCCAATCCGCTTGTATTGCAACGCTTTTGCCATTAGAGAAATCGGGTGCCTAACATAACCCTTCCATCCCTCGCCAAATACTTTCTTCTCCTCGGCGGCACTGTTTTCGGCGGACCGTTGGCGCTCTGCGCCCATATCAAGGCCGAGCTAGTGGAGAGGCGAGGCTGGCTCAGCTCGGACGAGTATAAAGAGGGGCTGGCAATGGCTACGGCCCTGCCCGGACCGATCGCCTATCAGTTAGGGATCTATGCCGCCTGGCTTAGACGCGGATGGATGGGTGGGCTGGTTGCCGCCGGGGCCTTTTTGCTGCCGCCGTTTCTCCTCTGTCTTATAGGTGCTATCCTCTATCAACGCTATCGCGAGACCTGGGTGTTACACGCCCTCTTCTATGGGGTCGGTCCTGTCATCATCGCGCTGATTCTAAAGGCCGGCTATAAAATGGGACGGACGACCTTTGCAGGTCTTGTCCCGTGGGGCATCGGATTGATCGGGACGGCACTGGTTACGCTAACCCATATAGACCCCACGTGGCTCTTTATCGCCGCCGCCCTACTTGGCGTTTTCACACATCAGGCGAAGGCCATGCCAAAAAATAATGTGGGAAGCATAGAGGTCCAGCTCGGCCTTTTCTTTTTCAAGGCCGCCTGCGTCCTCTTCGGGAGCGGACTCGTCATCATCCCGATGATTCAACGATATGTCGTGGATCAGTATCACTGGCTGGATATTAAAACGTTCGTAGATGCGGTCGCCGTGGGGATGATGACGCCGGGACCGGTGGTTATCACGGCCACATTTGTCGGCTACCTAGCGGCCGGGTTGGCCGGTGCGGTCACGTCCACGGTCGGCATGTTTGCCCCCTCCGTCCTCTTCATCTTCATTGGCGCCCCGATCCTCCGTCGCTACCGGGGCCACCGGATCGTGCGCGGGGCCGTGGCCGGAATCGCCCCGGCGGTCGTCGGCGTCATCTTCGGCGCAAGCCTCAAACTCGGCACCACAGCGCTGGTAGATCCCCTAACCTGGGGGATCGCCGCCACCGCCCTTCTCTGCACCTTGCGCTGGCGGGTCCCCGATCTCGCGCTCATCCTTGCAGCCGGCGCCGTGGGCGTACTAGTGCAATAGCTGCATCGACAGAATGATATGGCTCACGCCTCTATAGTTGTGGGAAGATCATTCAGCGCGAGGGACGGGAATATTTTGTGATTACTTTTCACGGAGCGGATTGACAGTGGCAAAATATCGCTGTCCAACATGCGGGAAGGGGATGGCCATCACGCAAGTCGTCCCGATCGCCGTGCGTCTCAAAGATGGGCGCAAGTTCACCGTTCCCGATGTGGAAGTGGATGTCTGCGAAAAGTGTGGGGACCGCATTTTCAGCGCTGATGCCCTGCGTAAGGTCGAGGATTACAAGCAATGTACTGGTCGCGTGTTATTGCGCACGGACCCCGCAACCCACGCACGCCTCTTGCGGCTGGCGAGGACATCGCACCGCTCGCTTAATCAACAAATTGCGTACGTTATTGAACAGGGATTGAAGAAGGCGTCTTAGGTCCTCGTGCGGCGCGCGCGCGTGGGGCTGGTAGCTGAACGACGCTTTGCGGCCTGATTACGCCCCTCTAGCACGGCCTGCCAGCGTCCGGCGTCTTTGCCCGCCTCGCGAAGCCGTTTGGCATCCGCCTCTACAGACGTCCGGGTCATCGTAATCCCGTAAGCCGCTAGGATCCGCGCCACCTCGTCAAAATGCTCCTCGATCGAATTGCGCACCGATTCGAACCCCAACTTGGCTGCCTTGACACGGTTGCTATAGATGAGCGGATTGAGTTCGAAGAAGGCCATATCCGACGTGCTCGGTTCTATCAAGATGATGTCCCCGGTAAATTTCGGGTCCTGCCGCAACTGTTCCAACGAGATCCGCAGGCGTGAGTGAAAGACCGACCGGAAGATCTGATTAAGCACCGGAAGGAACCCGCTGGCGGCGAGCGGCCGCCCTTTGGTGACATAGCGGTTCTGCTTGCGGATATATTCCAGTACCACCTCGTTTTCGATCGGTCGAAACGGGTTGTAGCAGACGATCAATTCGGCCCCCTTGTTCACCGCCACATCGATCGGCGCCGTCTCGAAGACCGAACCGTCCACGTAATCCACCCCCTTTATCCGCGCGGGCTTGTAAAAGATCGGCAATGCCGTTGAGGCCTGAACCGCCTCGGAGATCGTGACGTCGCTCCGCTCGTCCGGGCCGAAGACCACGCGCCTGGCACCGTCCAGCATCATCGCGCAGATGTAGAGTTTTTTGCCGCGCACCCGCTCGGTGACCTGAAAGCTATTAGTGAGGTGATTCCGTTCGATGTTCCGGCGCAGGTATCGTTCGATCGGACTGTTGTCGAAGATCCCGGTGGGAAGCATCTGCAACCAATCCGGCCCCGCCCGCATCGTCAGCATGGCGGTGACGAGATTCACCGTCGCCTCGTAATGTGCTCCAGTCGGCTCGCGAAGCAGCCGCCACACGGCATGCACTACGCGTGGACCGTACATCTGCCAGTTCCCGATCATCCCCCGCACCGCACGCGGGATGTGAATCAGGCGCTCATAGGCAAAGGTGATCGGACGAACGATCACCTCCTTGATATTGGGAAAGTAGAAATGCCACGGGGCAAAGACCGAATAGTGACTGGAGCTCCCGTCCAGGATCCGGAGCAATTCCTCCGGCGACATCCCGGCCGCAAGCGGGGCAGCGACGAGGCTGCCGGAGCTTATTCCGACAAAGAGGTCAAAATCGGTTATCCGATAATTTGCGAAATAGTCGTTGAGGCTCTTCAGTCCCCCCGCCTTGAACGAGGCCCCGGTCATAGCACCGCCCGCCAAAACGAGCGCCTTCTTCGCCCACGGCCGCGGCACCTGCAGGTCGCTTTTCTGAACTATTGTAATCCCCATCGTGGCAGAATATACCGTAATAGAAAGCGTGACCTAACGCAACATGCGAACCCGAAAAGAAGTTGACCAGCCGCACAGCGGCGATGAGGGGGGGGCCCCGACGGCTTTGCCGGCGGGGGGGGCGACGCGAGCCCCTGTAATCGCCGCGATAGATGTGGGCACGAATTCGGTCCTCTTGCTGGTTGTTCGGCAAGATGCGAATGGTGTGATTGAGGTGCTGGCCAATGAGGCGCGAATCACTCGGATTGGCGAGGGGATCGGGACAAGTCATGCGTTAAAACCGGAGGCGATGGCACGCACACTTTCGGTATTGAAAGAATACTCCGCCATTTGCCGCATGCATGGCGCTGCGACTGTTAGTGCCGTCGGAACAGCGGCATTTAGGCGAGTAGCAAACGGGCAGCAATTTCTCGACCAGGTCCGGGCAGCTTGTGGATTCGATCTGGAGATTATTTCCGGCCAGCGGGAGGCGCAGCTATCATATCTGGCGGCCGCCACCGACTTCGGCCCCGATCTGCTCGTTTGCGATATCGGCGGAGGCTCTACTGAATATATCTGGCGATCCGCAGGTAAAACCGCAATCACCGCCATATCGCTCCCGCTCGGCTCCGTGACGCTGCACGAGACCTTTTGCCACTCCGACCCCATCAACGACGCCGACTACGAGCAGACGCGGATGGCCATCCTCTCCGAGTTGACAACGCACTTGGGTTCCCGCCATGGCGGGGGCGCCGGACTCATCGCCGACCGTCGGCCGGACCAACTCGTTGCCCTGGCCGGGACGGCGACCACACTTGCGGCGATGTGCTTACAACTCAGGGAATATCGGCATTGGGAAGTGCACGGAAAACCGTTGACCCTTGCTGAGATCGAGACCCTGCGCGACACGTTGCGTGCTCGGACCATTGCCGAGCGAAAACAACTGCCCGGCCTGGAACCGGCCCGCGCCGATGTCATCCTCCCCGGCGCCATACTCCTGGCGGAGACCATGAACCTGCTCGACTACGACCAGGTCACCATCAGCGACCGCGGCGTCCGGTGGGGACTGGTCTACGAGCAGTGCAAGGGATAGTATAGTGTAGATGGTCTATACTGCTCCCCATTAAAAATCAAAGAAACCGGCGATAATCGCACCGGAGGACCTTGGCGAGCCTTTTTGCGACTTTTACTCCAACCGGGCGTCGGTTTTGTTCCATTTCGGAGAGATGCCCCTGCCTGATCCTCGATTTCTTTGCCAGTTCTGTCTGGAGGATATCCTCCCGGAGACGATACGCCCTGATCGCTCCTCCGGGAGTTCCAATAAGGGGATCTTTCTTGCTGAGGATGGAACGCATCTCGTCGGTGGTCATATAATCCTTCGATGCCTCAACGAGTTTTCTCAGTGCCTTTTCGATCTTGAGGATCTTGGCATGGGAAATATGGGAAGGAACGAAATGAATCCTCCCTGCCTCTCCCTCAATGCTGATGGCTTCCATATTCACCTCCCGTAAACGTCTTTACGATCTCCAACCTTCTCGATAACGATCGTAATGATGTTCGATACATAACGATAAATGACCCGATAATCTCGCTTCAATTTTGCCTTCAGGTATCCTTTCCACTCCCCGCCCAAGTGACCAACTTGCTATCCCTTTGGGAAGGGCCCCTCGTTTTCCAGATCAGTCACAAGCGCCTCAAAAAGTCTTCCAACCTCCTTCGGCAACCTCCTGAGCACCTTTTCAACATCCCGCGGCGCACGAACGATCCACTTCATTGAAGATAAATATCCCATTTTTGGGATAAATACAAGATGAAAATTTGGACACACCATCAGCGACCGCGGCGTCCGGTGGGGGTTGGTTTACGAACAGTGCAAGGAATAGTGGAGAAGTCCCTTAAAACTGGGTCATCGTGGAGTTGAGTGGGTAAATTGCGGTGGTTTGTGTAACGGAAAGCCACATGGGGACTGAAGAAAACAGCGATTGACGGGATGGAAAAACTTGGCATGAAGAGCGCAGCCCAAACCAAAAATGGGGCGGCTGCTCAGACGAGTAGCGGCCCCCCCCTCTCTTCGGTGAAGAGGGGGACGGGGGGAGTTACGAACGATGAAATATCTTCTGCGCCGCCATGGAATTGCGGTCATCCGTTTTTGGGACAACCAAGTGCTTCAAGAGACGGCAGCGGTGATGGAGAGCATCTGGGCTGCACTCATGCAATCGCATGTTCAGGAGGGTAACTCCCCCTAACCCCCTCTTATTCTAAGAGGGGGGACTCTAAGTCCCCGCTTTTACCCACTCGGAAACGCGAAGACCCTGTAAATTCAAACCGGAGTTTTTAGAGGTGCCCCAATTAATTTTTCAAAGGGAGGCGGTGTTGCAAACGGATTTTTTGACGCCCCCCCCGCCCCCTTGACATCAGCTTGCGGGGAGCATATGACTTCTACCCGTCATGAAACGCAATTGGATTTTGTCATTATCTTTTCTGGTCTTCATCAGCGCCTGCGTAAGTTCTGGCACTGAAAACGGCGCAACAGGAGACAAAGGGAGCATGCTCAACTTGTCTCCAGCTGAACTCCCTTTCCCCTCTTCGGAAGATATTGAGGCCTC
>JACPFG010000115.1:0-8166 GCA_016183125.1 Deltaproteobacteria bacterium
TCGATCTCTCGGTCACGCAACCGGGGAGTGTGACTGCCGGGATCGTAGGAGGTCTGATCAAAACCAACTCCGACACCTGCAAGGGCCCCGCATTCTTGCAAGAGCAGGCCTGTGACGGCGGGATAGCAAACGCCGTCACCCTCAAGTGTAGCGATCTTCAAGCCGGTGCGACGTGTGTCACGCCCGCCAACCAATCTGCCCAATGTGCCCTGGATTGGGCGAAACTCCCGGATGACGACGGCGATGGCGCCCCCGATCTCTTCGACAATTGTCCCACCGTCGCCAATCCCACGCAGGAGAAGTCGGCATGTCAGGTCACCGCCCTCGCGGCTGGCAACGCCCACACCTGCGCTCTCCTCACCGATAAGACCGTCCGTTGCTGGGGGTTGAATCTGGCTGGCCAACTAGGCGATGGGACAAAGATCGAGAAGTTCACACCCACCGCCGTCCAAGGGCTCACCGGGGTCACCGCCCTCGCGGCCGGCTGGCGGCACACCTGTGCGGTTTTGACCGACGGGACCGCCCGCTGCTGGGGGGGCAATGGGGTTGGTCAACTGGGAGATGGGACGACAAATAACAAGTACAAGCCCACCGCTATCCCCGGTCTCGCCGGGGTCACCGCCCTCGTGACCGGCGAAGTGCATACCTGCGCGCTCGGGACCGACGGGACCGCGCGCTGTTGGGGGCACAATGGGTATGGCCAACTGGGCGAAGGGACAACGGAGGACAAGCTCACACCGACCGCCGTTCTCGGACTCGCCGGAGTCACCGCCCTCGCGGCCGGCGTTGCTCACACCTGTGCGGTCCTGACGGACAAGACTGTCCGCTGTTGGGGATGGAATGGTGATGGCCAACTGGGAGATGGGACGACAAATAACAAGTCCAAGCCCACCGCTATCCCCGGTCTCGCCGGGGTCACCGCCCTTGCGGCCGGCGGGTTTCACACATGCGCGCTCCTCACCGACGAAACCGTCCGCTGTTGGGGGGGCAATGACGCGGGCCAACTGGGCGATGGGACACAGGAGAGCAAGTCCACGCCCACCCCCGTCCCGGGGCTCACCGGGGTCAGCACTCCTGACCGACAAAACCGTCCGCTGTTGGGGGGGCAATGGGGTAGGCACCCTTGGCGATGGGACAACGACGGGCAAACTCACGCCCACCCCCGTCCCGTGGCTAACTGGTGTCACCTCGGTCGCGACCGGCTGGGGGCACACCTGCGCGGTTTTGACCGACGGGACCGCCCGCTGCTGGGGGTACAATAGTTATGGCGCGCTGGGGGATGGCACAACGGTGAACAAGCTCGTACCCACGCCGGTGAAGTTTTAGGCACCGAGAACTTCAGTGCAATCTTCCTCCCCCTCAACCCCCTCCGGACGCCGCTCCCGGGGCCGTAAAGAGGGAATGATGTACAATCCTTGAATTTCGGGGCGGCTTACCGTATGATCGGCCGTGTATGCGCGTATCGCTATCGCTCGAAGATCGAAAACGGCTTACTTCTCTCGGTGTCGGCATCGTGTACCTGTTCGGTTCCCATGCCGAAGGGATGGAGGGGCCGCTCTCGGACATCGATGTCGGCGTCGTGGTGACTGATCCGCGCCGACTCTCTGTGGGGACGAACGAGCTCTATCTCTCCCTGTTTGGTCTCTTGAGCCAGGCTGTCGACAACAGTGACCGACTCGATATCGTCTTTTTGCAACGGGCCCCTTTGGAACTGCGATTCGATGTGGTGGCGCACGGGCAGCCTGTTTTCGAGGTGTCATCGGATTTCCGCCTAGATTTCGAGGAAAGGACCACGCTCGCCTACTGTGACTACAGGCCGATCCTTCGGGAGTTCGATCGAGCCCTCCTGGAGCCCTCGTGAAGGCCCTCAAGAAACAGTCCATTCTCCCTCGGATCGACGGCATCCAGCGGGATCTTTCCCGCCTTCGCGAGTTGGCCACACTCCCTGTCGGCGAATTTGAAAAGCGGGGGGACAATTTTGCGCTCGCGCAATTCTATCTCCGTCAGGCCCTCGAGGGAGTCTTTCACATCGGCTCCCATATTCTTTCTCGCCTCCCCGGAGGGAGGGCGACGGAATACAAGGAGATCGCGCGCCTCCTCGGTGAACGGGAGGTCGTTCCGTTGGAATTTGTCAACAAGGGGCTCGCGCCCATGGCGGGCTATCGTACCCGCCTTACCCATTTTTATTACGAGGTCGGGCCTCGGGAAATTTTGGACATCCTCCAGAATCGCTTGAGCGATATCGACGCGTTTCTTGATTATGTGCGAGACCTCTTGAAGAATCCCGCCCGGCTCGGCTTAACCATCGAGTGAAACCGCTGCCGGTGGGCATCACACCTGTGCGCTCCTGACCGACGGGACCGTCCGCACCCTCAATCCCCTATGGACGCCGTCATAACGGCGGGGCAGGCGGCGCCGGGGCCGTGAGGGGAAAACGGGTAGAGTCTCGTCCTCTGTGTCATTTCCCAACGCGCCATAATATTCCTTGTGCGGCGTGCCGCGTGAGAGCGGTCGGGGGGCGGGGGCGGGTTCCCGGATGGCAATGCGACGCCGCAGAAGGGCCCGAAGCGGACCACGTCACACGATTGTCGGCCGGTAAAATTCCATTGCGAAGGGCCGCGCTTAAGCACTAAGTAGCGATCAAATGCAAGATCGCATCGAGATTACCTTCTTAGGGCACGCCACCACGTTGATCGACACACCGCAGGGTGTCGTACTCACCGACCCTCATCTCGGTCGGCGGATGTTCTGGTGGCGACGGCACAAGGCGCTTGGCCCGTTGCCGGGCTCGCTGCCGGGCCTTGCCGCCGTCTTGGTGAGCCATGGGCACTTAGATCACCTAGATATTGAGAGCTTCAAATATATTCCGAGCAATGTCCCTGTGATCGTCCCGCCCAAGTTGGGGGCCCTGCTGCATAGGTTCATCAATAATCCGGTCGTAGAATGCGCGCACTGGACGCCACATCCACTCCGTGAAGGACTACAGATCCTCCCCGTCCCTGTCAGGCATCCGGGAGGGAGACTGCTTCCCGGCTGGCGCTATCCAAACGTCAGCGCCTACTTGATCACGGCCGGTGATCGCCGGATATATTTCGCGGGAGATACGGCCTACGGGACCCACTTTCGCGAGGTGGGCCACCTTCACGCAATCGATGTCGCCCTGCTGCCGCTGACGACCATATTACCCGCTCGCCTGCACCTGGGCCGCTCGCTAACACCTCTGGAACTCCTTCAGGCCTTCCTCGACCTTAAGGCCGGCCACGCCATCCCGATCCATTGGGGGAGTTTCGGCTGGGCCTCGGCCTGGGAGCGGAAGCTGGCCCGCCTCCGCCGGTTCGCAGAGGAGCGTCAATGCGTCGACCGGCTTCATATGATCGAACCTGGAGCGGCGTGGGGGATATCCTAACCCCGCTCGACGCGCCTAAAACAACGCTCGGCCGTCAATTTTCTGGGGGACTGCGCGTCCCATCATGGTAAGGAGCAGCGGGAAGACATCCACCGTGCGCATAGGACCGGTGGGCAATGGGGCGCTGCAGATGATCGGAGCGCACATATGATCTCGGTGGAGCGATCCGTGGGAGGATCTGTGTTCCGGCACCTCATAGGCATCCCTAAGGTCAAAACCGGGCGCGGCGCTTAAGACCACATCGCCTGTGCGAGGCGAGGTAAAGATATGCGCCAGTTGATAGAGACCGTCGGGATAATCGCTTGCAATCGTATGCTGTAGTTGCTCATCGGCCCGCATCCGCAGGGGCAAGGCCCCGTAACCGAAGGGATCTGCCCCATCCACCTCATACTTCAGCCAATCCCCCTCCAGGCGCAGGCGTGCCCTCCCTCTACGGTTCAAGATCAGTATCGAACCGTCTGCCTCTCGCGCTGCCAGAAGGTCTACAGCCGGCGGCTTCGTCAATTCTGCAAGCAGGCCGGGATGGATCCGCCCCAACATAGTTGCGTCCATCGGCCCCTCCCAGCCGTCCGGATGGCGGAAGTAGAGATGGGTCATTCCGTTTCCCGACATCATGTTTGCGGCGACGCAGCCGCGTTTGAATACAAGCGGATAATAAAGCGTCCGGATACCGCGCTCCTCCAGAAATGTGTTGACGCAAAAGTGATTCTTAGTTGCCGATAATCCATGATCACTTACTATCCATATGAGCGTGTCGTCATAACGCCTGAGTCGTTGCAACCGCTCGGCCAGCAATCCGACCGCTTGGTCCACCCCCTCGTAGGCAGCCAGCACCCGTGGGTGGCGTGGATCGGTGGCATGGGCATATTCGTCGATGGCGGGAAAGACAACGAACGCGAATTGGAAGTCCCTGCGCGTGAGCGCAAGAAGTTTATCTGTGGCCGCAGAGTCGACGAACTGCCAGCGATCGGTTAAGTGGGCATAATACCAGTACCAGATGCGCATGATTCGCGTCCGGTTCCCGCCGGGCCTGATCCCTCGGCAGACGGAGTTAAAGATGGAATAGCTGCGCGGCAGGAGCTGGAAGAGCGTTCCGATTTCCGGCCGCATGTCGCCGTTAATTCTAAATGTTTCGATCCCCACGTAACTGCGCGCCCCCTCCGGGCCGAACAGGGTGTAACGGCCGCGTGCAAGCGCCCGTTTATCCACCCAACGTATGCCAGGGACGTTACATGTGGCGGGGAGGCAACCGGTAAGAAATGGGAGATATGCGGGACCGGTCGTGGAGGGAAACGCCGTCACACCGCGCACTGATGCGCCGCGCGCGACAAGGTGCCGCTTTATATGCGGCAGTCGCCCGGCCGCCAGGAGCTCCTCGAAACAATCGGCCCGCGCCCCATCAGCCAGAAGGATGACACATCGTTTGTACGTCATTGGGCCTTTTGGGTCCGAATCTCGCCTAGTTTTTTCTCCATCCGTCGAACGAGCTCCGGAAATCCGTTTTTAGTGATTATGCTGTCGAACTGATACTGATAATTTTCGGCCAAGCTAGATCCGTCGACAATAACGTCGTAGATCTTCCACTGGTCGCTGTTGCGCCGCAGCTTATAATCGAGATCCACCCGCACTCCTTCGGATGTGACCGACACATTTGTCCGCGTCAGCGCCCTGCTCTTGATCGGATCGAGGAACTTGTCGCCGCGATAGGAGACGGCATAGACACTGCCGCCCTTCGTCTTCTTCTGGCCCTGTTCCTTCGACAGGATCGCCTTCTCCTCCAGCAGATCTATCATAAGCTGGACGAAACCATTGCGCTCGGTATCGGTAAGCCCGGTCCAGTGTCGACCTAGCGCGACGCGACAGAGCTCGCGGATGTCGAAGGTTCCGTGCAGCACTTGGTGCTTAATCTGCTGGTTCTCCTCAATTTGCGCAGGGCTGAGATTCGTCCCCGTGTGGTAGCGGCCGAGCATCTGATCAAGCTCTCGAATGGCATGGGTCGGAGTCTTACCGCCCTCGGCAAATGTCCGACCGCGGTAGGACAACCACGGTTGCACGACCTCGCGCCACGGGGCGTCCGGCATAGCCGCCGCTATCCCCGCCCACCCCATCACGGCGCAGACAACAAACGCACTGATACGCTCGCATGTCGTTTGCATCACCCGCTCTCCTTTAGTCAGAAGACGCGGCGTGGACGAGCCCTGCCTTCTGCTCTAGCTCCGCCACGGCAACGTTATACTGAAAGACAGCCTCATAATACTGGCTCCGTGTCAAGAGCAACAACTGAAGCGACTCCGCATATTCCTGCTTCTCGCCTATCCCCAGTTCGTAATTGCTGCGCGTTAGAAATACCAGTTGCCTAACCACCTTCTCTGTTTCCCTGGCGCGCTGCAACTGTTCCACGCCGTATTTTGCCTTTAGGTAGGCCTCTTGCACCTCAAGCAGCAGCCCCTCTCGCGCAATACCGCGCTCCAGATTCGCCTTTAGGTATTCCTGCTCTAGTTTCTCCACCCGCGCTGACTGCCCGTGCGGATCGAACCGTCCCTTCACCTGTACCCCCAGGCCGGCGCGCGTGAAGCGGAATGGATTGGTGAAATCATCGGTAGTCGTCACATTTTCCACGGCCGGAAAAGTGCGGCCCAACTCAAAAAATCCGCCCAGTCCCACATCCGGCAGCGGCTTGCGCCGCTCAAGGGCCACCTGCAATCGCTTGGCCTCCATACCCGCCTCGATCAGGCGCGCCTCCGGACGGTGGGTAAGAACGGCATCCTGATAGACGGCTAACGCGGGCAGCCGCTCGTGGACCGGCGCCAGTCTCGTCTGGGCCAGGGCTACCATAGTACCCGGCGGAAGCCCCATTTGCAGGCGCAACCCCTCTCGGGCCAAAGTCTGTTTCATCCGCGTCTCCGCCAGCCGTTTTTGCAACTCCGCTCGAAAGGTGCGCAGGCGGAGGCGGTCGATCGGCGAGGGCCGCGCAGCCGCATCTTCCGGCGCCGTTTCCGCCGCTCCCACTTCGTCCGACTCGCCCTCGGCGATCTTCGTTGTGACCTTCTGAATCGCATCGGTCAAGAGACGACCGATCTCCCCGGCCAACTGGATGCCGTAATAGATCTGGCGCACCTTGGTTACTACAGCTGCGGACTCCTGTCCCTGCTGATCGCCTGCCGCAGCTATCCCCTGTCCTGCCAGGGCCTTGGCCAGCTTGATCTTGCCGAAGGCATATAGGGGAACCCCAATGGCGAGCTTGCCCCGTTGATGCCAGGAGAGATGACCCTGCACAAAACTCTGTACGGCATCGCTCACATCGCGAGGCATCGGACCGGTGTTGTATTCATAGTCGAATATCGGCCAACCTCCTGCAAAGGCCTCTCGCAACTGAGCCTCGGCCGCTGCCACTGTGTGGTCACCGGCACGAACCTTGGCGTTATTCTGGAGGGCCAGGCGAATCGCCTCTGATAGAGTTGCGCGGATCGTGTGGGCGCCATGCCCCGGCCCATCAATCGGCGTCTGAGCTAAGGCTACTCCCCCCACAAGACAAAAAACGCCGCACAGCCAATAGCGCCACCGCCGATATCGGTTGCTGTAAATAGAGATCATAAGGCGTCGGAGTTGGTGCGGATAGCAGATGCTAGCCAGGAACGCAACCGTTATGGACTGGCGGTGTTGACCCCTTCAGGCTCCTAGCAAAATCATTGACGCACCCATAGAAGTTTTATAGGAAACTGATGTGTCCAGGATTAAAAAATCCTCTCCACCCATGGAAAGAACCTCCAGGGAAAAAGGAAAGTCCGCGCTGGACAGCCCTGCCCATTACAATGCCATTCTGATTGAAGAGATGCGCTCGCAGATGCAGTTGGTGATTGAGAAGGTGGAAGGCGTGGAAGAGCGGTTGATCACCCGGATGGATGACCGGTTTGCGAAAGTGGATGACCAACTACAGCTCTTGACATCGACGACTCAGGAACATAGCCATCGACTCAATCGACTCGAGAATAAATTGGATCAAACTGCGAATAAATTGGATCAAACTGCGAATAAATTGGATCAAACTGCGAATAAATTGGATCAAATAGCGCACGAGTTAAAACACGAGATTGCCAAGGTGGATGCGAAACTGGATCAACGACTGATCCAGGTAGAGAAAACCGTTGAACGCCATGAGCACATCCTCACCGAAAGGGATTTGATCCCGCCAGGTTGAAGCGCCCCCACATCGCCGCAGTTGAGCACCTCGGCCTTGCTCCGCCGCGCACCGATAATTAGCAGTGGTGAGCTGCCACACCAAATATGTTTTATATTGACATCTGATATGTTCTTATGCTGTCATACGAGACATGAGACGGGCCACATTGTTACTGGATGATGCGATTTATTCGCGGGTAAAACAGCTCAGTAAGCAGCGGGGGACGACGCTCAAGGCTGTGCTGAACGAGCTCCTGCGAAGGGCATTGAATTCGGTGTCCACTGCGCGTGCGCCGCACATCCGGATTCCCCTCCATCGCGGAAACGGTCCCCAACCAGGGATAGATATTGCAGACCGGGCGTCGTTGGATGACCTCTTGGAGGAACATCCGCTTCACCATCCCCAGTAACCTCCCATGGCACTGGCCGTCGATACGAATATCTTCATCTATGCGCATTTTGAGGAATTTGCGGAACACCGAGCGACACGGACCTTTCTTGAAGGGCTGCTGAAGCGGCCCGATCCCTACTACCTCAGTTGGCAGGTGGCGTATGAGTACATGCGGCTCGTGACCCATCCC